>CAYNXM010000336.1:0-24994 GCA_964401105.1 uncultured Lyngbya sp. | reverse complement strand
TAACAGTTCTCTGAGCGCAATAGTTAGATCTACTTAACAGTTCTCTGAGCGCAATAGTTAGATCTACTTAACAGTTCTCTGAGCGCAATAGTTATAGCATTACGCGAAAGCGGGGAAGTAAGGAGTTATCATTGACACTCCCCGCGATAAATCGACGGGGATTCTTCTTTCTATGATCCAACTTTCATTAACAGACCTGAATCAGTCAACAAAGCGGTCACAGTTCTCCCGGATGCAAGCTCCGGGATACGGCTTACGCCACGCGCGCGCGTTCGGCATGAACTTCGTCAAATCTTCCAGAAGCGTTTGGATTATTAATCCAGGTTCCGACGTGCCCCGCCGTACCTAAGCCTTTCTTTAAAATATTCAATGCTGCATTATGTTCGCGAAGCGTGGCGTCAGCCGTATCCCGTTGCAACTCACACCCACAACTACACTTATGAGTCCGGGTTGACAACGTTTTTCTAACAACTTTTCCGCAACTTGAACAGTTTTGAGAAGTAAAGTGAGGTTCTACAGCAACAGTGACTTTACCAAACTTTTTACCAAAATATTCTAGCCAACATCTGAACTGATACCATCGGTGCGTCACTAATTGATTTAGCTAGTTTGTGGTTTTTAACCATGTTTCTGACCTTCAAGTCTATGCGCTCCAGGCGCAGGCTGCGCCAACGTAGGCGACTAAATCGTGTTTATTGGATTACGCAACGCGCCAGTCTCTTGGCGTGTTCTATACGCTGCCTACTTATTTTGAGGTCTAACTTGGCTAATTTTTTTCTAGCCTTTGCTCTGTTTTTTGACCCTTTCTCAGTCCGAGAAAATCTTCGATTTAATTTAGCTCGATGCTTTTCATTACGTCGATAAAATCTAGGATTTTCTTCATGATTCCCGAATGAATCGCTGTAGAAATATTCTAAGCCTACATCTAATCCAATAGCACGCTGAGAAGGTTTAACCTCTTGCGTCACATCAATCTTGATACAAAACTGAACATAGTAACCATCCGCACGACAAACTACCCTGACCCGTTTGATTAATTCAACTGGATAAAAGGCTAAGTCGTAGGTTCCAATTAATTTAAAAACCCCAAGATCTTTAAACTGAATTCGTTTGGGATTAAGCAATTTCCAACACTGAGTTTTGTACTCTACTGAACGAGAATGCTTTTTAAACTTTGGATATCCTACAGGTTTAATCCCTTTCTTGGAGTTGTCATAAAATCGTGCAATTGACTGCCATGCTCTTTCAGAAGCAGCTTGACGTGACATCGCATTCAAATTCTTAGCAAAAGAGTATGCGCGTGCCAATATTTTTGTGTACCCCATCAACGCAGCCTTGCTCACATCCCGATTATCCATCCAATACTTGACACATTTATTGCGGATAAATTGAGATGTGCGTATGGCTTCGTCAATAGCCTGATATTGACCTTCTTTTCCTTTAGCTTTAAATTCGAGTATAATCATAACTATATCCTAACAAAATTTGGATATAGTAGGCGGTTAAAACCGCTCGCGTCGCTTCTTACAAACTTCGACGGGACGGCAAACCAGAGCCGCCGAGTTCGCGCTTTTCCACCACGGCTTGAAACCTTGTAGCTATCAAGCTCCCGTTTTTTTCCGGTATTTTAAAGACTAACGAACAGTCACAGAATAAGTAAATTTAAACACTTGAAAATCATCACTGTTTTTCGGCGATCCCACTAATTCCAGTTGATAACGTCCCGTTTTAGGAAATACAACATCAGCCCCCGGAATGCCTTGATATTTTTCAGCAGAAATAGGATTGAGTTCAGGTATCATTAATGGTTGATCGGTTTCGCTTCGCGGTTCGGTATAAATTAACAGTTGACATTGACATTGAGACAGAGGAATAATCTCACCCCCTTTGCGAGTCAGGGCAAACCAAATTTGAGCCGTTTCTCCAGCTTTCGGATTATGATTAGGTTCTAGGTGAAATGTAGCCGCAACAGTTCCGGAAACTTCGACTTCGTGGGCAAACGTAGGGGCGATATGGGCAAGCCCACCCTCTGCGATCGCAACCATTACAGTATGGGTAATCAGTGGTAAACCTAAAGATCCAGCGATTACAAAGTAGGTAAAAACTTTATTGAGAGGAATGAGTTGAGACATAGAATTTCTCAAGAGATAACAAAGACCAAATCCAACGCGATCGCACTAATAATACAATCATTATCATGACAATTAATACAACCACGCGCCCGCGATTTGAGAAAGTTAATTCAAATCCACCGAGGTAATTAGAACCGCTGAGGATAATATGAACACTACTCAATAATAAAGCCGGAATCGTTAATAAATGAATACGTCGCCAATATTGACCTAAACGGCGTTGCATCCAGTCAAAACTGGTAAAAGCAGCCGGAGTCATTAACAGTAATGCTACTATTCCTAAGCCCATTCCCCATTGGTGTTGAGGCACCATAAACTCAAACGCCGCCAGATTCCATTTAAACGTATGATCGATCATCTGCCCAGTATGAACCACGGCACAGATAAAACCACCCACTCCTAAGCCACGGCGGCATCGTAATAGTTGTGGCAAAAAGCGACTAAGAGGACGGGCAATTAAAGCCAAGACCAAACCGAATAAAGCTGCATATCCGGTATAATCTACATGACTCCCAGTCCGTAATAGCGTTAAAATTCCAATCGTCAAAGTCAACCAACCCCCTAAACGATAGAGTTGACTGCGTTGGCTACTGCTGAGTTTGCTGGCAAATATCCCCACTCCCAACAGTGTGGGCAATGTGCCGAAACCAAAGGCTAACATTGTCATCATCCCCAGCCACCAGTCTCCGGTTTCTGCCGCTTTAATTTGGGCCGTGTAGAGAAAACCGCAGGGAATTAACCCCCAAACTAACCCCAGCATGGCAGGAGTCCACCAACGTTTATGCATCGAGACTGCCATCATAGCCTGATTAAGACGTTGATGCCAGGTTTTAGGGGATAGAGGATGTAACAGGGGTAAATGGGGTAACCAAGCGGGTTTTAGTTGAGCAATCCCTAACCCAATCAACATTAAACCAGTGAAAATAGCAATGCCTCGTCGCACTCCACTGCCAATGCCCGCGATTTGTCCACTGGCAATCAGGACAGAACCCAGTCCTCCAATTGCAGCCCCCACCAAAGCATAACTCAGAATACGACCACCATTGAGCAATAGATGGAATTGCCAAGGGCGTTTCTGATTGTCCGAGGTAGAATGAGAAAGGGAAAACGCCACTGTTAGCGGGCCGCACATTCCGGCGCAGTGACCAAAACTACCCAGAAAACCAAGGAGACTGATTAACAGTAAATCGACCATGATTTGATATAAATAGCCACACCTTGCTAATGCAAGACATTCTTATTATCTCTGATGGGAGTCAACTCAGTTGGAAGAAGAATTGTTAGAGTTAGAAAAGGTATGGGTTAACGTTGAACGATACACTCACAACTGTGAATTCTTTTTTCTGGACCTCAATCGTACACTCCCAACAAAACGAAGAATGGCAGTTTTGTTCCTCTCAGTTTAATATCCGCAGGGCCAACTCTGGGGATTTAATGGCACTGACCGAGGTACTTACTCTCAGTTTCCACTCTCGTGAGGGCATTCTGGCTTGGGTTTACCCCATTCTTCGCTTAGGCATTTATGAAGATTTACGTCAACGACTGGCATCCGGTTCCCAGCGCTATCTGTGCTTAGCCGCTGTTAGCCAACAGCCGTTAGAAAACAAAGAAGTGGTCATTGGCACTGTCGAAATTGGGATGCGATCGCGTTTAACATGGCCGATGACGACAGGAAATCATATTCTGTATATCTCCAACTTAGCGGTTCATCCTCAGTATCGACGCTTAGGTGTCGGCCGCCAACTGTTACTCAGTTGCGAGTCAATTGCCCAACAATGGGGATTTTCTGAGTTATATCTTCATGTTTTGGAGAATAACCATCAGGCTAGACGACTCTACCGCAATACAGGATATAAACTACAAGAAGTAGACTGGAATTGGAATACGGTTCTATTTCGTCAACCGAAACGTTTCTTTCTTCGCAAGCCAATATAAACGGATTTCCTTGATCTGCTCAATTGCCGATGAACCCACGAGAAATCTCGTGATGTTATTTTAGCAATGTTTGTATTGCGGCGGTTAAATTGTTTGCTAGAACAAGAGCAAAGATGTAGTCATGGAGGAAATTATAGCACTGCGCGATCGGCTCGTTAGCTTGCCGATCGCAAAAAGCTTATCCTATAAAGATTCTCGAAATTTTTAATTTCTTCAATTTTGTAAGTAATATAACGCGCACTGCTATAACTTTCAATGATAACAGATCGGTTCAAAGTCAGGAATATTCAACCGCTTTTAATCAAAAAAAAGCATAAATAAACACTTTAGTTATGCAAAAATTATTCCAAATTGCTTAAATACTTTTAGCCCTTTTTGTAGTTTGAATAAAATATTTTTAACTCAAGTGTTTAAAGATAAACATACGAATATCTCACTTATTTTTATTGTTTTTGTTTTGATTTTTCATTTTATAGACTTCAAAAAAATCTATTATTCTCTCAATTATTGTGCATAGATCATTCTCAGTCTTTACTCCTAACCTTTGGTGCTATAGCACTACGCAGAGCCCGTTAGGACATTCCACAGTTCTGAAATCCTCTCACAGTCTACTATAGCAAGATTGCAAGAGCGCGAAGCGCTATACAAAGCAGAGTAATTGAAGAAGGTTAATGACTCTGAGCCTAGATCAATATTTGAGTCAAAGCTTGCTAAATGATTAAATTCATCTAAAATAGTTAACTCAATTAATTGATAATCCCGTAGATAGTAGCGATCGCATCCCCTACAAAACTTGACGAAGAGAAAACTTTTATTAAGTCTTATTTCAAATTGAACTTGATCTCGGCTCAGGGGTGAAACTTATGCTTCATACTAATAAAGTAAGTGCCTCAATGCAGTCGGTACTTCTGTCTTGTAGCGAATGAAATTAAATTTTGGAACCATGAGACGACCTTCACAACTAACACGGCTGATTTGGGATTTCTATCGGGAAAACCAAGAGGAGTTACAGCAACTCAAACCCTTAGAAAAATGTAAAGTTTTTAGACGCTGGGGAGTGTTGCATATTAAGTGTGGAAATTTAGATATGGCAGAGGCGATCGCTGCCTCAAAACTGCTATTGAGAGAACCCATTTCTCAAATGCGATTGGCTCAAACCATTAAGATTTCTGTCAAGAATATGACGATTGCAGTATTTCATGTTAAGTCAGATACCATTATGGCTTGAAAGCAAAGCTTTATCAGAAATCAGAATCAGGGTAGAGGCGCTGACTAGAGCGTCTCTGCTGGATTAAAAACTGAACTAATGAGAGACTCTGATACACTGAAAAGTTATAGCTTATATGAATACTAAAAATAACTTGAATGGCGATCGCGATCGACTTTGGCACCAGCAATACTGTTGTATCCCGTTGGAACCCGGCAACTGAGCAACCCGAAACCTTAAAACTACCGGGCTTATCTTTGCTTTCGGCTCAAAATCCGCCTTTAATTCCCAGTCTAATTTATATCAAAAATGCGAATGAGGCGGCAGTATTGGCGGGGCAAGAGGTGCGGGACAACGGGCTTGATATTAGCCGCGATCCACGTTTTTTTAGTAATTTTAAACGAGGAATAGGTGCAGAGGTTCAAGGGTTCTTACCCGAACTTGAAGATCAAATTATTACTTTTGAACAAGTGGGAGAATGGTTTCTGACGGAAGTGATTAATACCGTTCGAGATATTCCATTACCGGTGGATGCTTTAACTTTTACGGTTCCCGTTGATAGTTTTGAAGCTTATCGTCATTGGTTAGGACAAGTTTGTCAAACTTTAAATGTCGAACAAGTACGAATGTTGGACGAACCCACAGCCGCTGCTTTAGGCTATGGACTCGCCGATAAAGAACGCTTATTAGTGATTGATTTTGGGGGAGGCACCTTAGATTTATCATTAGTTCAATTGAATACTACCACGGACACAAAACCGTTAGGGTTTATCCTAAAATGGGGACAAAAATCCTTTGCAGAAACCTCCGGACAGCAGGCGAAAACAGCGCGGGTACTGGCTAAAGCTGGACAAAACTTAGGAGGGTCAGATATTGACGGTTGGTTAATGGATTATTTTAGTCAAACCCAAGGACTAGCCGCAACGCCTTTAACGACTCGCTTAGCTGAACGTTTAAAGATTCAATTATCGCTACAAACTCAAGCCACAGAAGTGTATTTTGATGATGAAACTTTAGAGAGTTATCAATTGCAATTAAACCGATCTCGGTTTGAAGAAATTCTCAAACAAAACCAGTTTTTTGATCGCTTAGAAACAGCGATGAATCAAGTACTGCAACAAGCCCGCCGTCAAGGAATTGATGTCTCAGAAATTGATGCCGTTTTACTCGTGGGTGGCACCGTACAAATTCCGGCTGTACAAACTTGGGTACAACAATACTTTCCTGCTGAAAAAATTCGCTGCGATCAACCGTTTGAAGCGATTTCTCATGGGGCATTACAATTAGATTTAGGCACAAAAATAGAAGATTTTTTATATCACAGTTATGGGGTACGCTATTGGAATCGTCGAGAACAGCGACACTGTTGGCATCCGATTATTAAATCAGGTCAACCTTACCCGATGAATCAACCCGTTGAACTGGTATTAGGGGCTTCATTAGAAAATCAACCCAGCATAGAATTAATATTAGGAGAATTGGGAGCAGAAACAGGCGGAACGGAGGTATATTTTGATGGCGATCGCTTGATTACTCGTATCATGGGAACCAGTCAAGTGGCTGTTCAATCCCTGAATGATAGCGAACAAGGACGCAGTATCGCACAGTTAAATCCCCCAGGATATCCCGGTAGCGATCGAATTAAAGTTCAATTTACAGTCGATCCGCAACGGTTTCTACGAATTACCGTCGAAGATCTATTAACAAATGAAATATTGTTAAATAATCAAGTAGTAGTGCAGTTAAGTTAAAAGAAAAATACACTGACTCACTATCAATATGGCCCTAAAAATCGTTCACCATTAAAGTGGACAATATGAGTGGGAGACTCAGCAACCCAGACTTCTGTTTTCCAAGCAATTTCACTCAAGTGTTTTGCCAGATCTTTACGAGTTAAAAAAGCAGTAACAAAAACCAGTCCAACTGTTGATTCTTGAAATAAAATTTGAAGCTCATTATAACGTTTTTGATCGATAGAACCATGACTTGTCACCGCCTCTATTAAAACTAACCAATTTGCTCGACCATAGTAAACGACCAGATCGGGCATCTTTCCATGAGTATTAATAATGATTCCTAAACTTTTTAATAAATCACGATCAAAATAACCCCATTTTTTCTCAGCATCACCAATATAAATGAGCTGACTCTAGGGGTGTAAAACGAGAACAAAACTCTCTAATAATTTGCTGTATTAGTAAATTTTGTCCACCTGGTGATAACGAAACGGTTTTCCCTGAGGCTATTTTAACAGGAATACGTTCCATTTTCTGTTTCTGAGTATAGCGCTTTTTTATAGTCTCTACAGCAGCCAAATACTCTTTTAGATACTTTTCCCAACTCTTATCTTGATAACTTTGAATTAGCTTAAGGATATTCTTTTCAATCTGATAAACTGTTTTGGGACTATTAACTGGTCTTGAGAAATTATCTGGATTACGAATTATAATGCCAGCATCTAAAAACTGATGTACAGTCTGACGACGAATTGTTTCACGGGTATTTGGTTGATATTTTTTGCCATAATATTGAGCAATAAATTCCATAATTTGAGTAATGCAAATCAAAGGGTTACTGGCATTACTCCAAGAATAATTCGGCTTGAGATTAAGTATAGCTAGAAGAGTTAAAGCAGATCTTTCGTTTTGTTGTGCTGGTGGTAAACCTATTTCTTGAAGAATAGCTTTAGCTTCCTGAGTTTTTTGTATAATCTGAACTTCAACAGTAGAATTGTCCTGACTCATTTAAAATAATTTAAGTGAGAGTTGTATGGGTTGATGGAGTATTTTTTCATCTGACATAGCAGTGGGTGTACAGTGATTTAAATAGTTTTTCACAGAACCTGCTAAAGTTTTTGCCAATAAGGGAGGCACTGCATTACCAATTTGATTAAATTGACTTTCTTCACTTCCCTGAAATTCAAACCAATCTGGAAAACTTTGAAGACGAGCAGCTTCTTGAACAGTTAATCTTCGCCTGCGCCCATCAGGTAAAAGAATACGCAACATATCACCTGTAGGGGCACTAATATTCCGGCAAGTAACTGTTCTAGCCGGTTGATTTAAGTGTAAATCTCGGGGACGAACACACTTAGAAGCTTTCTCATATTTTTTAATATATTTATCCATATTTGGAGTCAAAAAATTAGCATTTTTTGGAATTGTATATGCTAGTTCTCCTAAAGCTTCACCTGCAGTATAAGGAAAATTTAAATAAGTTTTTTTCGGCCAAACCCAATCTCCTCGATGAGCAACACAAAATAACCGTTGTCTTCGTTGAGCAACACCATAATGGGAAGCTGTTAAGATTTCCCACTCTACGATATATTCTAAATTTCTCAAAGCTATAACAATTTCTTCAAAATATCCTTTATTACGATATAACATTCCTCTAACATTCTCAAATAGGGCTAATTGAGGACGACAATGCTCAACCGCAGATAAAAAAATAGGGAAGCCATCACGACTATCTTTAAGTCCTTGCTGATGTCCACCAACGCTAAAGGGTTGACAAGGAGGACCCCCAATAATTACATCGGGTTTCTCAACCCATTCAACTTCTTGAGTTAAGGTAACTTGATGACAGCATCCATCCAGATTATGTTGATAAGTTGCAGAGGCATCTGGTAACATTTCATAACCGATTGTTCTAAAGCCTGCTGCTTCAAAACCCAGAGAAAGCCCTCCGCAAACAAATCTACAACAATCGGTGCAGTTTTCTTAATTTGAGGAATTGGCAATTCCTGCTGAATCAATTCTAAATAGGATGGTTTTGACAAGGAAGTCAATGTATTCATAACTTTATTATACTGAAGTCAAATAATCTCTTATCCCTTAATTTGCTTCATCATTGCCCCATCATCCCAATAAGAACAAACCTGCTGAATTTTGCCTGCATTATTCAGTTCAAAAGTACTAATACCTTCAGCAATTCCCTGTTTTCCATTTCGTCCTAACCCTCGCATTGTCCACTTAACTGCTGCACCATTTCCGACAACAAATACTTGATCTTGAGAGATTTCTAACTCAGCAAATGCCATTGATAACAACCCAAAGAATTTCTGATATTCTTCATGGACTCGACTCGGCGGGTTGCCCACCGGGTCATAAGTTACCCCATCTTCCGCAAAAGTGGCTAACCAAGCTTCAGGATTCATTTGTTGTAAGTTTTCAAAGTAAGCAGAGACAACTTTAGCAATAGTTTGAGGGTCCATAATAGATCTACTTTAATAGGCTTCAATGACTCAGTATAGCGTCGAGTCTGCCCAGTAAAGTCAAAAGAATCTCTCGTTTAATCGAGAAACATTCTGCTAAACTAAAATACTGAGGCTAATTAACGAGCCAACGGGCGATCGCCTAAATCCTATTTGTTGAGACAATGTCTAATCTCTCTGACTCCTCATCTATGCCGCCTGCGGCGCAGCGTATTGCTTCTGGTCTCCGACGGGGGGGCTGGGTTTGCTTTTGGATTCAGTTAGTACTTGCCGTCATTTCTGGCATTATTTTATTATTCGCTTCATTAATTGCTAGTCGAGAAGCTGGCCCAACAGGCACTTCACCGGGCACTGGGGGCGGTTTAATCTTTGCTTGGGGAGGGTTATTCATCCTAGGTTTTAGCACATTTCGCTCTTTTCGATATACCCGCCTTGCCCAAAAACTGAAATCCCCCACAACTCGTCCTAACCGGGCAGAAACGGTCAAGCAAATTCGCATGACCCTGATTAGTAATATGATTGGGATGACCCTAACCTTAGTTGGGGCAGAAGCGATTAACGGTATTTTGCTAGGGAAAGCTTTATCTCAACCGCGAGGCTTTTTTCAACCCACAATTAATTTACAAGACTTTATTCAACCCCTCGATATTTTTATTGTTCTCGCTAATACTCATACTATTGTTGCTCATTTTATCGGGATTGTGGTTTCCATGTGGCTGATTGACCAGATTTATAAATCACAACAGCGTTAAATTGTCAAGTTTTTGAGTTGACAAAACTTGAGAAGGTGTATGAGTTTTTATTAACTTTTATTAAAATACCGATCAAGAATATAAGGAACGAAGTTCACACTGTTAAACTGATCTCAATCACTCAAGATATCCGAGAAATCACGGATGATTGAGTTAATTAAGAATTTGGATTTAGCCGATGAACTTGCGCTCTTCACACGCCTCTATTCCTGCTCAATCTGTATATAATCCGGGATTTATGGTAATGTACTCTAATTTGAGTCAATGTGATTGGGAAGCAACAGTGAAACAGGAATGCTTTGAACTGTTAAATCAGCCAATTGAAGAAGATCAGAAAAAACCCAGTTCAGGAATTACAATTATTAGTGTATTGGTTACTTTCATTTTATTTAGCGCTACAACTCTTTATCAATTTCCTCGTATTTTCAGAAGTTATCAACAAGTCGGTCAAAATATATCAACTGAAGTTTTTACTTTAATGCGTTATTAACTGTAGGGTGCGTTACTAACTAACGCACCTACGCACCATTTAATTTGTTAAAAGACGATACTGTTTTTGTGAAAATCAAATCTTTCAGGGTGAAGTTAATAGAGTAACGATAACCACTTTAATTTTATCATAAAAATGGCGGGGAAACTTGTAACAAAGATTTGGAATGTTCTCAACACTGACATTGAACTATCTTTATCTGGAATAGCCACAGGAAGCGCAGAAGCAGCCAAAGCGGTTTTAGATTTAGCAAAGGCACTCGACGAAAACAAAAGCGCTAAAGAACTTAAACCGTTTATTGAAAATATTGATTCTCTGTTAGATATCTTAAACTCGCCGTTAGGGAAAGTTGCAGGTTCAGCATTACCTTTTATTCCCATTGCTACCACTATTCTAACCTATATTGTCGAACAAACACGGCGTGAACCGACATTAGAAGATTCGATATTATTAGTGGGTCAGGCTGCCTATTTGGAGAGTATACGACAGTTTTTAAAAACTCATCCAGAAATTCAGTTAACGGAAACATCAGCATCGGAAAAGGTAGGGAAACAGATTGAGAAATTGGGTGAATTTGAGTGGGATGAGAAAGAAGCAAAAAAAGCTTTAATTAGTTTTCATCACTCTGCTTTAGCCACAGAATGTAACAATATTTTAGTTGAACGTTTACAAGAATCTGGGTTAAGCGAAAATGCTGCAAATACAATCACTGAACGCATTTCTCGTAATACCCATCGTTACATGAAAGAAGCTGTTGCAGAAGTCAAAGACTCCGCTAAACGGTTAGCCGCAATTTATGGAGACGGTTGGTTAAAGGATTTAGAAGTATACAAAAGTATCGATCAATATTTAGAAGATATTATTGCCAAAAAACCAAAAGATAACGTTTTTGATCAAGATTTTACCTTTCGGGATATTTATGTTCCTTTGGAAGTAAAAGCAGTTAATTCTGATGGAGAGATCAACAAGAAGGCAGCACCTCAAAATATTGAAAAATGGGCAAAAGATATCTTACTAGATGATAATAAAAAGGGAAAAGTATTATTTTTGCAAGGCGGCCCCGGACGAGGAAAAAGTGTATTTTGTCGAATGTTTTCGGATTGGGTACGTCAAGAATTACACCCAATTTATACACCAATTTTAATTCTGCTGCGGGATATTAACCACTTTGATTCTGATATTGATAATACTCTGGAGTCTGCAATTGGCTGGGATTTTGTTAAAACAGATCGGGGTTGGTTAACGGACCGCAATACTCGGTTTTTATTTTTATTAGATGGCTTCGATGAGTTGCTATTAGAACGAGGGGTTAGTAATGATTTAAGGGACTTTTTAGAACAAGTTGCAAAATTCCAAAAAGATGCTGCTCAAAATAAGGAACGAGGACATCGAGTATTAATCACTGGTAGACCGTTAGCATTGTACGGAATTAAAGGGTTGATGCCCAATAATTTAGAACGAGTAGAAATCATCCCGATGAATCAGACAATTCAACAACAATGGTTAAAAAAATGGCAAGCAATTGTTGATGCTGATCCAGATATTGCAGCCGAAAAAGTTAATAGTTTTTGGGATTTTTTACAAGATAATAATTGTCCAGAATCGATCAAAATTTTAGCACAGGAACCTTTGGTGCTGTATTTATTAGCAGAAATGCATCAAGATAAACCGCTAAGTATAGATGATTTTAAAACAGTTAATTCTGGAGAGTCTAAAGTTTTAGTATATCAGAAAGCTTTGGATTTTGTATTAAATAAGCAACGAACAAAAGAGGGTAATAACCTGAATAATAAAGTCTTAGAACCAGAGGAATTACGCAGTGTATTAGCCGAAGCTGGATTATGTGTGGTGCAGTCGGCACGAGAATATGCTTCAATTACAATGATCGAAAATCGATTAAAAGAAAAAGAAGAAAAAGCAGCAGTAGAACTCATTAAGGCAGCTAGAAAAGCCAACTCTGACCAAGGTTTAAAAAATGCATTTGCGGCTTTTTATCTCAAGTCCGGTGTGGTTGATAATTCCGTTGAATTCTTCCATAAAAGCTTTGGAGAATTTCTCTGTGCTGAACGCATGGCAGAGACGATAGCAGAATGGACAGAGAAAACCGAGAAACGACGCAAAATTAATTATGCTATTTCTACACAACAATTAGAATGGCAAATTTATGATTTATTTGGTTATGGTCATCTCACGGCTGAGATATTGGAATATTTGATGGCGCTTTTAGTTCAAGATAAAATAGACTTTGTGGTATTGTTTCAACGGTTACATGATTTTTATTGGCAGTGGTGCGAGGGGAATTTTATTGAAGCCACAGAAGAGATCATTCCTCTAAAAAAAGCTAAACAGTTACAAAAGCAGAAGATAGAAATAGGACAAAGAACCGTTGATATTTATACCGGGTTAAATGTATTCATTCTGCTATTAGAATTACATCGTTATGGACAATCTCATCAGGAATTGAAACAAGAGTTACATTTTTATCCTTGTGGTCAACCCGATAGTGATGAATTTAACCGTAACCAATTACTTCAAATTATCGGTTATAGCCAATGTTTAAAGGTTAATACTTTTCTAGAAATTGTGGGTCAGTTTCTCAGTGGTGCCAACCTCAGTGATGCCAACCTCAGTGATGCCTACCTCAGTCGTGCCAACCTCAGTGATGCCAAACTCATTAATGCCAACCTCATTAATGCCAACCTCAGGAGTGCTAATCTCAGTGATGCCAACCTCATTCGTGCCGACCTCACTGCTGCCAACCTCAGTGATGCCAACTTCACAAGTGCCGACCTCAATGATGCCAACCTAAATGCTGCCAAACTCATTAATGCCAACCTCAGTGACATCAAATGGAACAACAGAACACGATGGTCTAATATTATGATCTAATATTATTAGATTACATAAAACGACTGGAGTTTCAGAAGATTTACAACAATACCCAGAATTTGCAGCAGCAGTTATATTAAGTCGAGGATATAGTCTAGCTGAAGAAGGTAAAATTGAGGAAGCGATCGCAGCTTATCATCAAGCTGAAACTCTCAATCCTAAACTGGAAATTGCGGCTGAATTTTGGAATCAATTATGTTGGTTTGGCAGCTTACATTACCATGCAGAAATGGTTTTATTTGCGGGAGAAAAAGCAGTGGAATTAGAAGACTATAATTTATCTTATCGAGATACTCGTGGAATAGCTAGAGCGTTAACAGGGAATATTACAGGTGCAATTGCAGATTTTCAGGCTGTATTAGATAGTAATTATTTCAATAACTGGAAAGAAGAAAAGAAACAACAACGGCAGCGTTGGTTAGCGGCATTAAAAAGGGGAGAAAACCCGTTTACAGCCTCAGAGTTAGAAGGGTTACGCGATCGCTTTTTGCGTGGCTTTTAGCCTCACAAGGGCCTAGAACCTCTCCCTAACCCTCTCCTGAAAGGAGAGGGAACGAATGGTCTCTCCCTCTGGGAGAGGTTGGAGAGGGGTTAGGGGTGAGGGGGATCCTCAACTGCCTAACTCCTGAGAACGTTGACTGGCTGCTAGAACCGCTTGAATTAAAGCAGAACGTAATCCCGCTTGTTCTAACTGAGCAACCCCTGCAATCGTGGTTCCCCCTGGACTGGTAACGCGATCCTTAAGTTCAGCCGGGTGCATTGCAGACTGTTGCAATAGCTGAGCGGTTCCTAGAACCGTTTGTAAGGCCAGTTGGGAAGCAATCGCACGGGGGAGTCCAGCAGCAACACCACCATCGGCTAAAGCTTCAATTACGACCGCTACATATCCCGGCCCAGAACCCGATAATCCAGTCACCGCATCCATTAACCGTTCAGGCACTTCTACAACTTCCCCCACTGCATTTAAAATCTGTTTAGCTTGTTGGAGGTGATGGGGTTTCACCTGAACTCCTGCTGCGATCGCACTCATTCCCGCCCCGACTAATGCCGGAGTATTGGGCATCACACGAATGACAGGTTGACCGGGAAAAGCGGCTTCTAGCTGGGCTAACGGCATACCCGCTAAGATAGAAACAACTAAAGTATTAGCAGGCATTTCCACAGCGGATAATTCAGCAGCAACCGTTTGGAATATTTGAGGTTTAATCGCAAGTAACAAAACTTCTATAGCAGTAGCCGCCTGGGAATTTTGACCCGTGACATTAACTCCGTATTGTTGGGCTAAAGTCTCCCGTCGTTGGGCTTGAGGTTCACTGACAGTTACCTCTGTGGGTTGATAAATCTGTTGTTCGATCAACCGGGACAGTAAAGCCTCTCCCATCACCCCGCCGCCAATTACACCCAATTTTGCTATTAAATCCGTCATGCCTAAACCTATTGCTGAGAATGCCTCTAGTTAGTTTATCTTCTTTTGCCAGAACAGCTCCATTTTAGTGGCGGGATGAATAGCATTCTATGTTAAAATCTCAACATTGATTATGGTAGTCGAGCATAATCGTTTACGAGTTTAAAGCCAAAGGAAAGCCCTATCAATATCAAGCTGTAGATGATGCGATTCGTACATCACAGTTTGTTAGGAATAAGGCTCTAGGTTATTAGGTTAGTTGAGAGTTAAATTTTCACACTTCGCGATAGTCATGAGGTGAAGTTGAATCGGTGTTTAAAGCACTGGAGGGGCAACAATATTAAAGTCTGAGGCTAAGCTGAGATTACTCTGATCCAAGACGATACCCACTGCATCGAAGCCAGAGAAAATGACTGTATCTGGTGCAGCCGTTCCACCATAATTAACAGTACCCAGTGTGTAATTATCAGGTAAATAGAGCTGAATGATATCGCCTTCTGCACTGTCGAAGTCCGTAATAACAGCAAATCCATCGCCTAAGTAATCACCATTGAGGGCAAATGTATCGGCTCCAGCTCCACCAGTCATCGTATCATATCCGGATTGACCAGAAGTTGCTACACCCCCAGAAAGATAGTCATTACCATAACTACCAATCAGATCGTCATTTCCAGTACGTCCATAAAGAGAGTCATTTCCCCAACCCCCGTCAAGATTGTCATCGCCATTACCGCCGTTAAGATAGTCATTTCCAAAACTGCCAAACAGATCGTCATCGCCACCCCGACCTCTTAACCGATCGTCCCCGCTATAACCGTAGATTGCATCATCAGCAGATTCTAGTAAATATTGACCATTTTCAATCACCCACATCGGTGTATCATTCCCGGTCAAATTATCGTTTCCACTAGTACCGTAGATTGCGTTTTTGACAGTTGCGATATTTAAGTTTAACATGAAGAATTCCTCTGTATTTAGATTAGATGCTTTCTAATGAAAGCATTTACTGAATGGGATGAAAAGTCACAAGTTAAACCGTTCCTAGAGTGAAATAGAATTCAATCTAGAAAAAATGTTCAGTTGAGCGTTTCTGCCCTGCAATGACTGAAAAAGTAGCTGTGTTTAGATGAAGCTAACTAATCGTCCTTTCCTTATGAGTAGGAGATACATTAGTAGAGATGCAAGCCGAAATCATCTAAAGATTAGGGAAGTTAGAATTGATGATTAAATCACAATCACACTCATCTTTTACCGCGTATGAATTCTGACTATTGATTGACTCTCAGTATAGTCAGAATCAAGCAAGTTAATTGCGTTTCATTACTACAAACCTGGATTAAAGTTCCGCCGATAAACGAGTCGGATAGACATCAGTCGATACACCTAAAATTCTGTTCTTCCTTGTACTTGCACATATCTCTGCTCATTTGCAGGTTATGCAATTCTGTGACAAATTCGCCGATCGCTCTAGCCAGAGTTACTATAAAAGTTGCGACTTGAGCGTGGTTGATGAGGAGACGAGGAGATTGATTTCACTAGTGGCTTCAAGGGACTGACATCCCAGGTTCCATCACAGAGACGATGTTTAAGGCCAATCTGGGCAATCTATTAAAGTCGTTTAATTATAGATCCGCTGTGATTAAACAATAAACAAAAATATGAAATTTGATACTCACAGGTCAAAATGGTAGTAATAGATCTGATTAATACTAAGCCGTTAGGGTTTGTCCTGGTGTCCGTTGTCTGCGGTTCCTACCCTAACGAACGTCAAGTCAGTCACTATGGGTTTTGGAGCCATCTAAAACTGAGTTTCCGAGCCGATCATACCGAGTGCCAATGTCATGCAAGTCCCTGCCATTAGTCAAGCCATTCATCGCCATCCCTTAACGGTTTCTCCCGAAACCCCCATTGAAGTGGTGGTTCAATTGATGGCGAGTCAGGGAGCGAGTGCTGTGCTGGTGGTAGACCCCCCAAAACTCTCCCCGCAAATCTCTAGAATTATTGGTATTTTTACCGAACAGGATTTAATTCAACTCAACGCAATTGGAGATTTTCTCAGGGGTTTTGCCATTTCTCAGATTATGATTCGCTCTGTGATCGTGGCTAAACTGTCAGATATTCCCAATATTTTTAGTTTATTTTCTCTGCTAGAGCAATATCAAATTAATCATCTGCCCATTGTAGACGAGGCGGAGGAGTTAATTGGGATGATTACGCCACATCTTCTATTACAGGCGACTCAAACAGCAATTTGGCCTCATTCTCCGGTTTCTCAACCCCCCAATCAAACACCCCTATCTTTACCCGATCATCTAATTCGCCTGAATCAAGTGATCTCTACCCCAGAGTCTAAACTGGTTTATGCGCCGATTACCACTTCAGCCCGGCATTTAACCCAGTTAATGTATAAATACAAAGTCAGTACAGTGGTGATGACGACCCCAGACTCAGAGCATCAACCGACTCTACCCAATGCACCTCAAGGGGGACAGCGCTACCGTCGGATTCTTGGGGTGGTGACTCGCCGAGACTTGTTGCAAGTTCAAGCATTAGGGCTAAGTTTAAATCAAGTGTCGGCTGAAGCGATTTGTAATACCCCTGCAATTTTTGTGCGATCGCAAACCTCTTTACAAAAAGTATTGAAATTAATGCATCAATACTATCATCAACTCCCCTTTATTGTAGTTGGGAAAAATAGCTCTCCAGTACGGTTAATTTCTCCGAGGCTGATCTTAAAACAAGCCCTTTCTCCCCGTTCTATGCACACAACACTGTTAAACTATCAGCAACAGGTTCTTCATTTTAAACCGACTATTCCAGCAACTCGGGCGATTACTCCATCAGTACCTATCCCTTCAGAACAGCAAGCACTTTTAGCATTAGAAGCCAATCAAGAAGGGATATGGGACTGGAATTTTAAAACCCATCAAGTCTTTTATTCAAGTCATTGGAAGCAGCTTTTAGGATATGAAGATCATGAGATCAATCAGACAATCGAGGAATGGTTAAGCCGAATTCATATTAATGATCTCAATGGATTTAAGCAAATTATTAAAGAACATATCACTCAGAAAACAGAGCGCTTTGAAGTGGAATATCGAATGCGGAGTAAATTGGGTCATTATCAATGGATGTTGACTCGAGGAAAAGCCATTTGGGATGAAACAGGAACACCGCTCCGAATCGTCGGAACTCAGGCTCATGTTACCCAAGCTCAGCCGGAAACCCATATTAAACAGCCCTCCAATCTCTTAGCTGAAGATGTGATTAATTGCATCAATGAAGTGGTTTTTAAGACAGATTATTTAGGCAACTGGACATTCTTAAATCCGGCATGGACAGAGTTAACGGGGTATGGGGTTGAGGATTGTTTAGGGTATCAGTTTTTAAACTTTATTCATCCAGATGAACAAGAAAAATGTGCCGTTTTATTTGAATCAATTATTTCTGGAGATTTAGAATCCTATCAACAAGAACTCCGATTTACAGTAGCTTATCATCGAAATGATAATACGAGCGGTTTTACTCAACCGCAAACTTTAGCTTTTCAAGCCTCTCTGTATCGACGGGTATTATTTTCAGCCCGTTTAATGTTAGATGCAAAAGGCCACGCCATTGGGATTGCAGGTACTTTAAATGATCGAGTTGAGCAATTAGAATTTCAAGAAGAACAGCAAGACCGAGCCGAAGCTATTCGACAACTTTATGAAATTACAATTAATTCAGAACTCTCTATAGAAGAACAGTTTACTCAACTGTTAGTCATGGGTTGTCATCAACTCAATATGAATGTGGGTTTATTTGGTAAAGTTCAAGCGAATTATTATGAAGTGATTGCCACTCATGCCAGCGATGACTTTCCGTTTAGTTTAGGCTCGGGAGATACTTTACTTTTAAATAATACCTTTGAGCAAGAGGTGGTTAAAATCTCAGAGATGATTTGCATTGAAGCGATTAAAATATCGCCTTGGAAAAATCATCCCGCCGCGAAAAAAAGGCGAATAGAGGCTTATATTGGCATTCAAGTGTTTGTTAAAGGCAGACTATATGGAACTCTGAGTTTTATGAGCCGTTTTCCTAGAACTTCTTTTAAAACAACAGAAATTGAAGTGGTGCAGTTGATTGCAAAATATTTAGGAAATGCGGTGACGAAAGAAGAAGAATACACTATTTTAAAGCGGCAGAATCAGCATTTGTTGCTGATGAAACAAATTACTCAAAAAGTCCGATCTAAATTAGAAACCAAAGAAGTATTTCAAACCACAGCCACCCAAATTGGACGAGTTTTTGGAGTGAATCGCTGCTCAATTTATACTTATATCCCCGATCCTTATCCCCATCTATCTTGCGTAGCCGAATATTTAGAATCCGGATATGAATCTACACTAAATCTAGAGATTTCAGTTCAATATAATTCTTATTTTGAACTGCTTCTTTCAGAAGACAAAGCCTTAGTTTCATCAGATGTTTTTACCGATCATTTATTAGAATCCTCTGCCCCTATGTGCCGTAGCATGGGGTTAAAATCGATGTTGGCAATCAGAACATCTTATCAAGATAAACCCAATGGTATTATTATGTTGCATCAATGCGATCAGATGCGGCAATGGACTGGAGAGGAAATTGAGTTTTTAGAAGATGTTGCCCTTCAAGTCGGATTAACAATTGCTCAAGCAAAACTCTTAGAAGCAGAAGTGGCGAGTAAGCGCAAACTATCTGAGCAAAATAAAGCATTAGAAGAAGCCCGACTTTCAGCCGAATTAGCCAGTCGAACGAAAAGTGAATTTTTGGCAACTATGAGCCATGAAATTCGTACACCTATGAATGCTGTAATTGGGATGACAGGGCTACTATTAGATATGAATTTAAACCCTGAACAACGAGATTTTGTCGAAACAATTCGCACAAGTGGAGATGCTTTACTCACTATTATTAATGATATCCTCGATTTTTCTAAGATTGAATCTGGAAAATTAGAGCTAGAGCAACAACCTTTTAAACTCAGAAGCTGTGTTGAAGAATCCTTAGATTTACTCTCAGCAAAAGCCTCAGAAAAAGGCTTAGAATTGGCTTATATTATTGAGCCTTCTATTCCTAATATGGTTTTAGGAGATGTGACTCGGTTGCGTCAAGTTTTAGTAAATCTACTCAGTAATGCGATTAAGTTTACAACAGCAGGAGAAGTGATTGTTTCAGTCAAAGCGACTGCTCTTTCCCCAGAAGAAAATCAGGTTCATTCCCAACAGTCTCAAGGCCGTTTGTATGAGATTCAATTTGCTGTTACTGATACTGGAATTGGGATTCCTCCCGAACGAATGGATCGATTATTTAAAGCATTTTCCCAAGTCGATGCTTCCACCACGCGACAATATGGAGGTACAGGATTAGGGTTAGCCGTGAGTCTACGATTAAGTGAATTAATGGGAGGGAAAATGTGGGTCGTGAGTCATACTCTCGCCCAACGGGATGCCCCAGGAGATGATTTAATTCTGACCGGAAAATCGGGTCATATCCCCACAGATTTTGTCATTCCTGAAAGCAACAAAACCGGATCAACTTTCTATTTTACCATTCAAGCTCCTACCATTGAATCTTCTGCAATTCATGAATTTACGGATGACTTTTTCACCGGAAAACGTCTGCTTGTGGTAGAAAGCCATAGCATCAATCAACTGGTGATTCTACGGCAGGTAAAAGCCTGGGGAATGGAAGCCATTACGGCAACAACAGGTGTGGAAGCCCTTCAGCTTTTTCAAGAAATACTGGATATCGATTTAGTCATGATTGGGATTAATTTACCCGATATGGATGAGATTGAACTGGCGACAAACATTCGTCAGGCAGAACTTGATTTATGCAAACAATTTCCGCAACGTCAGCCGATTAACTTAGTGATTTTTAACTATGCTAGTAATACTAATATTGTGAAACGGATTGAGAAAACCAATGTTAACTGTGCTGGATTTATTAATAAGCCTTTAAAACAATCCCAATTTTATAATACTTTACTGCAAATCTTTGCAGATCATGAAAGCTTAAATCAACTCGATCGCGATGGGCGAGAATCTGCTCAATTGATGACAACTGCTCCTGCCGTTCAATCTTCATTGCGAATTTTGTTAGCAGAAGATAATATGACCAATCAAAAAGTGGCTACTAAATTGTTACAACGTTTAGGTTATCGAGCTGATATTGCCGGCAATGGCTTAGAAGTCTTAGATGCTTTGCAGCGACAGTCTTATGATGTGATTTTGATGGATGTGCAAATGCCTGAGATGGATGGCTTAGAAACCGCCCGCTGTATTTGTAATGAATATGGCGATGGTCATGATCGCCGTCCTCATAAACCTTGGATCATTGCTATGACAGCCAATGCCATGAAAGGCGATCGGGAAATGTGTCTGCAAGCTGGAATGGACGACTATGTGACAAAACCAGTGCGGCGAGAAGAACTCGCGATCGCTCTAGCTCGATGTCAACCCCTAGAACCTTTATCAAAAATCAACGATAATGGAACAGAAGCGACTCAAGTAGATGGTTATCTCGTGACAGAAGAGCAATTCAATTCAGATCAAGCTCCATCAGCAATTAATTTAGACGTTCTCCAAGCTCTACGAGAGTATGATGATGAGGATGATCCGTTTGTCGATTTATTAATTGAAACTTACTTAGCCGAAGCCCCACAACATCTCGATGCCATTCGTCATGGTGTGGTTCATCAGGATGCCAAAGAACTGAAAGAAGCGGCTCATACCCTCAAGTCCAGTAGTGCCCAACTGGGTGCGCTCAATTTTTCACAATTCTGCAAAACTTTAGAAATGATGGGGCGGGCTGTTTTAGAGGGGGAAGATCTTGCTCAAACCTGTTTTGTTTCGGGGACTGCTGCCGAACAGCTTACAGCCGCAGAAGCGGAATGGCAACGGGTACAAACAGAATTGTTGGATCAAATTCAGTCCGATTCAGTCCGATAGCAGTCAGTAACTCTATAGCTGTCACTCTGGGAAGGTAAACCAGAGAGAATAATGGTTAAAGCTAGACTTTTGCTCAAAAAATCGTCAGCATTCACGCTCGTGATTTTCAATCACCGGGGTCTAACCGCTACCTCGGCTGAGTGTCAAACTGTTATGGTTTTCCATAATTAAGCAAATCTTGACGCTCTCGCAATCGCCATAACTTTTAATGGTCGTAATGTGGGAATAATTGAAATGATAATTTGTAAGTACTATAGCGCGCAGCGCTATATCTTAGATTAAAAGAGATCTCAAATAGGTTCTACAGAAGTAGGAGGTGAGTTGCGGGTATAGTCAAAATTTAAGAACATCACTGTATACACAGTTGCAGCATAGTAATTAATCAGACCAAAACAACAATTAGAGATCAGTTGCGTGAGTATTGATATAGACTCGAAACCACTCAGACTAATAAAAGCGCTAATGAGACCGACAGCAATAGCGAGCAATATATACACCACAGCAAAACAAAGCCCTAAAAGTAAACTTCGCCCAAAAACAGCCCACCAACGGTTTTTAACTAAAGAACGGCTATAGCTGAGTGCATTTAACCCACAATTACGGACTGCGATCGCAGAGAAGGTAAAGCTTAACAGAACCCCTAACCAAATGCCTGGAATCAAGAGTAATATAAAACCAATTCCTACAATGATGGCAGTAATAATAGATACAACGAGGGCAATAAAGAGTTTGGGGGTAGCATTTTGTAGTGCTGTTGTTGCACTTAAAGTCTGACCTTGAATGGAACGTTCAATCATTTTCGGAACAGCAAGTGCAGCCAGCGTCCCTAGAATAATAGACAGTAGGATAAATATTAAAATAATCCAACTATTTTCAGGGTTAGGTTGTTCTTCAGAGGGTAAGAACAGTCCCACAATTGCTATCGGTAAATTAATCAACAGAGTTAAAATTACAAAATTTTTGAAATTTTTAGTATACTCCGACCCACCGATACTGATATAATCCCCAATATCAAGTAAAGAATTTTTTAGCTTTTCTGGCATGATTGCAGACTCCTTTAAAAAATATATTATATAAGCTTGATATAAAATTTATTAATTAATGATTTTTCCAGTTTCAAAAAATTATAAAAATTGTTTCTAAGTGAGTCAGCCCTCAATACTCCCTAAATCTATTATTCTCAACTTTGCATGAATATCAGTCTGTATTATCATCACTTATTCATATTTATAGTAAACTGACTTGGTTGATAACTAGCTTAGAGGGATCAACAATAGTCTTTTCAAGTAAAAAATATATTAATTTCCCTCCTCCACTTTCAAGCCAACTTAGTCAAAGATTGGGGGATTATTGAACGGTGGCATCGAGTTAATACCCTGATAAACTAATTCCGATTGGGGTAAATCTTCTAATAACTGTACTTCAATCAATTGACCCGGTTGTAATGTCGTGGGTTCAGGAGAAGTAATGACGCCAACTGCTGCCCCGCCAATCGCCCCAACTAATAATCCTATCCCAGAAAAACCACTAATTAACAGTCCGCCTAATCCACCAATTCCAGAATCAATCGCTACTTTTTCTGCGTCAATATCCAATTCTCCATCAATCCATTCGGACTGGGCTTCAAAAGGAATCGTTTGATCTTCTATGTTAATTGCTACCGCCACAAACCGACTCCCTTTTGAACTGGTTTCAAAGCGGCCAATTACTGGGGTATCCGGTGGAATAATATACCGACCTTCTCGATCTACGATTCCCCCTTGCAACAATAATACCTCCTGACGATCTCGACGCGCACTCAAGGGGACTTCAATTGGACTGGGGTAACGCAAGGTAATTCTATCCCCTGCTGCTAATAATAGAGTCGGAGGACTTTGATCGATGATTTGAGGTCGAAAAGTGATGACCTCTTGTTCAGAGGCTTTGGGAATGGGTTGACCATAGGGAATAACACGGCTTCCTGTGGGTGAGGCAGGCATTATATTTTGCGCTACTTCTTCTACCCCAACTTCTTCGGCTACTTCAATAGCTGGAGGGGTTGTGCTTCCTTGCGGAAATAATTCTGTATCTTGAGGTTCTTCCAAGGGAATTCTCAAAATATCCACAGATGAATCAGATTCTGTCGGAAACTCTAGAACAGTAGTCGTTGGGGGTGGAGGAGGTTCTACAACTTCTGTAAAGGGTTCTACAATAACATTTTCACTGGGGGTGAGATTGGGTTGAGGGGAGGCTTGAGGGGAGATTTGAGGTGCGGCGAACGACTGTACCCCCGGACGCACAATCCATAAATTATCGATTCCAATTTGTTGTAATTCTATATCTTGACTCTCCAACACCACACCCGGTGAGAAATCTACGGTTAATCGTGCTGTTTGATTCTCGGCTTGGGTTAAACTGACTTGACGAACTAAACTATCTTCATAGAATTCAGTGACATTCACCTCAACTTCAGTTTGGGGTAAATCTAACACTAAGCGACCAGGTTGACTGAGAACAGACAGTTGGGGAATTACGCCTTCAGGTAACAGGACTTCAACTTGGCCTGTATTAGGATTAAGTTTCCAATCTTCTATCACAGCAGCTTGTACTGTATTGCTACTGAGTACCATCGGGGCGATTGCAGTAACAGCTATTCCAGAAATCAACCTCAACCATAGACTAGCCGAAATTATAGAGAGTTTAGCGGTAATTTTACCCCGTCTGTTTCGATGCTGAGCGAATTGTGAAATTGAGATTGGCATGGCTATGATACCTAAAAGTTAGGTTGAAACTAAAATTTCACCGAATGTATAAAATATCTTGATATGTTCTTATCACACTTGATGGGTAAATACAAGTAGGACTATGGGTTTGACATCCTCTCACAAGAAACACACGGAAAGCGGGAAGCCCAAGGTCTTTAGACTTGGGAGGAAAGCGACACGGGCAGTTTTAACTGCCGTGGTCTTTCTAATTATCCGTGGTGCGGGTCTTCAATATACTTTTTAATTGATTCACTAC
>CAYNXM010000335.1:0-18983 GCA_964401105.1 uncultured Lyngbya sp. | reverse complement strand
ATTGTTAAAATCTCCTATGGTTGCCTCATTTTTACTTCATATTGGCCGTATGGTCGAAACAGAAGCGGGTGAAAATGGGGCTGAGGCGATTCGGACTGCAATCGTTAAAGCGGCCTCTGAAGGTCAAAACTTTACGTTAATTGATGCGCTGCGTCAGTTTCCTAGTCCCAGTCTGCGGATTAATCTCCAACAAACGGTTAATTTACTGGGTGAAATTGCCACCCTGATTCAACAAACGGATGCCGCTGTCACTAAAGTCGAGCAATTAGCGGCGGGAGAAGCGCAACAGCAACTTCAGCAAGACTTCAGTCAAACAGAAGATTTACGAAAATCCGGCTCATTTGTTGTCAGTCAACAAACTCTCTCTTTTAATGATATCAGTCGCCGTCGTCAGTTTGAAGCGGATTTATACTTACCGATTGCTCCAGATTCTCTGACTCAAAAAGCTCAGCAACAACAATCTATTCCGGTTATTGTGATTTCCCATGGTTTAGCTTCTCATCGATCTCGGTTTGCGATGCTCGCGCAACATTTAACGTCTTACGGCTTTGCTGTGGTCGTGCCTCAACATCCCGGTAGTGACATTCAACAATTGCAGAATTTACTCAAAGGAAATGCGAATCAACTCTTTGAAGAACAACAATTAATTGATCGTCCGTTAGATATTACCTACCTATTAAACGATTTGGAAAAATGGAATCAAGTTGAATTAGCGGGTCAGCTTAATTTAGAACAGGTAGGAGTTTGGGGTCATTCCTTAGGGGGATATACGGCTTTAGCGTTGGCGGGTGCATCTTTAAACTTTGAGCAATTGCAAACCGATTGTATTAAGAATCGTAGCCCAGTTAATCCTTCTTTATTTTTACAATGTCGGGCTCTAGAACTTCCCCGGAGAGACTATCAATTTCAAGATCAACGAGTTCAGGCAATTGTACTTTTAAATCCCATTAATAGCAGTATTTTTGGTGAATCGGGGTTAAACTCAGTTCAAGTTCCGGTGATGATGATGGCGAGTGGGAGTGATTTACTGGCTCCTGCACTCTTAGAACAAATTCAGTCTTTTACTTGGCTAAAAGGTTCTGAACGATATCTCGTATTAAAAACACGAGATCATCACTTTTATGATGTCAGCGGCTTTGAGCTAGGGGATCAAGAATCTACCTCCTTGACTCGGTTAATTGCTCCTACATCTCGAGTTACCCATAATTATGTTAATGCCTTGAGTGTTGCATTTTTCAAAACTTATATGACTCAAGATACAGATTATCGGGCTTATTTACAAGCCTCTTATGGTAATCAAATTACAGTTAATCCTTATACCCTGAGCATTATTACTTCACTCAGTCAGCCTCAACTTTTGAATGCTTTAGAGAAAATTTTTAGTCGGTTAAAACTCTCCTATCTACCAGAAATTTATTTCCAAAATATAGAAAATATTGACGGAAAATGATTGAAATATTCATTCTTTCTATCTACTTCCTAAGTTTGAGCCGGCCGTCCCAGGGTCGTAATATAAAGTACCGCTTCATCTGTGGGAATACCCAAGACATCATTCACATGATCGTCAAAAAAGCCTCCAATTCCACTCACACCAATCCGCAAATGAACCGCAGCTAAATTGAGTCGTTGCCCTAAGTGACCTGCATCTAAATGTAAATAACGATAGACGCGATCGCCATATTTTGCCACGGCTTTTTGTAAGTCAGCGGTATGAAAAACTAAGGCAGCAGCATCTCGTCCGAGGGGTTGTCCGAGACAAAGATAATGTAACTCTCGGCGAAAGTTTTTAAAGCGAATTTGCCGTAATTCCTGAGCTTTAGGAGCATAGTAATAACAGCCTTCTTCTAAACCATCTACCCCAGAAACTGCAATAAAGGTTTCAATTAAGTTCAAATCAAAATAGTCGGGGGAGCCATCTAATTCTTGATGAATATAATGATGGGGTTGATAAGTGAAATCTAGCAAAGAAAGTAACTCATTTAAGCTCAGATTTCCTCCGGTATAATTGCGTGTAGAACGACGTTTCAGTATAGTGCGGCTCATCCCTTCTCGGTTTCCCCAGCTAATGGAAGGGTTAACGGTAGAAACTTTAGTACAAAATGGGAAGTTATATTTATCTTCTGGTGTATCATCGGTGTGCATCGATTGCCAAGCGGGAACTGCGTCGGGATTACGATCCAGTTGGGTAGCCTTGTGCAAGTATTGCAGCAATTCTCCATCTGATAAGTTGGGATAATCAGTTTGAGTCGAGGCGGGTAAAACCGTCGGAAATGGGGGTAAATTTTGCTCCAATTCTAAAAGATCTGCTAATGCAGCAATGGCAAGGGTTCCTTCCTGACTGGGATCGAGGTAGAGAAGTTGATTCAAGGCATCATCTGCGAATCCCCCAATCAGACAAGGGCGATAATCATTTAATGCCGCAGCTAGCTCTAAATTGCCCAGTAAGTGCCCTGTATCCAGAAAAATACGACGATAAGCCCGATCTTGATAGCGCCAAGCAGAACGGTAAAACACGGCGGTGGTCGCGATCGCCAGTTGAGTTGTTTCTAAGGCGGGATGCCAAAAACAAGCTTGCTGTAATTCTGGCCAAACCAGACTATCCCAAAACTGCACCAGGGAATGGGTAACGGATTGATAATTATATAAGCCGGCTGGTAAAGCAGTTGTGCCTCGGGAGATTAAATACACTTCTGCCGGGTAAAGTCCTCCGGCTGAGGGGGCTGTTCTCAGATACTGAACCCCTGCCATGGTCGGCAGTTTAGCGGTTAAGCCATAAGTATGAAGCAGAAGGTCAGAGAGTCGTTGAAGTTGTTGAGTTTTGGGGTCAGTGGATAAGGCTTCAGAATTTTTTCTCGAATAAGGTCTGAGATCGAGTCTTGAGCCAATCTTATACTCTTTGAAGGGTAAGGGTTGTTGTGACCAGTCTAAGGACTGACTTTTAGTCGCAATAGTTTTCGGGTCATACTTTGTGCGCTGATGGAAGTGTTGTGCAATGGAGACAGAAGAGTCTGGCATAGTCGGTGAGGTGAGTTCAATATTAACGATTCTTCAAGATTTAGGGATTATGGTAGATCAGAAAATTGCTCGTAACATGAGGGAGGCAGAGGTCACTCGATCTTTTGGGAAGCCTTAGCCGCTTCGGATAATTTAAACGCAGTTGTGCGTTCACGCAGTGTGGCGGGAGCCGTATCGCGTATCTTCTATCTTAATAGGAGCCATAGGACTATTGGGGAGACTTTACGCTCAATTTTGATCTTGCTGTCAGTTTAAATCAGTGAGAGTGAGAAAATTGATGGATGAAATAATATAGGCTTACTTCCAACAGTACCTGTGAAGACAATTATCGTGTTCTCAATTAATCTTGTACTGCTACAGTATCAATAGCGCTTCTAATAAAGATTTTTTTACGCTTATCTATTCAAGTCATTACGATCACAAAAAAGGGGCTAGAATAACAATCAGCCCCTGAGGTTAAATTCCTAATTTTTTATTAATATTTCTAGTGAGGCTATGAACACACACTTTCAATCAGGGGAGAGACACTATCTGCCCATCTTGCCCAGTTTAAACGAGTCTCATACTCTTGTCGAGAAGCCAGAACAAGCTGTTGATAATGAGAGGAATCTGATAAGTTTTGAGCGATTAAATTTGCATAATCCTCTCCAGAGGCATCTAATGGTAATGTATAACCATTCTTGCCATTTTGAATAATGGTTGGAATTCCACCCACATCGGTTGTAATCACAGGTAAGCCGAAAGCGTTGGCTTCACAGATGACAAATGGAGAACAATCTGCTCGTGTTGGGAACAGAAGAAAATGAGAGTTTAACAAGAGTTGACTGAATTTCTGCTGTTCTTCTGGAATATTTTTATTCAAGAATGGAATCACTTGCATCTTTTCATGATCAAATCCTGCGGGAGGCACACATCCGAGGAAAACCAGTTCTGAGTCAATTCCCATTTGATTCAAAATCTTGAGGGTATCGAATGCAATGTAGCCTCCTTTTCTTTCCCAGTCTTTACCAATAAACAATAAGCGACATTTGCGATCTTGACATTTTTTCAGAATTTCATCCTGAGCCGGAATCACATCTGGATCGACATTAGCCCCGAACGTTACAACATTAACATTCTGAGGATTAGCCTGATAGTAATTGACCGCAGAGTTGGCAACCCAATCTGAAGGATAAATCATTTTTGCGGCTTTTGAAATCGCTGATTTTTCCTGCCGATCTGCAATTAAAAAACCTGCTTCATCAGGATATAAATTATAAGTTTCTTTAATTAGCTCTGGAGTCGCATCAGACATATAAATCACAGGAATATCATCACTCAGTAAACTCACTTCCCGAGATGCAACTGGAGCAAAAATAACATCGCAAGGATTTTTTTTAAGCTGGCGTTGAATTTGAGCGGCAAATTTTTTGTTTTCCTCAAAGTATTGCGCTGAACCAATACTGGCTGATTTTTTTTGTGGTTTTAAACGATTTTTGACTCTCTGTAATATACAAGGCTTTTCTGGGGTGCCTAAATTAACCATCTGAAACCCTTTAGATTTTAAAGCTTGATACATTCGATAAACACCCCCTGACCAAGCATTGCGATCAAAATAGTTATGAGCTGATAAAAAACCAATTTTGACTTGCTTCATTGTTTTATCTAATTTAAGTAACTTGAGCTATGGGTACATCGGCACAAAATACATCAACAGCTTGTTAGTAAAAAAAGCTCGTCGATCAAAAAACTACCACTCTCAGCTATCAATCTCTACAACAGTTCAATCTGTTGTATCCCATCGTTTTTATCCGCAGACCTCCTCTCCTTCAACACTTGAGCCTTTAGCATATAACATTTGTTTAAACGGTTTGAGGCTCTGGTTATTTGGGGTCATTGTCCTAAAAATCAGACTTCGGTTTTAGGAGGTTTTTTAAGCGGATAAGTTCTTATATATTAGTTTAATATAAAATGTAAAAAATTGCAGGCCTTTATGAAGTTAATCTGACTAATTTTTTAACGAGACTGTTGAACATTCTGCTGTCGGTTTCAAAACTTGCAATTGCTGTCATCAATCCCTAACAAATACAAAAAATGAACACGAGGATATGACTCATGCCCATGAGAGACGTTGATACTATTTGTTTATTCTTTTAGGGATGCGCCGATCATTCCGACTTTAACAGACAGTGCTATAGAATCAGAACAATTCTAACGAACAAAAAATACAATATAGTATTACGCGCATACCTTAGAACAACCTGGGAAAGCAGCCTTTCCAGCTCATTTAAACAGATAGAGTTTAGCAGAAAAGGACTTAGAAAAATAGCTGGATTATTGTTATCCTTTTGCTATAATTCTGAGTCCTTATGGATAAATCAACAGAGATTATTCAGCTCAAACGACATCTAAGTTGCACTTTCAATGGGTTGTTTCTCGAGCACCGATAAGGGTTTGCCATCGAGATGATCTGGAACTGAAGTTCCCATCCAATCTAAAATAGTGGGAGCGAGATCCAAGACATGGCCTGAAGTTAAGTCAGCGCCGACGGGAACATCTGGGCCGGTTGCCATGAAAAATCCTTTAGAGCGATGGCTGCCAGAACGGTAGGGAGGCAAGGGGCCAAAATGACCATAGTCTGGACTTTCCATGACATCAGAAGCATATTCATCCTGCCAAACCACAATCAAATCTGCATCCGGTAGTTTAGGGTCGCGGTCTAGGGGATTTTCGCGAGTCCGAACAATCCGAGTCACCATTGGAATTCCGGTGCGTGGCTCTTTGAGACGATACAGTTTTTCACAAATATCATCACAAACAGCATGATATTCAGATGGGTCAACCAGTCCATTGGGTTCACGTCCTTTTAGGTTAATCCGAACATAGCCTTCGGCAAAACTGGGTACAGCAAAAGCTTTCATCTGAGACCATAACGGCTTGTACCACTGACCCGGATTCCAAGGAACTGTTTTTTCCCCTTCTCGTTTGAGTTGGAAGGGAGAAATTAAATCAGGTTTATCGGTTTTATCTAACCAGGGTTCAATCAGATTAAAAATTCGTGTGGGTGTTGCCTTTCGTAAAAATCGTCGTATGGGATTGGGATCATACTTACTGCCCCACAAATGGCGTTCCCAATAATTCCATTCCATCTTCGTTACCATTGGTGGTACAGAAGAATCAGCATCGCCGTATCCTAAACCATATTTGCCGGGGAAATTGTAGCGATACATAAACTCGGGCAAATATAAGAATGTTGGTAAATCAATCGTTGCGGCCCCCATACCATGAGCAGAAAAGATAATCACCCGGGCATTTTCTGGCGCTTTGGCGATAATTTCTCCAACGGCTTTATCAATGGCTTCATAAATCGCCAGTAAGGGGTCATGGGAGACTTGGGAGCGTAACGTTTCGTACAACGGATGATCGGGTTGGCTAAGCTGCCAAAAAATATGACCTCCCCCGTGGGTTTCACTAAATACTGTTAAGAATAAATCCCAGGGTTGCCGTTGCATCAAATCCTGACAAATTTTTGAACGGCGCTCAATCCCGGTTAAAAACCGCTCTTCAACCCTCATGGTGCCTTTGACATCCAGGCAAATGGCATAATCATTGTGGAGTCCTGGATGAGGGCCATGTTTGTCAATCAAGTCTTGGAATAAAGATTCCGGGATTGAACCACTGGGGATTTGGGGAGAATGTGCCCCCCAGGCTCCGACTTGCATCCCCTCAACCTGGTCATTTAACCGCAGTTGAGGTACATCAAAGCTAATGACTCGTTTACCTTTGGCGAAGGTAAAAAATGGGGGGTATTCTTGATAATCATAGGCGGCACGGGTTTCTGTGTCGTAGGTACCATCTTTTAGCCCCATCATCGCCCAATAGCCAGTTTTCTGAGGCGGGCAACCGGTTGAGAAGGTCGTCCAAGCCGTTTCTACATTGGAGTCGCGAAAGTTATCTAAACGTCCGTAGATCCCTTGCTCGCGCAAACGTGATAAATTCTTCAGGTATCCTTGAGACATCCACTTTTCGAGTAAAGATGGCTCAGCAGCATCCAACCCGATTGCAATGACAGGATTATTAGCTCTTTCCATACAGTTACCTGGTTGAGTTAGGGTTCAATAGGGGAGTACTTTGTGCGGACAAATCGCTTTTGCCTGAAATAAAAAGCTAAGATGCTATCAAAATCATGGAGTTTTAAGAGCAACGCTGTCCATTTCGACTAAATCCAGGTTCATGAGATATTCTTTGAAAAGATTAAAACCATCTAACATAGGCTTCTTGCTGATTTAAGAACAGTGTTTACATCAATCGGATTTAGTATCTAGCTCACCATAGCATTTTTAATGGGCTCAGAGATAGCCTGTTATGTAAAGTTGTTCTGAAGCTTATGTAAAGTTTTTGTAAAGCTGTTGAGATCAATAGTACCACGCTACGGTTAAGATCGACCATATCCCTTGAATCTCTAGTGGAATCAAGAATTAATCCCGATGGCAATCACCTCTCCGGCGGATTGGAGGCCCACGTCAGAAAGCGAAGCGTCTGCGTGTGGAGGAAAATCCGCACAACACCTCTTGGTATGCTAATATATCATTCTGTGAGTTTTTAGATGTCGTGAAACAAGTATTAACCCTAGTTGTACTCATTGAACCTACCGCAGAACAGTATAAATTACTGAACGATACTGCGGTAGCGTTTGCGTCGGCTTGCAATTGGATTAACGACAATGTGAACTCTAACCTGACTAACCGAAACTCAATACAAGCGGTTTGCTACAAAGATGTTAAATCCCAGTTTGGATTAACAGCAAATCATGTCGTGAGAGCTTGTGCAAGAGTTGGTGGTAATCGATTGGCTGCAAAACAGAAAAAGCGAAAAGTTAAAGGGTTGAAGCCTACCAGTTTTGATTGTGATGCTAGAACTTTTCGGATTATAGAGGAAGGCTATCTAGTAAGCATTAGTACCACTGGTAAACGGGTTAAAATACCGATGCGAGTAAGTAACTACCATATCGGTAAACTCAAGGGTCACAATCCAACTTCCGCTCAAATATGCAAGCATACTGATGGTAATTTCTATATCCATATTCAGCTAAAGTCGGAAGCACTAAAGCCCCGGAAAACCGAAAATGTTATCGGTGTAGACTTTGGAAGACGCGATATAGCTGTTACATCATCAGGTCAATCATGGTCAGGAAAAGATATTAACAATACCAGAGATAAATACGCCAGAGTGAGAGGCTCTCTACAAAAGAAAGCGTCTCAAGGCACAAGGTCAACTCGTCGTCGATGTCGAGAGACCTTGAAACGGCTATCGGGACGTGAGAGAAGATTTCAAACCTGGTTAAACCATAATATCTCTAGTTCAATCATCAATCAAGCTAAGGCAACAAATTCCTCTGTTGCTATCGAAGAGTTAACCGGAATTCGAGAAAGAACTAATGAGTTGCCCAGAAATCAAACAGAACGGAGACGTTCTAATAGTTGGGCTTTCTATCAGTTGAGAACCTTTCTTGAATATAAAGGTATTAAAGAAGGCATAAACGTCATCGCAATTCCGCCTGCTTATACGTCGCAAACTTGCCATAAATGCTTACACATTCATCCGGCAAAAGGAAAGTCTTATCGAAGCGGAAAGAACTTTAAATGTGGGAATTGTGGCAATACTTGCGACGCTGATCTTAATGGTTCAAAGATGATTGAATTGTGGGGCTGCTCTGTAAACCAGCCTGGAGGCTCAGAACTACTGTCATGTGCAGCAGTTCTAGGGCTACCAAAAGCCGACACTGAAAGACGCAGTCGTCAGTGTGGGTAGTTTACCCTAGAACGATATGACGGGCTAAACAGTATGATTAAATACATCCTTTTTGGAGTAACCCAGTAATCTGTGTCTGACAATAGTTCGTTAATTCCAACACAGACTGTTTGGCTTGTTTTCCTTGATATTCTTGTTGTCGTTGAGGAGTGATCCAGTAAGGCTGTCCGATTAATACATTGACCCGACGATAGATGACAAGAGGATGCCAACCATTTTGATCGAATAAAGGTTCGGAAGGATCAAACCAACTGAGGAGTCGTAGCGGAATCATTGATGAAATAGACTCTTCTTCAAACGCTGCCATCGCTACGGGTAAAACTGCTAAATTTTCTACATTTGCGCGTAATGCTAAATGAGCAAATCCTCGCTGAAATGATCCGACTTTATTCGCAGGAGTAAATTTTACCATCGGTTCAGCTCCTTCTGGAAAAATACCCACAAATTCTCCTTGTTGCAGAAGTTGAGTGGCTTGCTGAAAAAAGTGTTTGGGATGATTAGAAGGCTCATTTAAAGGAAAAGCACCCAGGTTTGTCACGATTTCTCTCAACAGGGGAACTTCACCCATATAATGATGGCAGGCAAAGCGAATGGGATTTCCAATTGCGGCGGTGAGTAAAATTGGATCGAGAAAACTCCGATGATTGCTGACAATCAACACAGCACTATTTTGAGGAATTCTATTTTGATTATATAAAAATAACCGGGTTCCAAATCCCCGGAGTAAAGCTTGTGAGGTTTGTACTGTTCGAGTTGAAGACATCAGTTAAAAAGAGGTAGTGGTAGAGTCAGTGTGAATCATCAGAAACAAGTCATGAAGCTAATATTTTAGCGTATGAATCTTGCTCGCTTAAATTCAGACAGTTTTTTCCCACTTTTATAGCAGCTACATTGTGTTTGTGTTTGACATGATAATTATCTTGCCTCAACAATCGGCAATCAGCAATCGGCAATAGGGAATAGGGAATGGTAAAATGTCCTAACTTGATTACGTAGCGCTATATTAATCTCTTCTACAACATCGTGATTTCCCTAATCAAGCATGGTTAGCAGTCGATTGGCTAGATAGGGCTAAATAGATACCCAACAAGGACAGACAAAGTGCGAACCAGCTTAGGGGACTCAAGCTTTCTAAAAAGATAATCCAAGCTTCGATCGCACTCAAACAGGGATCAAGCACCAGAAATATAGCGACAAAGTTCGCAGATAATCTATCAAGGCTATAAATCACAAGTCCTTGACCGATGACATGACAAATTAAGGCTAAGGCGATAACAGCGAGCCATCCTTGCCAGGAAGTAGGGAAAAGCTTGTCTTGAGTTATCAGCAGAATCGGTAAAATAAGACCTGTGCCAATCAATGAACTCCACATCAGGATTGTTGTTGCATTCAAACTGGACCGAAGCTGGCCAATGACTAAGATATACCCGCCATAAAAGATTGCAGAAATTAGGGCGGCAAAGTCACCTTCCAACTCACCAGTCGTCAATTGAGCGCCATCAAGTCCCAGTTGACTTGCTCCTGCAACGGCCAGTACCATACCCATCAGAAATCTACGGTCAAGTTTCTGGCGGAAGATGAGCCATGTCCCCAAGCTGATAAATATTGGGGTCAAGTTATGCAAAAGTGTGGAGATGGCAACACCTGTTTGAGTCAGTGACCAAGCCCAGGTACATTGAAATGCAACGTAGAATACACTTAATAATAGTAGAAGTCCTACCGTTTGGGTTGTGTAAATTGGGTATTGTTTGGACTTACCTTCAGATTTTAGATTGAATAAAATCAACCGGATGCCATTGCCAATTCCGAGAACTAAAGTCGCTATCCATAATCGATTAAACACTGTAGCATTTGAGCTAATCTCTGTCTCACTTAATTTCATAAAAATAGCTGCAAAGGAGATTGCGATTACACCAATAAACAGAGCAATGGTTGCAACTAACTTTTCATTTTCCAGAAACTGCTTGAGCCATTTCAATAACTTAATCATTTTTCGATATTTCTATTTTTTATATTTATAATTTGCTGCTATATAAAACTTTTAATGTTTATGCGATCGCCTGATTGATAATTTGAATAATATACTGAATTTAATCAAATTGTGTAATGATAAAACTCAAGATTCAATTGAGTTCACCAGACCAACTAAACAATTTATCACTCATCCGATATCATTTCCTATTTTGAACTCCTATCTGAATGGGTAGAGGACTACACAGTTAGATTAGGATAATATCATTAGGTTTAAAGCTAGAGAAAATAGAGAACAGAAAAAAGATACTTTAATCTCTTGCTGTGGCGATATATTTAGCCAAACTACAATCGAGTTCATTAATGATACTATCGATGGGATCGTTAAAGCCGATAGATAATCTAATCAGACTATCAGTAATCTTTAATGAGTTTCTCTCCTGTTCAGATAAATAATAGTATGTAAATGGAGCAAGCTGTTCGATATAAGTTTCTGCTGAACCAAAATTAGACGCAATATATGGAATTTTCAGATTGTCAATCAATTCTGATGTCTCAGTTTTTGAAAGTTTAAGTTCAAAGGTGACAACACCGCCATATCCATTGCTAAAATATTTTTTGGAGAGTTGCCGATGAGGATGAGAATCTAATCCTAAATAATAGACTTTTGAAACCAAAGGATGGGAAATTAAAAATTCAGTCAGTTTTTTTCCAGCAGCATTAAGAGACTCCATTCTTAACTGAAACGTTTTCAAATGTTGACCCAATGTAAATACATTCCGAGGGCTAGGAATAATTCCCATAATATTCCTGAAGTTTCTGATTTTATCGATTATTTCCTTGTTCCCAGCAACACTTCCTAGTACCACATCAGCATGACCATTGAGATATTTTGTGCAACTATGAATCACTAAATCTGCTCCCCATAAACAGGGTTTAAAATTATAAGGACTAGCCAGGGTACTATCAACAACAAGCAGGGTGTCGGGGGGTAACAACGCTTTTATTTTTTCAAGATCTGCTAGGTAAAGATGAGGGTTATAAGGAAGTTCAAGTAAGAGAATATTAATCTCCTGACTGACTTGCTCAACTGTTTTCATAAACTCAGATAAATCCGAGTTATCAAAAATAAAAGTTTTTAATCCAAGTTGATCTAGATGCTCAAAAATACGTCTTGTATTTTTATATAAATAGCAAGTTGTTGCCAAACAGCTTTGGGCTGTGGCAAATGCCATTAAGGTGCTGTAAATAGCACTCATTCCACTGGGAAATAGTAAGCAATCTTCGGCTTGATCGAGTTGGGCTAATCTTCCTTCTACTTCTTCCCAATTGGGATTATGATATCGACCATAACGACCTTTTGTAATTGAGCCTTGATGTAAGGCTTGAACATAAGTTTCATGATCCTCATAAAAGTAGGCTGTATTTTGATAAATAGGTGTGAGAATTGAGTTGGTGTAAGATTCAGACTTTCGGACTCTACCCACGGTTTCTTTCTCCCATAATTTTGTACTTCTATATCAAAAGCCGACAACAGGATTATACAACAGATTGATAGATTTTATACAAATAAGAAACAATTTCAGAAATGATGTTGGTTGTCAAGTTTCCATGATGTACAATAATCCGAATAAACAGAGGAAAATGATTAAAATGATAGGAGTTAACTTTGATAAGGCCCTCCCGATCTATTTTGTTATAGATCGTAAGATTAAGTTGATCGATTTTTTCTATTTCTGTTGCTGTGTAATCTGTGATGGTTTCTTTGACTTCCAGGTCTTCAGGAATGAACCAAAAACCCAGATTAAAATACTCGGGTTCGACCACATATAAAACGCGATTGCAAAGTTGTTTCTTGAATTATTCCCGATTTTCATAATATTTATTAATTAAGTTTTTAAAGTATTCAATCCCATGATGTTTGAACATTAACCAGAGCTTAAAAGCATAGGCTTCTCGGGAACATTGTAAGGTTTTGAGGCTCAGACTATATTTCCTATTCTGGTTATTGGTAAATAGATAATTCCCTTTCTCTTCGATGACTTCGTCCACTAAAGCTGATTTATTTTTAACCAGTAATACTGAGCATAATAAAGGAGCTGAAAGAAATTTATGAAAATCAAATACAATTGAATCTGACACAGCACTCAGTTTTCTGTAATCGGCGGCATATTGACTAAAATAAACTCCTCCTCCCCAAGCGGCATCAAAATGAATCCAAGGTTTAACCTCGAATTCTTGGAAGATTTTCAATATGTTTTCTACGGGATCGAAAGTTCCTAAAGTCGTCGAACCCATCACACAACAAAAGTAAATTAGATTGAGATGATCATCTTTTATTTTTTGGACTAATTCTCGTAAATGTTCTAGGTCGATGACTCCTTTTGTTGTAGTTTTAACATTAAGAATATGTTGAATTCCACAAATATTAGCAGCCCTAGTAATAGAGTAATGAGAATGCTCCGAAACCAGAATAACTGATGTTCCGAGATCTGCTTTTTCTCTTTGTATCGCTAAGAATACAGATGCTAAATTAGATAAAGTTCCACCGGGATAAAAAACACCATCGCCTTGAGGATAACCCACGAGGGGTAATAGAGTTTCTACCATTTCTACTTCACAACGAGTAAAAATTGGCGAACATTCTTCAGTATGAATATTAGAATTAATATAGTTAGAGACAAAATCGGCAAAAACACCGATCGCATCTGGATATGAAAATAAGTATTTTAAGTTTTTAGGGCTGTAGATATCTGGAGTCAGAGACAGGGTTGATTTAACAAATTGATCAATTCTCTCTAATTTTTCGGATTCAGATAAACTATAGATACCATCGAGCATCCTCAAGCATTCATCAAGATTTTGTTCTGTTAACATTTGATCGATTTACTTAACTTAGCTTCAAGATATAACTCAAATCATTTGTAATTGTTATACCCAGCTACAGAATAACTAATAGGCGATCGGATCGCAAGCTGATGTAAGCTAACCTGCTGAGAACTTTTATCCCAGTTAAATAATAAATGCTGATGACTCACCCATGCGATCGCAAACTCCTATATTAAATCGGTCTTTGCTGGATTATGCTGTGATGTTATTGTGCCAGAAAATAGCAAAAATAGGGATAATCTCCGATTCAACCCAGGAGTCTGTCAAAGACTGATTTTTGATTGAACTGCTGTTAAAGCACTAGAGTCAATATTTATTAATTCTTCAACTCTACTAATATAAGCTTAAGATAATTACCCTAGCGTTTGATTTTAATTCAAAACGTACTATAATCTTGTGGTTTACTTCAAATATAATATTTATATACGCTCAATCAAATCAATGAAATTTTCATTGTTATTCCCTTAAGCCTATCACTAACTGCAAGCAGTCAGTGCTTAACGAGCGTCATTGCAGAAGTCGCAGAAAGATTGATCGGCGGACGGGTGCATTTTCTCCCAAGCTATCCTGTTTCAGTCAAAAAACCTTTGAAGAGGAATAGGATGAGTGGTCTGAAACCATTAATCTAATACTGTTCTTGGACACTGACAGCTCACTTTTGTCGGGGGATAACCGGATTATCATTGTATTCACCAAACATCTCAATCAATCCCATCTGGCATATTGCCTGAATTGTTATTATTACTGTCCCTATTACTTGCTGAAATCAAGTTATCCATCAGCCCATTGCCCATGAAGCCCACTAATCCTAATCAAAAAACATTTTCTTTAACGACTCCCCTATATTACGTCAACGACGTACCTCATGTCGGCAGTGCCTACACGACCATGGCAGCGGATGTTTTAGCTCAGTTTAAGCGTTTACAGGGACAATCGGTATTGTTGATTACCGGAACAGATGAGCATGGCCAAAAGATACAGCGCACTGCTGAAAGTTTAGGGCGATCGCCACAAGAACATTGTGACACCGTTGCCCATAGTTTTGAGCAGCTCTGGCATCAGCTTAACATTCGCTATGATCGATTTAGTCGCACGACTGCACCGCGTCATGAGGCGATTGTTAAAGAATTTTTTCAACGAGTTTGGGACCGGGGAGATATTTATCTCAGTCAACAGCAAGGCTGGTATTGTGTCTCCTGTGAAGAATTTAAGGAAAAACGAGAACTCATTGACGAAAAATATTGCCCCATTCATACCAATAAACAGGTGGAGTGGCGAGACGAACAAAATTATTTCTTTCGGCTTTCTCAATATCAAACTCAGCTAGAAGAACTCTATCAGAAACAGCCAGAGTTTATTCAACCCGAAAGCCGCCGCAATGAAGTCATTAGTTTTGTCAATCGTGGCTTAGAAGATTTTTCCATTTCTCGGGTGAATGTGGATTGGGGTTTCCCCGTTCCCACCGATCCCAGTCAAACTTTATATGTTTGGTTTGATGCACTGCTGGGGTATGTTACCGCTTTACTCGAACCGGAGCAAGAACCGACTTTAGAGAACGCTCTGAGCCACTGGTGGCCGATTAACCTGCATTTGATTGGAAAAGATATTCTGCGCTTTCATGCCATCTACTGGCCCGCTATGCTGCTCTCTGCGGATTTACCCCTACCTGGCCGTATCTTTGGACACGGTTTTTTGACCAAAGAAGGGCGAAAAATGGGTAAAAGCTTGGGAAATACCCTTGACCCGGTTGATTTAGTCAACCGCTTTGGAGCGGATGCTGTACGCTACTATTTTCTGAAAGAAATTGAGTTTGGCCAAGATGGAGATTTTAGCGAGACTCGATTTATCAACACGGTGAATGCTGATTTAGCTAACGATCTGGGAAATTTACTAAACCGAACATTAAGAATGGCTCACAAATATTTTAAGGGCTGTATTCCCGACTGTCAGGGGGCAGATATCCCAGAAGATCATCCCTTAAAATCCCGAGGGCTGTCTTTAGGAGACACTGTAGCTCATGCTTACGACAGTTTGGCTTTTAGCGCAGCCTGTACAGCCGTCTTAGGCTTAGTTCAAGCAGGCAATAAATATATTGATGAGCAGGCTCCTTGGAGTTTGTACAAACAAGGTAAACTCGAATTAGTCAGTCAAGTGCTTTATAGTGTATTGGAATCAGTCCGGCTTTCAGCCTATCTGCTGTCACCAATTATCCCAGAAATTAGCAAATCGGTGTACCATCAGCTTGGTTTTTCGTTAGACTTTAGAAACACAAATACAATTGGAACTGAGCTAGCGTATAACATCCACGGATGTTGGGGTGTACTGCCACCAAATCAACCCTTAGGTGAACCCCAGCCTGTGTTTCAACGTTTAGAGGCTGAATAAAAGTTTCCTGAGTTGCATCATGGCTTAACTGAATCACTTGACAATTTTACATCATCGACAAACATTTTTCTTTTGTTTTGTTTTCCAGTTTAAAAAATCACATTTAATAAATGAGGTATCACAATTATGTTCGATCAATCTATCAATCAAGGCGATATCTTTACGCCCGAACAAGTCTTAGAAAATAGAGGACGAGTCGCTATCTTTATTGATGGCTCCAACCTCTTTTATGCCGCATTACAGTTGGGGATCGAGATCGACTATACCAAACTTTTGTGTCGTTTGACCGCCGGATCTCGATTATTACGCTCCTTCTTCTACACAGGCGTAGACCGCACTAACGAAAAACAACAAGGCTTTTTGTTGTGGATGCGTCGCAATGGCTATCGGGTGATTGCTAAAGATTTAGTCCAACTTCCGGATGGCTCAAAAAAGGCCAATCTCGATGTTGAAATTGCTGTAGATATGATGGCCCTAGCTGGCTCTTATGATACCGCTGTCCTCGTCAGTGGCGATGGAGATTTAGCTTATGCTGTAGACTGTGCCAGTTATCGAGGGGTTCGAGTTGAAGTGGTGAGTCTGAGGTCGATGACCAGTGATAGCCTGATTAATGTTGCCGATCGCTACATTGATTTAGAAGCAATCAAAGAAGACATCCAGAAAACCCCTCGCAGTCAAGGTTATACCTATCGTCCACTCTCGAGTATGGGTATCATGGATGGACAAATGGATAGCTAATAGTCGGGATGAAAAGTAGCCGTCTTCATTGGAGGCTTAATATCTTGCGGGAGATTGACCCTAGAGCAGTGGCCTGGAAAGCTGCTGTGCTCACTCCCAGCAAGACACTGTTGGCATTATTGCTATTACTAGGAATGGTTGCGTGCCAACAACAACCTCAACTTCCTCCTGAGGATCCAGAACCCTCTCAAACCCCTGAAACAGAATTTGAAGATCGTTTGACTTTGGATGATGTTACCTTGGAGCAGGCTAATGAACAGGGGCAACTGTTATGGCGCGTTGAAGCCGAACAAGCCAGCTATAGCCCCGACCAACGGATTGCTCAGGTGATCAAGCCATCAGGAGAACTCTATCAAGATGGAAAACTTCTCTATAAAATTGAAGCCCGAAAAGGAGAAGTCTATCAAGATAGTAAACGCATTGTGCTGCGCGATCAAATTGTGGCAACCGATCCCAATAATGGCTTAGTGTTGCGGGGTGAGGAATTAGAATGGACTGTTGAACAAGAAATTCTCATTGTTCGTAACGGCGTGAGCGGAGATCATGAGAAAATACAGGCGATCGCCACAGAAGCTCAGATTTTCAATAAAGAAAAACGAGCCGAGTTTTGGAATCAGGTGATTGTCAGTTCTAAAGATCCGGTGGTAAAATTACACACGGATCATATTATTTGGTATTGGGAAGAGGAAAAATTAGTCAGCGATCAACCCCTGAAAATTGATCGTTATCAGGAACAGACGATTACAGATCGGGCGGTGGCTGAAACCGGGGAAGTTAATCTACAAACTCAATTGGCTACCCTGAAGCAAAACGTTCAAATTGCTATATCCCAACCCCCTATGCAAATAGGCGGACAAGAACTGAATTGGAATTATCAACAGCAAACCGTTAATTCTCCTCAACCCATCACAATTATTCATCAAAAAGAAGGGGTTACTTTTACAGCCAATCAGGCAGAAGGAGATTTAGCAAAAGAAGTATTTCAACTCAAAGGCAATGTTATCGGTATTGGTCAAAAACGCCAAGCTCAACTCAATAGCGATCAAGTGACTTGGTATATTCCGAAACAAACCTTTGAAGCCAGTGGTAATGTGGTTTATCGTCAGAGCGATCCGCCATTGAATCTACGGGGAGATACGGCAGTGGGAGAACTGAATGATGAAACGATTGTAGTCAAAAGCGGTAGTTCTCAACAGCAGGTGATCACGGAATTTGTTCCAGAATAGTTACTGTTCTCAATGGAGCGATGGAGCAATGACTCAAAGTAGTGTGCTTATTTACAAACCATTTCCAATTAAAATAAAAGGTGCCCAATAGTAGGGATGGCTAAGATTATTACTGATATTATTAATTGGCAATCCCGTTTTAACATCTCGTTGAATAAAGCCTGCATTTCCTCGTTCGCCGCCAACGGCTGAAAAATCATTTGTAATTAAAGCAATTTGAGCTTTTTGCAGTGCTTGACTCATGGCTTCTTTTTGTTGCAAACTATGATAAAATCCATTCATTAATACTTGAGTGCCGCCATCATTGACATACCAAAGCGATGCAATTGCTGCCTCTGCACCTGTACGTTGAATTTGATAACCAAACCCTAATATTTCCTCTCCATTCCCCAACTCATCACTTACTGCTGTTTGACAAGCACTCAATACCACTAAATCTGTATTGGGTAATTTCCAGTTAGAAATATCCGGTAACGTAACGCGATCACCATCACCAAATAAAATAAAAGATTGATGGGGATTTCCAGAGACAAATTCTGCATGAGTGGCTAAATGCACCACAGTATATTGATCCATTTGCGGTTCAACTTTAGCACGGCTAAAATCCTGGTTAAAGAGTGCCACAGTTCCGGGAATTCCCGCAATAATAGCAACTTCTTTCCCGGCAAATTCTAATCCTCGAAAGCTTAAGGTTTCATCGCCAATGGGAATATCATAAGATTGACTAGCATCACTAAAGGCAGCCGCTAAAATCTTAGTTGGATTAGGATTACTACGGGTAAAATCTGTTAAAGAAGCCGCCGTAATATGATTAATTATGAACTGTTGGGTTAACCATTGTTCACCATCATGCAATGCCGCCAATGGAATATAACGTAACTGTCCATCAGCCGCATAGAGAATAATTTCACTATCTCCTAACTCCTCAATAATCGGTTGAATTAATATCTCATATAATCGTTGAGCATT
>CAYNXM010000334.1:0-5899 GCA_964401105.1 uncultured Lyngbya sp. | reverse complement strand
GGCGGTGTGAATTGGTAACTTTTGGGAGGCGGCTCCGCAAGGCTTTTTTCTCTAACAAGCTGCAATAGCTCACTGTGCTGAAATTACTTCCTTTTTCTCACTATCGAGTTTTTCTTTATTTTCTCTTTAGGAATCAGCTCTCAGAGGGCGTATTCAATGCGCCCTTACACAGTTTATGGGTTATAAATCACTCCCATAAATAAGATTGTTCCGGTTTCATTATCCCGAATTGCACAGAAAAACGGACGATTAACTATCATCTCAAATGCTGTGAGTTCAATAGAAGTGGTTCTCATTCCAATAGCAGTAGATGCGGCGGCTTCTGTTCCTTCTTCATTCACATCTAAAAAGGTTTTATGTTTTACAACGCTAACAAATAAATCTCCAGATTGACTAAGTTTAGAAAAATTAGCTTGATTAGGATTAAAACTGGTGTTCATACCCAGCTTTTGAAGGAATTGATTTAATTCAACATCGTATTCTAGTTTAAATCGAGGTAACTCAATTTTGCCTTGTTTGATAGCAAACTGCTGTATCCATTGATTCCAATTCTCTACATTTAATTCTTGTAAAAAATCATCTATACTTTTTTCGGGTTTAGGCAGGAAAACATACAAGCTAAAACGCTTCTCCTCTCCATAAGGTAAAGAAATTCCTTGAAACTGTTCTGTTTCTAAGTAAGAGAATCTATCTTGCCGCGACATCAAAGGATGCTGCTTTTCTGTACCGTCAGTTAAATAAAATGCTTTATTTTTGGTTTGGCTTTCCTGAAACTTTTCTGTCCAATTTCCTTTAAAATAAATCGCATTCATCAAAAAAATCATATCACTTGGACTGACTTGATCGATCATCCGATCAATTTTTCCCTGAGTCTTCTCTTCAACCCATTGATTCATCGTTTGAACGGCTTCCGGAGAATTAAAATCCAATTCAGCAACTTCTGCTTGATAAAAAGTTTGATTATTTTGTAAAAATTTGTCTTCAATAGAAAGGCCTTCCCGCAGCCATAAACTATTCGCGATTGCCAATTGAATTGCTGCTGTGTCTTGATTTAGTTGTTGCTGTAAAAGTTGATTGGCAAGATGTACTTCTTCTAAACTCATCCCTTGATATTCAAGTGTCTTTTGAATTTCTTGTTGAGTTGCGCCATCTGCACCATTATAAAGCATAGACAAAGCTAAAATAATACTACTGGGTGAAATCAAGATATTTTGATTTTCTGAAGTTTGAGTCAGTTGATAAAATAACTTCAACCCAAACATCGATTGTGCTTGCACCATTTCATTAGACATACTTTCTGTGGCTGTAGATGAATTTTCAGAAGATTGCTGAGACAGAGGAAATGCAATAGAAGCTTTAGATGTGATCAATTTAATTCCCAGACCAGAACAAAGAATTCCTATCGTTAGAATCAATAACTTTTTTTTCATTAGCTTTCTAGGTTGATCTGCAGCATTTTAGAACGCTCAATCTACTACTTTCTCTGACCCAAAGCAGATATTATTGATTGTTCCACATCTATAGACTGAGGAAAAATGGCAAAAGGTTTACCTTTAATGTCGAAAGAAGGCTCACACCGTACTGAAGGTCGGTGTTGAGGTCATCGTTCTTTCGCCGTGCGACGACGAAAGCTGCGATAACTTCATGAATTTCGACCAACAAAAAAAGAATGCAGTATTTATGTTTATTCGCATTTGTTTGTGGTAAAATAAATTCATGATAGTGAGAGAAGTTAAACTATTAAACGGTTCCAAGTTTCAATACCAAAGGCTTGACGAAGCTATAAGAACTGCCCAATTCATTATAAATAAGGCAGTTAGACTATGGCGAGATGAACGGGATGTAGATAAATCTCGGATTTCTCGACTATGTAAAGAGTTAGCAAAAGAATTCTCTTTTGCCAAAAAACTTAACTCAATGGCTCGACAAGCTTCAGGGGAAAGAGCATGGAATTCAATATCTAGCTTCTATCGTCGCTCTCTTGGTCAGCATTCCCACGCGAGGCGCAGGTGGCGCTCTTGTCTGACCGCTGTCGTGAGGGAGCTAAGAAAAAGGGTTATCCTCAGTTCAAAAAGCATTCTCGCTGTCGTCGAGTATAAAACTTCTGGCTGGAAACTTTCAGCTATATTGTCTAACTATTAACTTCACTGATGGATTTAAAGCGGGTACGTTTTCTCTATTCTGTAATCATCGGACAAGAGAAGATTTATTCAGGCTTAAAATTAATCGGGTGAGAGTAGTTAGGCGGGCTGATGGTTCTCTTGGTGCGCGTTCCCTACGTGCTTACGCACACGCTTACGCGAAAGGTGATTGCGAATCACCGGGGTCGCACCGCTATTATGCTCAATTTTGCTTTGATACCAACCGTAAAGAAGCGGGAAACTATACAGGAAATGTAGTAGGCATTGATTTAGGTTTGAAGTATTTCTATAAAGACCAAAACGATAATGCAGCTATTTATCCTAAGTATTTAAGACAAGCTGAGAAGCGAATTAAAAAACTACAACAACGACTATCTAGAAAATTTGTTAAAGGAGCAAAACCACAATCAAAAAACTACCACAAAGCCAGAATTAGACTCTCGAAAGCACATTTGAAGGTTCAAAGGCAGCCGTTTTGACTGGGCAGTCAAGTTAGCGGGCGTGCGTAGTCCACTAATCACGATGTGGTTGTCTATGTTGGCGCAGCCTGCGCTTTTAGCGCATAGACCTGAAGATACAAAACATGGTCAAGAACCATCATGATTGCTAAGTCGATTTCTGATGCAACGCGCGTATCAATTCACGATTGGGGTTAGACTATTTTGGGAAAATTTGGGATAAGACAGTGATTTCTGTTGCACCTAACTACACATCCCAAGATTGTTCAAATTGTGGATTTAGAGTGAACGGTACACCGGAGTTAAACTCCGGTGTCTGCGTTCACCGCCTTCCGCGGTAAAAAAATCACTCAGTACTAGAACCCATCAATGCCAAAGATGTAAAACAGAAATTTGTCGTGATACAAACGCGGCATTAAATATTTTAAATAAAGGCATGAGCATTCTAGGTCGGGAACGAGCCGGAATTCTGTCCGGCTCGCAAGCCCGACGCATTCCGCGTGTTGAGTACAACAAGATTAAAGGTACTCAAGGGCATTCAGAAACCTCCGAGTATTCGGGAACGCGCTTAGGAGACTACTACCTCTGCTGTGGATAGGCAACTTGAAATAGTAAGTGGTGTCGCTGCAATCTTGAATCACTGTTTGCGAGAATCCCGCGCTGTAATTTTTAATTCAGCGCCGGGAGTATGTCAATATAGCAGTACAAGTTTGTGTGATTGACATCTCGGATTGTCTTCATGGGGAATATTGCGATCGCGCCTGCGTTGCGCGATACGACCCCAGTCACGCTGCGTGATACGACCCCAGTCACGCGCGAAGCGATCGGCAATAGTGAAGATGTCAAACACCATTTAGCGTAATGCTATAACTATTGCGCTCCAGGAACTGTTGAGTACATCGCGCCTATTGCGCTCCAGGAACTGTTACGATCATATTTGTGTTTGACAATATTTTGACAATATACTCTGATGGAGTGAGAGGCTCTATTTAACACACTTCAGAAAAACAGAAAGTTGCGGTGCGACCCTTCTTACAAAGTTGAGCGGTCGGGCTTTCCACTCCGCCCACTTTGCGCTGCAGATTTTACATCCGCTTTCGCGCTTAACTCGTGTGCGCGACTCACGTAAGGAACGCGCACGCCAACAGAGGCTTCGTTTTTTGCCGTCGCGCCAAACTTTTCAAGTTAGTGATACCCCACAGAAAAAATTGAGTGCTTTAACGTTAAATCTTAGATTGCGATCGCGTCAAAGCAAGAGTCAAATTTCAAATGATCGGAGCACCTGCGATCATTTAGCCTCTTTAACTTTCAAATGATCGGAGCACCTGCGATCATTTGTTGTGCGAAATTATGCGATCACGCCCCGTCAATTTCCAGCACTTGACGAGCGTGCGATCGCGAAACCGAACTTCCAGCACTTTAAATCAACAGCAATCGTTAAGTTAAACGGACAGCACTTTAAATTGATGGCGGGTTAGTGGCGAGAACCAACAATACTTGGGAAATAGTTATGCGATCGCCACATTTATGATTCCAGCACTTGGGAAAGTCTGTGATCGCCACATTTATGATTCCAGCACTTGGGAAAGTCTGTGATCGCCACATTTATGATTCCAGCACTTGGGAAAGTCTGTGATCGCCACATTTATTGTTCCAGCACTTGGGAAAGTCTGTGATCGCCACATTTATTGTTCCAGCACTTGGGAAAGTCTGTGATCGCCACATTTATTGTTCCAGCACTTGGGAAGATATGCGATCGCCACATTTATTGTTCCAGCACTTGGGAAGATATGCGATCGCCACATTTATTGTTCACAGCAGTTCAACCGCCGCCTTCTTACTGCGATCATCGACATCAATGTAGCGCTGCAAACTACTAAGGGACTGATGCCCAGTTATTGAGCGGATTGTTGACAATGGCACGCCCTCTTCACTTAATTTCGTGGCAAGCGTCCGACGCGGGGAATGCAAACTAAATCCCCGCCGATCAAGCCCTGCTTTTCGCAGTCCCCGTCTGAACCACTTGTCGCAATTGCTGACAGAAATATGCCGCTCTAGATTTTGAGGGGAGGGGAACAGATAGCCATATTTAGGAGGTTTGTATCGAGCCAATTCCAGGTGCAAGGCTCGACTCACAGGCACTTCATGAGAATCGGCTGCTGTCCCTCCCGATTGTTTCCTGGTGTGGCTCTTATAGAGAATTGTGGGTCGAGGTTTAGACACAAATGGGTTGGCATAAACATCCATCACCTCAACCTGAACAACAGCCCCTATCCGTTCCCCTGTGTATCTTAACAGAGACAGTATCAACAAATGGGTGGGATTATTGATAGCCTCGTACAATTTGCTCTAATCAATATTAGAGAATATCTCCGCTTGTCCATACCCTTTATTCTTAGCCATTGAAATATATCCTTGTTTGGTTTGATTCTATTTTAAACAGCCACCAGGAACTTGCCGGAGATTGGGGGACATAGTCTATGATATAGGGCTGGCAATGGTTGAGACCTTCAGTCAATATATCCTGGTTATAGACAAAAGAGGGACATAATGGTAAAATAAAATTAGGAGAAAAATAAAAAATGCTGCTAATTTGATTCCTAAATATCAGATAAGTCAGGGCAAGGAAAATGAGATTAATCTATGATTGCCAACTCATCAAATGCATTCCCCCCAAAGAAGCTTGCATTGACTGGGATAAATTTAATCCCCATTATTTCGGGGATGGATATGAATATGCAGCAGGCTGGCGAGATTTTGATAGTCTCGGAATCAGCGTCATTTGCTGTGAAGATGTTGATAGCGATTGTAGATATTTTTTTCCGACATTCCTCACGAGAACAAAGTCGGGGATGTGGCTGATTTCCCTGGATTTTTGGAAGAGATGAGACGACAAGACAAACTTGAAGTTTGGGGATTTAATAATATTGAATTCGATGACAAGCTTTGTCAAGCCAACGGTTTGATGATTCATTCAGACGGGGACTTATTGCCATTAATTCGGACATCAGCTGATGGCTCCAACTTATATGAAGAACAACCTAAGGGATATTCTTATAGCTTGGGAGAAATTGCCGCCGCCAATAGAATAATAAAGACAGGAACTGAAAACAACGCAGCGAAACTTTGGCAAGATGGAGAATATAAGCAGGTCATTTATTGTGGCAGAAAGGACGTTGCTATTACAAAGCGAATATTTAAATTGTTTGAGCAGGGGAGACTCATCGACCCAAACACGATGCAACAGTTACAGATGATTAGAGCGGTTTGTTAAGCAATAAGACTTATTAAGCCATTTTA
>CAYNXM010000333.1:0-32201 GCA_964401105.1 uncultured Lyngbya sp. | reverse complement strand
TTGCGTTGGGCGCGAAATACTAGGGATTTTAAACCTTCATGAATGTTTTCGAGAATATTATAGCCGTCAATTTGAAGTGTGGAAAAGGTCATGATATTAAACTCCGGAGGGCAAGGGAGAAATGCAGTGGTTTTTTGAGTTTTAATTTGAGAGAGAAATTGTGAAAAACTTGTGAATGTTTGACTGAATTAGAAAACCTCTGACTTTTATTCTTCCCAAAAGTTCAGCAATTGATGACATAATGAGTCCGGTGCTACAAGAAAGTCATACACACAGCAGCACACTTTGAAAAATGTTTGGGCTTTGCCCAATAAACATTTGAACGAGTCGCCCTGCGTAACGAACACCATGACTCTTTAACCAATGTCTACGTGTATGAAAGAATATAGGACTTCTTGCCAGTCTCTTGTTAAACTCGAAAATGGATAGAAATGCAAGGAGTGGGAATGTCATCCATCAGCGAGTTACACCAACAACTCATTAATAAAGAACGCTCTGCCGTTGAGATCGCTCAGGCGGCTTTAAATCAGATTGAGACATTAGAGCCGAAGTTACAAAGCTTTCTACAGGTTACAGCGAATCAAGCACTGGCTCAAGCTCGTCAGGTGGATGATCGAATTGCTGCTGGAGAGGATATTGGTTTACTCTCCGGTATTCCAATTGCAATTAAGGATAATCTATGTACATCCGGTATTCCGACGACCTGTGGCTCTCGCATTTTAGAGAATTTCATTCCCCCTTACGAGTCTACCGTCACCCAAAAATTAATCGCGGCTGGGGCAGTCATTTTAGGTAAAACAAACCTCGATGAGTTTGCCATGGGAAGTTCAACGGAAAACTCAAGCTTTCAACTCACGGCAAACCCTTGGGATCTTGAACGAGTCCCGGGAGGCTCCTCTGGAGGCTCAGCAGCGGCTGTGGCTGGGGGAGAATCTTTAATTGCTTTAGGTTCAGATACGGGGGGATCGATCCGTCAGCCTGCTTCTTTTTGCGGGGTGGTGGGAATGAAACCAACTTACGGCTTAGTCTCTCGCTACGGTTTGGTGGCGTTTGCTTCCTCTCTCGATCAAATTGGCCCGTTTTCCCGCCGGGTTGAAGATAGCGCTATTTTACTCAATGCGATCGCGGGTCATGATCCCAAAGATGCAACCAGCTTAAATGTCAATATTCCTAATTATTTAGCGGCGCTTAAACCTAACCTCAAACCCCGCAGAGGGCTGAAAATAGGTGTGATTCAAGAAACTTTTGGTGATGGTTTAGATCCAGAAGTTGAAGCAGCGGTAACCAAGGCTGTGGGTGTGTTGCAAGATCTCGGTGCTGAAATTCGAGTGATTTCTTGCCCCCGTTTCCGCTATGGTTTACCGACTTATTATATTATCGCCCCATCAGAAGCCTCTGCTAATTTAGCTCGTTACGATGGGGTAAAATATGGATTTCGTCATCCGGATACAGATAACCTGATTCAAATGTACAGTAAAACTCGAGCTGAAGGGTTTGGTACAGAAGTCAAACGGCGAATTATGATTGGTACCTATGCTTTATCGGCTGGATATTATGATGCTTATTATCTCAAAGCCCAAAAAGTCCGTACTTTAATTAAGCAAGACTTTGATCGAGCACTGTCTCAAGTTGAAATTTTGGTCACTCCTACTACCCCAACTACTGCTTTTAAAGCTAAGGAAAAAACGGCTGATCCTTTGACGATGTATTTATCTGATTTAATGACAATTCCTGTAAATTTAGCAGGTTTACCGGCTTTAAGTATACCTTGCGGCTTCGATCAAAATGGGTTACCGATTGGGATGCAGTTGATTGGTTCTGTATTAGGGGAAACACGCCTATTTGAAGTCGCCTATGCTTACGAACAAGCCACAAATTGGCATCTTAAACAGCCAACTATTCTATCGGCTGAACCCAGTAGTGTAAGGGGTTGATGTTTAAAGGCTTTAGCCCTGAGTATACTTCTATTGGCATCAATGATTGTTGGTATCAATGATGTCAGGTATTTTTTGACAGCAAAAGACTCAGTTGCACTTGATTCAATACATCTTCATCGTTTTATTTCATGCTGCTGTACATGAAGTATTAGATTCTGTAATATTTAATCGGTTTTGCAACTGAATCATGGCTGCTAAATCTATTTATCACCAATGTGATATTAAAAAGTAAAAGGAGAAGATTAAGTACTAGATATCTTTTTAGATTGATGATAATAACTCGCTAATAAATCCTCACCTTCACCCTCCATTTGTTTAAGTTTGTGTTCAATAGAACCCCAAGCGAGTCGAGAGGGCTTAGTATGACCTCGCTCCCAACGGTTTACTGTGTAAAAAGAAACGCCTAATTCTACAGCCAGCCTTTCTTGAGATAAGCCTAAACGTCTCCGCATTTGTAAGATCAGATCTGAAACATTTTGTGACACCATAACAAATTCCTTCCAATTCAGACTTTTGCTTGCCAAGGTTTAATCAATTTCCAGAACACAATGAATAGTCTGCCAATCTCCGAACAAATGACAGCAAATACTTACAAAAATATTAGGTCAGATGAGCACAACTTTTATTTGCACAACTTGCACACTGATCTAAATATCTATCTGGTAAAAATTAGTCAAATAGATAAAATATCAGAGCAGATTTTTAAATCAATGCAAGTATTTGAGTCTAGAGAGATTAGCCTATAAACTGTCAAATGACGCACTGCAGTACTTTAAAGGCTAAGTTTTTATTATATAAGGCAGTATATCCGTGATTATAAGAAATGACAACCCTTAGAAGCGGATTTTTAATTTTTTTTATTATTTATCATCTTAATGTGAACTTTAATAAAGTTAAAGTGTAAAAACCAGTCAAAAGTTAAGTTAGTATTCTATAATTTTAAGTTTTAGTTAATTATTTTTGACAGAAGTTATGGCAGTTGTTTAAACAAAAAATAAATACTCTAGTTAAGGATTCAAATAACATAAACTTATATAATTCAGTTCTCTATTCCAGTCAGTGTTTCAATCAACTTGAGAAACTTTTTTCTCACAAAGACATGAAAACTTTCGTAAATCTATAAATATAGTATCATACCCCTCAGGTATTGGAGCCTATATTTAAAAAAATTCATCGGCTGCTAGAAGAAGGTGAGTTCAACAGACCAGATTAAACCGAATATTAGCTGAGACGAGGTTTACAGCCATTCTATCTCAGCCAGCAATAACTAACACTGTATCAATTCTGTTCAAGGTGTAAAGGTTAATAAAGTGATTTTTTTAAATAGCCAATAGTCTCTGTACTCAAACAGAACAATATCTAAAGCTTCAGTGAGAGTCACTTCTAAATCGTAGTTTTGGATATCAATAATCATTTGATAGATTAACTCAAATGTAATTCGTTGTTCTTTATCCATGAAGATAAATTCAGTTTGTTCTAAGTTTCTAAAGCTTTCTAACAGTTCTAAACTGCGTTTTCCTAAACTTAATCCTTCCCGAGATTCTCGGCAAAGAGTAAATTGAACTTGAGGATTTTGATTAATTAATTCAGTTAAATTTCTAATTCGGTGGTAAAAACGGCTACCACTTTGATGCAAGAATGCCACTACAAATTGATGAGTTGAAGTTTTTACTAAAATATGTTCGGGCACTACTCGAAAGCCTAATTTTAAAGTATCAAATTCAAGCGGTGCAATCACTAATCGCAAAGATTCTAAAATAGTTTTCAGTTTACCAATATCATCACTTTCAGTAATAATCTGAGGCTGCTCATAGTTGACTTCTAATTGGCGGCGTTGTTGTTGAAGGTAGTCTTGAATTTGCTGCTTGGTTGCTGATTCATTAACTGCTGGTGGTGTAATAGTTGATAAGTCAATAGAAACCCCATGTTCTGTCTCTGTTAAATTTAAAGCCTGAGTCATTTGAATAATAACTTGTTTTATTTGACTCACTTCTTCCATTAAATACTGCAAACGGTTATCTGTTTCTACGCTAATTTCTTTGGAATTTAAACCTGAATTCGGAAGTCTTTGTGGAAGTGCAATTTCATCAATTTTATAGCGATAATAATCAGCCGCTGTATTTAAAGTGGCTCGAATAGAAGCTCGATCTAAAATAGTTTTAATTTCTTGATGATCAAACAATTCATCTAACGTTACATCTGCTGCTTGTGCTTTTATATTTAATAATTGTTGTAGCTGTTCGGCAGAGGGTTTACTTAAAAGAATTTGGGTTTGAGAAATCCGATCAATAATCGAACCATCAAATATCCCTTTAAATTGTTCCCATCGATCTGGAAATAAATTGAGAATAATTAAACTATTGGGAGCGTGAGTAAAAATTTCTTTAATTGCTTCTCCAAAACTTCGTAGTAGCCGTTCATTATGTGCTAAACCTAAACCTTCTAATTGGTCGAAAACAATAATTAAAGGTTCATCCAGTAAGGATAATTTACTCAATACTTCTAAAGCGGCTAAAGCAATTTCTTCTCGGCTGGTATCTTCTCCCCAACTTTCTAGACTAACCTTATCTAGTTCTTCTTGAGATAAATCATTTAAAGCGAGCCATTGGGTAATAATTTGACGACGATTAAAATCAGTATAACCACAAAAGCGAATAATTCCTTTAAGGATTTGAGGAGCATAACCAGCCGCCGAAAAGGTTTTTGTCCACCAGTCAGTCGCTCGTTTTTCTATATGTTGCCAATATTCTCGCTTGGTTTTCGTTTCTTCTTTCCCTAACTGAGTAAATAAGTTAAGATTATCAGATTGAATCACTTCTAATATTTTCTCATCTTTCTGAATTTTTGGAGTTGAATAATCCTCAATATTTTGAATAATTTTAGCAAAGCTATTGGCTAACAAACATTCTAGTTGTGTGCGATCGCTTTCTGGTACATTTTGAATTAAAGACTCTAAAATACGGCTATAAATATGAAAAATAATAGCATCCGGATTATTAGGCTGACGAATAAACAGTAAGCGATTAGTTTTAAGTAAATCTTTAGCTAACCGCATCATGAGGTGAGTTTTTCCCGCTCCTGGTTCACCAATAACAATTGCACCTTTACTTTGATGATTGGGATCATTTTTGATATCAATTAAAATTGACTTTAATCGTTCAAATTCATTTTGAAAAATGGCTCGATAATCAACATGATCCTGAAACGGTGTATCAACTCGGCTAGTACCAAAAGGATTAGGATGTTGCTTAAGTTTAGTTTTAAGAAACTCAGTCATCATGTGCCGATAAAGCTGATACGTAAACAAGGCATCATATTTAGCTTGACGACTCCCATCTTGCTTAAAAACCTGCCCATTAATGTTTAGCTTTAGATGCTGACTTAAACTATCAAGGGAATGACTATCAAGTTCTGGTAAATAACATTGAGCCAGCTTAAAACTACATTCAAAAGTCAGTTGCGGCCGAGGAATGCCAACAGATTGAAACGTATTCCGTAACACGTCAATATCATGGCGGGCATAGTGACAAATAATTGTTTTAGATTGAGCAATTTCTAAAAAGTCTTGTATAATGACTTTAAGGGGTTTCGTTTTCGGACTGACTGTTGGATTTTGAGGATGGTTTTCTGCATAAGCTTCATAAATTAAGTTCCCTTGATGATCGACAATTGCTAATTCTTTGAGTGTGGGTTGTCCTTCTGTATCAATGACAATAAAGTTAGAATTAAATTTCATAGAATATTAACCTCAAATCAGACAATTATTCTTTTTCAGAGAAGGTATGCGATCCACTCTTGGGAGTAGAATTAACCTACAATTCAAAAATTTGAAGGATGGGGTTCATCCTCACACTCAGTTTACCGCTTCCCCGGTCAATAATGTTTGAGCGGCTTCCATCATCTCAGTTTCAATTTCATGGAGATCATCGCGGCTTTTGAGATAGGTTTTCAAAGCTTCCAGGGGATCAATGCCGCTACCTGCTTCTAACTCAGGGACACGAGGACGGGCGAGTTGACTCACGAGTTCCGGTTGAATACTATAAGTATGGGCAACTTCTAAGGCTTGATGCAAACTTGAATTTTCAATTAAATCGAGTTGATCGGAACGAAGTTGATAAATTAGACGTACGACTGCATCCTCAATCTCTTTCTTTGCAATAGCTTTTAATAACTTTTCTTGGGGATTCTCTGCTTGAGAAAGATCAACTTTGATGGTGATAAACTTTCGCACAGCAAGTGTACAGAATTGCCAATTAACTTTACCTTTTTCCAGTTCTATTAAAACATATCCTTTATCTTCTTTTTCTTCACTAAAATCGACCCGTTCAATACTTCCCGGATAAATAACAGGGGGATCATTATTCGGATTTAAGTTTTGATGTTTATGAACATGACCTAAAGCCACATAATCAAAATGAGGACGAGCTAGCAGAGAAAGAGGAACCGTAAATCCTTTACCAACCGCTAAAAATCGTTCCGCCCCTAAACTGGCTTTATCTGCCATTAAATGACCCAATAAAACAGTCGGAATTTCCGGATCTAATTGACGAATTTGTGCTTCTAAAACAACAGTCAGTCGCTCAATTAACAGTTGATTAATTTCCCCTAAAGTTTTACCTTCCGTCTCGGGACGAGTTAGTAATGCAGAACGAGTTAACCAAGGTAAAGTAATCACTTGTACAGCACCATTTCGAGTTGGAATACAGTAAGTTTCGAGGCGATCGCCCACAATAAATCCAGGTACTGCTAAAGTTCGATAAATGCCTAAACTGGCTCCTCCTTGTCCTTGAGAATGTTGATCGTGATTGCCCACTAACAATACTGTCGGAATTTCCGCATCAGCCAACCGCCGAAATTGAGCGGCAAACGCCTGCTTAACATAAGGGGGAGGAGTGGCATCTGGAAAGGCATCTCCCCCAAATAAAACTAAGTCTACCGGCTGATTAATGGCGCGGTCAATGCAACAGGTTAATGTCTTGACAAAATCTTCTAAACGAGTATTCTGTCCGGTTTCTGCGTGGGTTCTTCCATGAGAAAAACCACTGCCGAGATGAATATCAGAGAGATGAAGAATTTTAATCATAATTGAATCCCTTAACGGGGAGCTGACCCTCTCCCTAATTTTACGGAAGATAATTTTTCAATTGTAACGGATGAACTCTTAATTGGCTCAATTGATCGAGTCTCGATTTGATAAGCATCCGACAAAAAAATATTAATTCAATCTGTTATCAACCATGATATAATACTCAACAGACAAGGTGTAGCTCACCTCAAATGAAGATTTTCTCATTAAATTTTGTAGAAAACCTTATCTTCCTCAGAAATAATAGTGATTAGAGAAAGCTATATTTCGATTTAATTGTGTGTTTACAATGAACCCGATATGTTAATACCATCTTATGATAATTCTACCCCAGCCGAGTCAGCAAAGTTAGATGTTTCTTACACTTGCGATCCCAATCACTCCAATCTTGTGACCCTCAAACCTGCTAAAATATTACCTCGCCAGTTTTCAAGACAAAGTTTGGTTTATGTGGCTCATGCTATCCTGATTGTTGCCGCTCTGGGAATGATGAATTGGCTTTATGCTACATCCCCTGTTTCTCTTCATTCACAATCTCACTTATCCGAACAATTGATTGACTGGCAAGTCGCTCAAGATTAGGATCAAATATAGTATTGAGCAGATCATTTCATGAATCTACCGTCTTTCCTCTGGTTATGGAAAATTGCCGCTTGGTCAATGGGCTTTTCAATTTTTGCTTATTTATTGTTGGCAATTTCGGGAAGTTGGATGTTTTATCGCCGTAATAGCGGTCAATCTCGGCCACCGATATTACGAACCCTTCACTACATGATTGGCGGAACTTTAGTGGCGTTAGTCTTGCTGTTATTGTTAATTGGTATTGTGGGTACTTTAGGTCATTACGGAAGTTTGGGTCATTCAGGCCATCTAACGGCAGGATTAACAGTAGTCAGTTTAGTGTTATTATCTGCATGGAGTGCGACGCAAATTCGCCCCCGTCAAGCTTGGGCGCGAGAAATCCACATTCGCATCAATCTAGTATTATTCTTAGGTCTTGCCATGGTTTCCTGGACAGGATGGACGGTTGTCCAGAAATATCTCCCTTGATATAGCGCTATGGGCGCGGGAACAGGGAACAGAAGAAATGCCTTTCGCGATCACGTGATTGAGTCGTATGATATAAGGCTTAAGCGCAATTCTGGGTAGAGACGTTATATATAGCGTCTCTACAATTTGTAAATGTACGACTCGCGATCTGTGATATTTTAGATCAAAAAAATCTCGCCCCCTCAGGAGCGAGATCAAAGATAATTGTTTCAACAATTATTTCCAAGGAAGATGATTTTTCTTAACCTTGGGGAAAGGAATCTCATAAGTGCTATGAAAATCTAATTGAGTTTTGTAAGTTAAACGACGAGACACTTGCTTAACAATATTTCGTAATAAGCGATCGCCTGTGGTTTGAATCAAACAGGGAGACATCGAACGAATAAACTGAGGAAACCGGACACCCACCCCTAATTCAAGAGTCCATTTTGCCCCCGTAATGGCAGTTGGTTTTTCAGCAGTTTTGAGTTGATGTTGCTGAGAGAATTCATCTACAGATAACTCAACTAAACTCATATTGGCTTCAAAATTAACCACATATCCTGGAGGAATATAACCCGGAATAGAAATGGTGTTAATTTTATAAATCCCCTGTTGGTCAGGGGGTGCTAATTCTAAACCGACTCGCGCCTCTACCTGATAGCCGAATGCACCGAAACGACCAATCAGAATATCATAAGCATTATCCCCAATGGGTTGAGTTTTCATCGGTTCAGCACAACGACAGAACCAACCGCGATGATTGGCAAAGTACTCTGCCACCCTATCTACATCGGCATACAAGACCATGCAATCTTCAAATTTTGCCTGAAACCAAGTGGACTCAATCACTTCGGTGGCAGCATGATCGGTTTTTTGTGTCGGCTGAAAATTAAGGGAGTCGTTCAACAAGTCCTGAGAAATGGCGATTGATTGAAGTTGAACCGAATCCTGCTGCATAATGCGTTCTCCTGCAAATTGTGCGATCTGCCTAATACCAGAATGCCCCTAATGAGCGGGAACCGCTACAATAAATATACCGAACTTTTTTAGTTATAACAGCAACTAAAGTTCAGTGCATTCCTCAGGATAATCACAGATTAATGAAAGCGTTTGTAGCAGGTGCAACCGGTCAGACCGGATCTCGGATTGTGCAAGAGTTGGTTAAACGAGGCATTCCAGTGCGGGCATTAGTCCGGAATTTAGAAAAAGCCCAGCAGACCCTCCCCCCAGAAGTCGAAACTGTCACAGGTGATGTATTAAACCCCGATAGCTTGCGGGCTGCCATTGGAGATAGTACAGTGATTGTTTGTGCTACGGGAGCCACCCCCAGTTTTGACCCAACACTACCTTATCGAGTAGACTATGAAGGGACAAAGAACCTGGTTGAGGTAGCAAAAGCCAATAATATTCAACAGTTTGTTTTGGTGTCTTCCCTGTGCGTGTCTCAGTTATTTCATCCCCTTAACCTGTTTTGGTTAATTTTAGTGTGGAAGAAACAAGCCGAAGAATATTTACAAAATAGTGGCTTAACCTACACCATTGTCCGGCCGGGAGGTTTGAAGAATGAAGAAAACGAATTCCCGATTTTAATGCAGTCAGCCGATCAATTATTTGAGGGCAGTATTCCCCGGACAAAAGTCGCGGCAGTTTGTGTAGAATCATTGTTGATTCCGACCGCACGTAATAAAATTATTGAGATTGTTGCCAAGCCAGAAGCACAGCAACAGTCTTTCGAGCAGATGTTTGCTAGTGTTAACTAGAGTTTCATGGATCAAGTGAGGAGAAACAGAGCAAACTTTCATTCTCAAAGTGCATCGAGTCAGCCGTCTCATCCACCCATCCCTCCTATGGGGATGAATGTGTTGAGCCATCCGGCTGATTTATCCCGACGAAGGCAAGCGAGAATTAGAAGATCTCGGCAACGGTTCAACAACGTCAAACGGGTGGTGTTGAGTGCCTTAGTATTAATGGGAATTGTTACATTTTGGCCAGAGGCTCAGGAGAATCTGTATCCGGATGTGGCTGAAATTATGGCAGAATTGGCTGAGGAAGACTCTTGGCCACCTTTGGTACTCGAAGGGGGAAATCCTCATATTCGGGCGCTGATGCGGACGATTTCAGCCAGTGAATCCAATTATGTCAAACCTTACCATGTTCTTTATGGAGGACGACTATTATCAGATTTAAGCCGTCACCCGGATAAATGTGTCCCCATTGTTGCTGGCCCCAATATCGGTCAATGTACAACTGCCGCCGGCCGCTATCAAATTCTCACCCCTACATGGGAACAACTTGCTCCATGGTATCATCCTCAAGCCACTCCCTCTAGATCTAAAAAATCCTATAGTTTTCTGCCTAAATATCAAGATAAAGTGATTTATGAGTGGTTATTGGATCAAAAATTTTGGAATGTTGATATTGCTCAAAAACTGGAAAATGGGGAATTAGAAGAAATCTTAGATTTGTTATCTGGCACTTGGACGAGTCTCGGCTACGGGATTGAAGATAATGTTATGAGCGATCGCTTACCAGAAGTGTATCACGATGTGTTAGTCGAAGAACTCGAAAATGCCGGATACTCTGAGGAAGAAATTGATCAAATTTATGAGAATAAAGGAAAGTAGGTGGCGTTGCTGATTACAGGTATGATTTTGCCCCCCAGCCCCCAACTATGGGGGAGAAAGATAATTTAAAGTCCCCCGCCCCCTAGCCCCTAATTCTGGGGGAATAAGCGGATGCTCTCCCGTTGAAGACGGGGAAACACGGGGGCATTCAAAAATCAGAAAATAGGTAAAACACAGAGAAAAAACTAAAATCTGCGATCGCTATAACTGAAATTTCCTCTAAATAAAACACTGGCAACAAGATAGGGATATTGCCAGTGCTAGATTAATGCATGTTAAGTGAGACTGGGCGTTGTCTTCACCATGAAACGCTTGCTTGAGGAGTCCAAGAAAAGCGCCTCCGATAACGTCAACTTAAATTGTCGAATTCGTCACTAATACTTCATCAACAAGGGCATTAGCATCTGAACCAAACAAAATGGGTACATCGTCAGTCGGTACAAAAATTTCAGCAGCACCTTCAAGGAAACTCTCATCCCCAGTTGCAACAAGGTCGAAGGCAACTGCATCTATAATCTGCTCATCAGTTATTCCTGCTTCCAATGCTCTTTCTCTTGCAACCTCGACTTCCTCTTGATCTAAATCCTCCAGTGAGATAAATCTTTCGGGGTTACCTGTCAGTACATCTGGCTCTCCAAATAGAGATTCATCCTCACTCACTCGCCAGCTATCAGCGTAATCTCCATGTATTTCTGCAACAGTGAGGTTAGAAGACAGTTGAGTGCCATCGCGCAAAGCAAAGTCATTGTTAGGGTTACCGTCATTATTTCCTAATAACCCCTGCATTCGGCCAAAGTGAGAAATTTCAATATTGATGTGGTTTGAGCGATCGCGAGCAATCAATTGGGCATCGGCTGAGTCAATAATCCCATCATCTCCTGCATAGGTAATGGTGTATGCGTTTCCACGACGTTCGATTTGACTGTTGCCAATACTCAAAGTATCGCCATCAACTAAGGTAACGTTATTGCCATCAATTTGAAGCCTGTTGTTAAAATCCTGGTCAAAAACAACTGTCTGACCATCAACTAAGGTAGCGAAAGCTGTATTAACCGAAACTGAATTGTTATTTACCCAAGGTTCTTGACGAGTTTGAACAACCCAGTCATCATCCACCCGTGCCGTTTCAGCCAGAATAAATTCACCAAAGGATTGAAGGTCGTACTTGCGACCATCAAAGGTAACGAAGTGTACATCACCCCAAGCAATACCTTCTTGATTGATCCCACTGTTTAAATCAAGGCGACCAGCTGTAGCTGTATCACCAGAGGTTATGAATGGATCAATGGCGTTGAGAACTCTCTGTCTTAAATCCAGAGTTGTTAAATCATTCAGACCTCTGTGCCTCCTTGTGGCTATCATTAAAGCTGCGGCTCCACTCACATGAGGTGCTGCCATCGAAGTACCACTCATATAGCCGTAACTGTTATTCGGCATGGTGCTGTAAATACTACTTCCTGGGGCACCTAAATCAACCGAGGTGTCTCCGTAATTGGAGAACCCAGAAAGCTGGTCGTTATGGTCTGTTGCAGCGACAGAAATAATGTTATCCAAGTTAATGCTGGCAGGATATACAGGATTGACATCATTGTCATTGGCGGAATTACCTGCCGCTGCCACAAATAATGGTCCATTGGCAATCGCAGTCACCAGTCCTTGATTGGGTGCAGTTCCCGGAGGTAGTGGGGGTGTTCCCCAACTGTTATTAGTCAGATCTGCTCCCATCATCGTTGCGTAATCTAGTGCTTGAATGATGCCAAAATACGTAGCACCACCACCTCCATCACTAAAGATTTTCAGGGGCATGATTTCAACATCCCAATTGACCCCAACAACTCCAAGCCCATTATTTCCTTCAGCACCAATGGTTCCTGCAACATGAGTCCCATGACCATGACCGTCCATCGGGTCGTTATCCCAATTGACAAAATCCCAGCCCCGCACATCATCAACGTAGCCATTATTATCATCATCAATGCCATTGCCAGCAATTTCCCCAGGATTAATCCAGATGTTGTCATTTAAGTCGGGATGGGTATAGTCAACACCTGTATCAAGAATGCCTACAACAGCATCACCACCTGTGTATGAAAAGAAACTCCAGCCTTCTGGTGCATCAATATCTGCATTATTTGTGCCTCCAGTTTGTCCTGTGTTGTTGAGTGCCCAGAGATTTGAAAAATCAGGATCGTTAGGCGTAAGGAAAAGCTCAGCGTCAGTATAATTAGGCTCAATAAATTCAACCCTTGGATCGTTACTGTAGATTTCAGTTACTTCTTCTACACTTAAACCCGATCCAGAAATATCCCACAATTGAATATCTAATGTCTGAGTTGTTCTGATGACTTCAGCGCCTAACTCTTCTAACAAATCGTTATTAAGGTCTTCAATCGTTTCTTCATCTAACTCTTCTAACGAATCGTTATTAGGGCTTTCAATTGTTTCTTCTGCACTGAAATTAAATTCAGAAATCTCCTCAAGTTGAATATCTGGTAGAGGCGTTTCGATATCTTCAGTATCTTTCAGTTTGATAATGACTTGATCTGGAGCAAAACTACGTTGATTGTTACTATCTACATGATCACTATCTATTAATGTGACTGTGACTCCACTCACACCTGAACCTAAACGAGAATTGCTAGAAATCACTCGATTAAAAGCAGCAAAAATATCGTAATTTTCAGATCCTTCGTCATCCGTTTGACCATCAAGAGCATATAGAAATGGTAAGTTTAAGCCACCTGCAACTCCATTGTTATTATCCCATCCTAAATATTCATCTTCTACAGTCAGGTTAACTGTGGAAGGGCCTGAAACAAAGCTATTTATATCTAACTTGCTGGAACTGGAATAATCGTTACCATAAACTGAAATTGCACCAGTAGCACCAATTTGTAATTCAGCATCATTTGATTGAGTTCCTGCATCTCCTCCATAACCATTGTTTGTCGCAGAATCTCCAATATTGACACTAAACGTACCACCTGGATCTTGATCGTATGTAATTTCAAACTCAACTTTATCGTAGGGATTATTTAAGTTGGGGTCGTTGAGATTTATTTTTAAGACAGTTTGGAGATAACCATCATTATTTGTATCTACTGGAACATCCTTGACACTGATGAAATTCTGATTCTGATTCGATAGAAGAGTATAATTCCCATTTATCAAATCAATTGAAAATGTTAATGGAGCAGCCATAACGTATTTTCCCCCTTAATTAGTAGTGTGAATATGTCTTTAAAAGAACAAAATGTACAATATCATATATATATATTTTGAAAAATAAAAAAAAAAATAATTTTTGTTGATGCAAGACTAAACCCGAATCCATTGCAAAATATTGAATTTGTCGCCAAGCAATTTAAGCCTGTTTCAAATTTACCCGATGAACCCTTAGCTGTGGCATTAAAGTTACCAGCGTCGGTTTATGAATATTTGACGCAGATGGAGATCAGAAAAGTCAGCAGGGAATGCAGTTTATTTATTATTTGAACTATGGGAATCAATAATTGTTTCACAGGTGCGTTATTACTCCTGGGATTTCCCGACAAGTCTGTGCAGTTCATCCGGCGTTGCATGATCGCGGGATGCTTTTTAACAATTTATTTAGGTTTGCTATATCTAATTTGATGATCTAATTTAAATAGATTTTGAGCTATTGTTTTCATCAATAATTTAGAATTGCTATACAACAAAGAACGAATAACTAATGACTACAACCCGTAAATCCACATAATTAAAAGGGGAGCCACAATTGTCATGATTAAGGTGAGTGGCGCACCGACTCGGGTAAAGTCAAAGAATTTATAACCTCCCGGACTATAAACCATTGTATTCGTTTGATAACCAATGGGAGTCATAAAGCTACAAGAAGCGGCAAAAGTGACGGCAAACATTAAAGAAAATGGATTTAATTCTAAGGTGTTTGCTACGCTTGCTGCTATCGGAATCATTAATAAAACTGAGGCGTTATTTGAGAGAACTTCCGTTAAACCCACTGTCACAATAAAGAAAAATACTAATATCCAATATCCGGATAAATTACCGCCAATACTAACAAGATTATCTGATAACCATTGAGTTGCACCTGATTTTTCCATGGCAATTCCCATCGGAATTAACCCAGCCAGTAAAAAGATGACATCCCAACGCACTGCACCATAAATTTCACCCGGTTTTAAACAGCCTGTAATCACCATTAAAATCACTCCGGCTAATGCACTGACTAATATTGGGGTAATATCAAAAGCCGCAATTAATATAACTCCAACAATAATAGCGACAGCAATTTTAGCTTTATCTTGTCGTAAGTTTTCTACGTTTCGTTGTTCTAAAACTAACAGTTCGCGGGTGGTTTGTAGACCAATAAAACTTTGTTGGGGGCCTTGAACGAGTAACACATCACCAAACCTTAAAGGGATTCTGCCTAAGCGTCCTCGGACTAATTCTGAACCGCGACGAATGGCTAATACGGTAGCATTATAACGTTGCCGAAACCGTAAATCTCTTAATGTAGTGCCAATCAAACGAGAATTAGAAAGAATTAAAACCTCTGCAATTTGTTCCGATCCTGAACCTAATACAGTTTCTAATGATTCTTGTTTAAACTGAACATCAGGAAATAAATCCAGTCCTCGTTCTTCTCTAATTTTGAGTAAATCTTCTCGGCTACAACGGACGACTAAAACATCTCCAGCATTTAATTCTTTATCCGCTAAAGGTTGAGGAAAACGAACTTTATTCCGAATGATATCAAGCACATCTAAATCAAATTTCCGTTGAATTTCACTTTCTTGTAGGGTCTGTCCAACTAAACTCGAACGGGGTTTAATCACGAGTTCACTGACATAATCTTTAAGATCATAATCTTGACTGACTAAATCACTATCTGTTTGCTTGCGTTCCGAGAGTAAATGAGGGGCAATAAATGAAATATAAATTAAGGCAATAAAAAATAGAATAATTCCAACTTTTGTAAACTCAAATAAACTAAATGCACCATAACCCAATTGTTCAGAAATTCCACTGGCTAGAATATTTGTAGAAGTCCCAATCACCGTCATCATTCCGCCGACAATGGAAGCATAGGATAACGGAATTAAAACTTTAGAAACGGATAATTTTTGTTGTTTACACCAATCTTCAATAATCGGTAGAAAAATAGCCACAACTGCGGTATTATTAATAAAAGCAGAAATCGGCCCGACGATGGCTCCGAGAACAAAAATTTGCTGATTGGGATGTTTTCCGCCCCATTTCACTAACCCATCTCGGATAATCTGAATCACCCCTGTGCGGGTAATGCCAGAGCTGAGGATAAACATTGCCATCACTGTAACAGTTGCAGAATTACCAAAGCCAGAAATCCCCTCAGTTGGGGTAACCAGTCCAAATAGCATCAGGACAACCGCTACTGTAATTGCTGTGAGATCGACAGGAAGCCATTCAAAGATGAAGCTAATTAAGGCTAGAACCAGAATACTAAGGGTGAGAAAGATTGTCATGCTGATGCTAGTGTAAAATCCAAGTAATCGAGCCTATAAGTTAGAAAAACTGACGAATTAGTCAATTGAATAGAGCACCCGGCGGCATTATAACTAATACACCTGTCATCCCTAAAATCCTGAATCATCTAGGCTGACAGAGACATTTAATTGATTTCTCTTTCTGTTATAACCTGTTCTCTTTGGTAAAAACTAGCAATTACCGCCATTACAAACCACCACAACGTGTTAATTTGAGGACGATACCAAACCGTATCCACTACACCATGAGCCATCATCCCGGCTAAAGTGGCGATCGCAGCAATTAACCAAAAGCCTTGAGAATTTCCCAGTTGTCGCAGTCTTTGTAATTGTATCCAGCCTTGTTGCAAGCTTACCAGTAATAACCATAAAAAACTCAATAAACCAATGATTCCCGTTTCAACTAAAATTTCTAATACCACAGAATAGGCGCTTAAAGCGGTATAACGGGGACGCATATATAACGGATAAATCTTGTTAAAAGCGTTATTTCCAGGCCCAATACCGAGAATTGGGCGATCGCGGATCATCTCCAAAACTGCGGCCCAAACATTTAAGCGAAAATTATTACTACTATCTTCTCGTCCGGCAAAGATACTGGCAGCGCGATCGCGCAATGGTGGTAAAAAAATAATCGCTAAAATCATCATCCCGGCTAAACTGCCTACCCCAAGAGACACCGCCCATTTTTGCCAAAAGGGAGAAAAGTAAATACTCAGCCAGTATAATAACAATACAGCAAAAGCAAACATTAACGCCACAAACCCGATCCAACCGCCGCGACTAAAGGTTAATACTAAACAAGCCGTATTCACCAGTGTCATTGTTACCGCTAATGCTTTTGGTAATATGCCTCGCCAGACAAATATTGCTGCAATACTAAACGCTACGGCGGGTAATAAATATCCCGCCAGTAAATTCGGGTTGCCGAGATAACTATAAACCCGCGTCAGTTTCGCAGATGTAGAATCCGGGTCAACCCAAGTGGCTAAGGCTTCTGCCCCGAAAAACCATTGCCGTAAACCATAGACACTCACAATTAAAACAATATGTAAATATAGGCTAATTAAAGCAGACCGTAACCGTTGCGATCGCAATACCCTTGCAATTAAGAAGAATAAAACGAGATATAAACTCAGTTTCACCCAACCGGAAAACGCCGCCATTTTTACCGGGGAAAATGCCGTGGCAACCGTGGCGACACCCCAGTACAATAACACCAGCAGATGAATCGGTGTGAAAGCCGTTTCTGACGGGTCGTCTGATAATGTTAGCAGTAGCCAGAAGCCGCTACAAGCGATCAAAAGCACGCCAATTAAGGCCGTCCCCACAAAGGGTGATAAACCCAACACCAAAGCGACGAGGAGGACTCCTAACACTTCCCTCCACTGCATTAGCCAACTACCTTGTCGCCACTGTCGTAAACTGCCACTGAGACGATACAGTAAACTACTATTGCGCCATTGAGATAACCAAAGATTGGATAACGTTAATTGCTGCCAAATTGAATTTACATTCACTTAATCACCCCTCAACCCTTTGCTAATTCTACATCCTATCATTAGCTTGTCGGGGAAACTTTTGCAGCCATTTTCAGGAGAATCGGATACGCTGTAGAGACGAAGCAAAAGCATCAATAGGGAACTGTAAGAAGTTTAGATGAGTTATGCCAAAACCCGATAAAATTTAACACGCGGCAACCTTACACCAGTATCCCTCGAATGGCAATCAAGAAAACTGAACTTTATAGCTCTCTGTGGGCCAGTTGCGATGAATTGCGGGATGGGATGGATGCATCCCAATTTGACACTCCCGTCGGCAGAGCCGTTCGCGTAAGCGTGTGCTATTGCACGTAGGGATTCTTAGTTCAGCGAGTCCACTTAACCTAGACTCCTTGCGGTATCTAGCTCAGAGGTGGTTCTCTCCCTTTAGCGCCAGCCATGCCCTGGGGCTATAGCGTTAACTTTGGGCGTGCCTCGCCCTAGTTGTATTTCTACAAGATTTGCTTGAGTTCAATGCAGCTCGTCTAGCTCCCATGAAGATTTTACCTATTCCTGGGTAGGAAAACTAGAACTATGGAATAGAACCCCATATCAACAGTAGTCAAGGTGCAGCGTTAACCGCGATCGGTTACTAGGTTTTTAAACAGGTTGATTACCTTTCCTGTTCGACTAAATCGTAGCACTTAAATAGCTACAATGGCAAGAGACAAAATATATACGAGTTCGTTTATCCGATGAAGAATGGGAAAGGCTAGAAGTTTATGCTAAGTCAAAAGATTATACGCTTACAGAGGTCATTAGAGATTACATTAAGCGGCTGCCCCGCAATTCATCCCGTCAGTAAAACTGAGGGTCTTCTTGCGGGAGGATGATAAAGAGTATATCCTCACCTTGCTGTTTATGAAATACGTCTCTAATAAATATCAGGGACAAGCCGATGCCATGATTGAAATTCCCTCCGGTTGCGCCTTTCGGGATATCGCTGCATTGCAAGGAAACAGTAATATTGGAGAACAAATTAATAAAATTATCACCAACTTAGCAGAAGCCAATGAACTGCAAGGGGTAATTAATGTTGCTGAGTTTAACGATGAGGATAAACTCGGCAAAGGTAAAGAGATGGTTGTAATTGGGAAGACTTACCCAAGGATCTGCCCCCTTACTCTGATATCAAGTTTCAATCTCGTCTTTGAAGTAGCTCATGTTGAGAATGAACTCTAGTTAAGACAGCAAAAATATATTGCTCGTCTACAAGAATTGAAACATCAATTCTTCGCGATACCTAGAGGGATAATAGGTTTTAGTGACAGCTCCTACACTGAACCTGCAAGGTCAGTGTAGGCTTCCCAGCCAATCCGGCCATTGCTTAGGAGGCGCTGGGCTTTAAGAACGGACTGCCCTGCCGCTCTATTTTTTATATTGATCGCTGCATTGTGGTCTCTGTCCAAACTGCAACCGCAATGAGGACAATCATGCCAACGGACATGCAGTTTTTTAGGAACTTTTTTTCCGCAATTGGAACAATTCTGTGAGGTATTCTGGGCACTTACTTGAACCGCCAACAAGCCAGCATTCTCGGCTTTGCTTGTCAGGATTGTCAGGAAGCTAGACCACCCGGCATCCAATACAGATTTAGCCAATCGAGATTTAGCTAGTCCTTTAACGTTTAACTTCTCATGAGCAATTACATCGTATTTTGACAGTAGGTAATTAGCTATTTTGAAATGGAAATCTTTCCGTTTGTCCGCTACCTTTTTATGTTGCTTTCCAAGCTGCTTAATAGCCTTAAGCCTGTTACTACCTCCCTTCTTTCGTCGGGATACCCGCTTCTGAATTACTTTTAGACGTTTTTGAGACTTCCGATAATATTGAGGAATTTCAATAGTTTCACCTTCGGAAGTGCTCAAGAAATTCTTGAGGCCAACATCTATACCAATAATTGAGTCAGGATTCATATCAGGCTTAACCTCGGGGACAGTTTTGTCTTCTAGAGATAAAACCAAATAATAAGCGTCACATTTTTTCGTAATAGAGGCTGTCTTGATTCTAAATCCAGCAGGGATAGGGCGGTGGAGTACAACCTTTACGAGAACTGTAAAAAAACAGATTCCCAGGAAAAAAGGATATCCTCGGTTCCAGAAAAATAACCGTTCAGTTGAGTACAAAACTTGTGGATGGAAACTTTCGCCTAACCGGAAATCAATTACTTTTACTGACAAGAAAAACATCGGCAAACTTCAGTTAAAGGGAACCTATGACTTAAACTACTATCAACTCGACGACATCAAACGGGTTCGTTTAGTTAGACGAGCAGATGGTTATTACGTTCAGTTTTGTATTAGTGTTGAAGTCCAGATTGAAACTGAGGTGACGGGTAATGCTATTGGATTAGACTTAGGAATTAAATATTTTCTAGCTGATTCTGACGGTAATACAGTTGAGAATCCTCAATTCTATCGTCAATCTGAACGACAGTTAAATCGAGGTAATCGGAGAAAATCTAAGAAGTACGTTAGGGGAGCCGGGCCGCAGTCAAAAAACTATCACAAAGCTAGAATGAGGTATGCTCGGAAACATTTAAGAGTAAGTAGGCAACGTAAAGAATATGTCAAGAGTGTGGCATATTGCGTGATTCAATAATCACGATTTGATTGCTTATGTTGGCGCAGCCTGCGCTTTTAGCGCATAGACTTAAAGGTTTTGAACATGGTAAGAAATCGACATCTAGCTAAGTCTATTAGTGATGTAGGATGGGGTGAATTTAGACAATGGTTAGAGTATTTTGGGTTGAAGTATGGCAAGATAACTGTTGCTGTAGCGCCTCATAATACTTCTCAAAACTGTTCTAACTGTGGTAAAAAAGTTAAAAAGTCTCTATCAACTCGGACTCATGTTTGTAATTCTTGTGGGTATGTAGAGGATAGAGATGTTAACGCTGCCAGAAACATCCTAAACAAAGCTCTCAGTACCGTAGGGCATACGGGATCTAAAGCTTGGGGAGAGTTGCCCTCTAGCTTGGTTGGAGAAATCCTGCTAAGTTACGGTGAGTCACAGAACCAAGAATCCCCGTCTCTAAAGAGACGGGAGTGTCAACTTACCACTTTAGAATGAATTAATTCTGCCTTGGTAGCATCAGCGTTGAGAAATATCAGTGCTACATTCAGTGCAGAATAGCAGCTCGGCAAAAAGTTCTCTGCTGATAGCGTATTTTGTACATGAAACCGCCGTAACCGTTCCTGCACCTGGTCTTTTGCTCCCACAATAAAAATTTCTCCCGTACGACGGCGACGGGCTATTTTAATCTCAGCGTCAATCGCCATAGCAGCCGTTACACCCATCAACGGTACATTATTCAAATCAAGAATCAAAGCGTCAAAATCCTGTCCCATGTGAAAGGCAATCGTTCTAGCTGCGCCATAGCTCATTGGGCCACTCATTTGAATCAGAATAACTTGCCCTCGCTCCTGAGCCTGACTTAGAAGCTGACGTTCTTCAGGGGTCAGTATAACTTTGGGATCATCTTCGGAGTTGCTAATCACCCGAACTTGTTCGACTTGAATACTACTTAAGCGATGAATTGTTAGCATATTCGCGACAAACGCTCCAACCGCAACTGCCGTAATTAGATCTACAAATACAGTCAGCAGCAGCACTCCGTATGTCACCAGTGTTGCACGCATCGACACCTGACACACTCGCCATAAGAAGCTCCAGTCAATGATTTTAATGCCGACCTGAATCAAAATCCCAGCCAGTACTGCATGGGGGATTTGTGCAACGATGCTTCCAGCCCATAGCACAATAGACAGCAAAATTATGGCGTGAAACATTCCCGATAAGGAAGTGCGTCCTCCCGCTTGCACGTTGATGACTGTCCGCATCGTTGCCCCCGCCCCAGGAAGCCCGCCAAACAACCCGGATAATAAGTTGCCAATTCCCTGGCCGACTAACTCTTGCTCAGAGTCGTGACGAGTACGGGTAATATTGTCAGCAACCAGAGAAGTTAACAACGAATCGATTGCACCGAGAGTGGCTAGCATCAGGCCATAGCTAACAACGTCTTTTATCTGACTAATATTGAGTCGGGGAATTTGTAATTGAGGAAGTCCCTGGGGAATTTCGCCGATACGAGCGACATCACTGTTAGGAAATACTAAAATAGAGATTAAAGTGCAAACAATGAGGGCAAGTAAGGGTGAGGGAATGATCTTTGCCCGTTTGCCAGACCACCCAAACACAATCGCCAGGGTTAAAACTCCGAGTCCAGAGGCTACCGGACGAGGATTGGCTATCGCTTCTGGTAGCTGCTGTAATCCGGCAATTACGCCACTAGTCGCAGGATGACCCAGCAAAGGTGCCAGTTGCAGCACGATAATAATGATGCCAATACCAGACATAAAGCCAGAAATTACCGTGTAGGGCATCAAAGTAATGAACTGTCCCAAACGCAGTATCCCAAATAAAATCTGAAATACTCCGCTCAACATGACCGCCGTAAAAGCCATGGCCATGCCATTTTCGGGATTGTTGGCGATTAATTGGGTAAACACGGTAGCCATGACGACAGTCATCGGACCAGTAGGTCCGGTTACCTGAGACGGAGTCCCCCCAAATAACGCTGCAAAGAAACCCGTAAATATCGCGCCATAGAGACCCGCGATCGCCCCTGCTCCCGAAGCTACCCCAAACGCTAGAGCCAGTGGCAACGCAACGATGGCAGCAGTTAATCCGCCAAATAAGTCGCCTCTCAAATTGTCAAATCGTAAACGGTTGATCAGTTGCATTTTATTTCTGTGATCGCAATGGCAACATAATGGAGCTGATGTCAATATCCAGACTTAACTATTCAGCATTAATGGGTGAGAAAAGATTTAATTATATTTAATTATACAGTGGTACATTAAAGCTCAAATTTGAAAAGATTATGTATAATAAATTACATTATTTTATTTTATAGATCGACCGCCATTAAAAAAATTAATTCAAAAATTTCATTAACAATATATTAAAAAGGTCTCTTGAGTATGGAAGAGCCATAAATTTTAATTTAACAAAATTAGTACCGACCAAATTGTTGAATTAACTGTTGACGAGATTCAATGGCAGGGGTGAAGTCTGGCTTGAGTTGAATCGCTTGATCATAAGCTTCAATTGCTTGATTATAGCGTCCAAACTCCTCTAATGCCCAAGCCAAGTTAGCCCAAGCTAAGGGATCGCTAGGATTGAGATCGATTGCTTTCTGATAAGCCGCGATCGCTTCAGAATCTCGTCTTAGTTGAGTTAAAGCCAAGCCTCGGTTCGTCGATTATGCCAAACCAGATGATACTTGGGTCGAATTTCAGCAGCCCGATCGCCCCGCCTGTAACGCTTCTTCAAACTGTTGTAAAAAAATAAAGTGTTTCCTTTACCAATCCAAACGATAGAACTTAGGATTAATCTCAATCGCTTGATTGTAGGCTTCTAAAGCTTCCGAATGACGTTGCAACTTACTCAACATTCGACCCAAATCAACGGCCGCCACAAAATCATCCGGCTGATTCTGAATCTGCTTTTCCAGCAGGGCAATTCCTTCTTCATAGGCTCGCCGAGAGGTCGGAGGTTAATGCCTCAATATGTCATCCCCAAAGCATAAAGATCGCGATTGGTTCGAGGGCGACCACTGAGGTGTTCAATCGGCATATAGCCCGGTGTACCGACGACTGTTCCACTGGGTTGTCCGCCTTCAGATAACACCAGGGTTTCGATTTCTTTGACTGCACCGAAATCAAGGATCACAATTTTATAATCTGATTTGCGCCTCCGTAAATTAGAGGGTTTAATATCACGGTGAATCACATTTTGTTGATGAATATCAGCCAGGAATTCTAAAGCTTCATGTAAAAAACTGACAACTTTGGCTTCAGTTAATTTTTGTCCGGAACCCATCTCACAACTTAAATCTTGCCCTTCAATATACTCTTGAACAACGACAATTAATTTGAGAAACGGTGCAAAAGACATTGAATGAGTCCAAATCTCACTTAGAAAACTTAGGATTTACGGTTCATGCTGGCATCTGGAAAGTATAATCGAAAATATGATTGATGAAATGTTCTAAAGGGTGTTGATCTCCAGAGGGTTCAATCTGATTCCAAAGCCATGAAAAAAACCCCAATTTCTTGGGGTAAAACTTGATTGATTTTGCTTGCGACTAATGGGAAGGGCTTTAATTTGATGAAAGTCAATCTTCACAGGGATAATAAATTAAACGAAACTGTTAGAAAGGTCACTAATTTCTACTCCTACAACCGTTGCCAATACGTCGTTGGAATCAAATAAACTGATTTCAACTGCACTCTTTCTTGAGTGAGTTCGAGTTGTTCAAAGGTTAAATCGTCAAGCAGAAACCGATCGATCCCCACTTCAAAATCACCGATAATATTAGTTCCTCCAATCGCCAACACAAATTGGTCAGCACCTGCACCACCCACTAAGTTATTATCGCCTAAACCACCATTGAGTAAGTCATCTCCTGCACCGCCATGCAGCATGTCATCTTCATCACCGCCAATAAGCGTATCGTCACCTGCACCCCCAAGCACAACACCGTCAACTTCTCCACCTGTACTATCAAAGAGATCGCTATTTTCACTACCGATTACATTTCCTTCAATTTCTCCGGAGTTGATTACTTCTACAGCATTCACCACACCGCTGAGATCAATAGCGAGTTGTCCATTCTCGGTGTCGCCACCTTCAATTAAACCACTATTAATAATAGAACCATTAAACTCGACATTCTCCTCAATAATCACAGCGGGGCCATTTTCGGCGGCAAATGTACCGGAGTTTTCAATATTGCCATTAAAAATCGACACATCCCCACCACTGGTTGGCACCCAATACAATCGCACTGCTGAGGCTTGGTTGTCGGGGTTGGCAACACCTGGTAAGCCTCGTCCTTGTACCAATCCTTGATTAATCACCGAACCATTGACTTCTGCACCCAATTCCAGGGAAATGGCATCACCATTTAATCCCTCACCGACATCAATTACCCCATCATCAAGGTTTTCAATCAAGATATTTTGAGCCGTGACATCCCCATAAACGGTACCATTACGCGGATCTGCACGAGTAGTAATTAAGCCTTCATCTTCATTAATTAAAACACCACCGACACCGCCAATATTAACCGCACGGCTACCACTGGTAATGATTCCTTCATTGGTAATTTGAGCAGACGCAATATCACTATTGGCTAGATTAATACCATTAAAACTGCCATCAATTAAGCCTTCATTTTCAATAATCGTTGCGATGCCGTCAACTTGAATCGCAGTGCTATCTGCTTGGATTTTACCCTCAGATTCTACCTCTATTTGATTTAAGGTATTCTGGGTGGTGACGGCAGGTTCAATTTCTGTAACTAATTGACCTTCAACCTCTAAAGACTCTCTAAATTCATCTAAAATGATGCCTTCAGTTACGATTTCTCCGGGTTCAATATTAAAAGTAGACATGATGCTTTTCCTGTTGATGATTAGGGGTATGAGTTCAATTCAAATAATAAAGTCGTTTTCGATTGAACTTGATGTCTTCAATATAAGAGGATGGCTAGATTTATTCAATATGAAAAAGTAAGAATATATATAGATAATTTAAAGTCTTAAATTAGGCTTTATTTTGAAAACAAAATAAGATTAATCTGAGAATTAACTGAAAGTTTAATGATAAAAATATATGAAATCACCTGAATCAGCGATCGCAATGACTGACTACTCTCGATGAGTTTGCCGATTGCAATTTTAAGAAAACAAGAGCAAACTGTGCGATCCCCCTTTCTCAGCTTACTTCCTGAATATGTTTAATGAAGTGTTCTAATATTTTATTGACATTTTCAGGCAATGTTTGGAAAAGTATGAATATGTTAAACTGTTATTCCATTGATAGCAGCAGAGGTAAGAAAAGATGAGCAGTCAATCGTCTATTAAGCTTGATATTGAGGTTGCTGTTGCACTGGCAGATCATTTAATTGCCGCAAAAACTGACAAACATCTTAGTACACTACAAGCTGCAATTTTTCGCGGATCTTGGTTGGGGCAAAAATATGAAAAAATTGCTCAAGAATGCTATTGTTCGGATACCCATGTTCGCATCGTTGGGGCGGAATTATGGGATTTACTCTCTCAAAGTTTAGGAGAAAAAGTAACAAAAAAAACCTTTAAAGCCGCTTTAGAACGTTACAGTCAGGAAGCAAAAGAACCAGAAACACTCACTCTGCAAAACACTGAAGAAGAGTTAACTTTCGATCCGTTGAGTATAGGGAATGTTCAACTTGACTGGGGTGAAGCACCCGATGTGACGATATTTTATGGACGCAACAGAGAACAAGCTGTTCTTAAACAGTGGATCGCTCAAGAACAATGTCGGTTAGTGACGCTGTTAGGAATGGGGGGAATTGGTAAAACAGCTTTAAGTGCGAAACTGGCGCAAGATTTAACTTCTGAATTTAACTTTATTATTTGGCGAAGCCTGTGTAATGCCCCAGTAATTGAAGATATTTTAGCGGATTTCATTCAGTTTCTCAGTCAACAGCAAGAAACCTGTTTACCGAGTTCAATTGATGGTCAAATTCGGAAAGTGATTGACTATTTACGCAAAAATCGATGTTTGCTAATTTTAGATAATATAGAATCTATTTTACAAGGGAGCGATCGCACGGGACGATTTCGCGTAGGATTTGAAGCCTATGGCCAACTGTTTAAATTAATTGGAGAAACCCGTCATCAAAGCTGTCTCATTCTCACTTCACGGGAAAAACCGGTAGGACTTTCGGCGTTAGAAGGGGAAACTTTACCGGTTCGTTATTTACATTTAACCGGTTTACCTTCAGAAGATGGCAAAGCCATTTTTGAGACGAAAGGATCATTTGTTGGCACACCCGAAGAATGGCAAATGATTAGTAATCGTTATGCTGGAAACCCTCTGGCTTTAAATATTGTCGCTTCTGCTATTCGAGATTTTTTTGATAGCCATTTATCCCATTTTTTAGAGGTTTTTAAACAAGGTTCTTTTATTTTTGATGATATTCGTGATTTACTCGAGAGTCAATTTAACCGCCTCACGCCACTGGAACAGGATATTATGTATTGGTTGGCAATTAATCGTGAACCTTTAACCGTTAAAGCGTTACAAGCAGATTTAATTTATCCGGTTTTCCCCAAGGATTTATTACAAGCATTTGCCTCATTACAACGTCGATCTTTAGTGGAAAAGCAGGAAAGTCTTTTTACTCAACAGCCTGTTGTGATGGAATACACGACAGACAACTTAATTGATCGAATCTGTGAAGAAATTGTTCGTCAAGATCTGACTTATTTTAAAACCCATGCTTTAGTTAAAGGTCGGGCTAAAGATTATATTCGAGAGACTCAAGTTCGGTTAATTTTACAAGCCATTAGCGATCGCTTCATTAAAATGTTGGGATCAAACGAAGCGGTTGGACAATATTTATCTCAAATTCTCAACACTCAGCATCTATCTCAAACTCGCGAAATTAACTATATTGCTGGTAACTTAATTAACTTATTTCGTCAACTGAAAATTGATATCAGTGGCTACGATTTTTCTAACTTAACGGTTTGGCAAGCCAATCTTCAAGACCTACCCTTACATCATGTTAATTTTTCCCACAGTGACTTAACTAAATCTGTCTTTACCGAAACATTAGGGAATATTTTATCAGCGACTTTTAGCCCTGATGGAAAACTCCTTGCCACCTGTGATACTGACTGTCAAATTCGCCTTTGGCAAGTGGAAACCGGGAAACTTCTTGGTATTTGTTGCGGTCATACTAACTGGGTACGTTCTGTTGCCTTTAGCCCCGATAGTCAGGTTCTTGCCAGCGGTGGGGCAGATTATACGGTAAGATTTTGGAATGTGGCAGATGGGGCTTGTTTAAAAACCTGTACAGGACACAGTAACGAAGTCTTTTCTGTTGCCTTTAGTCCCAATGGTCAACAGTTAGTCAGTAGTAGCGGTGACCTGACTTTAAGGCTATGGCAACTACAAACGGGTCAATGTTTACAAACCTTTAAAGGACACAGCAGTTGCATCCGTTCCGTGACTTTTCACCCGTCTCAAGCTACAATTTTTGCTAGTGGTGGAGATGACAACACCATTCGGTTATGGGACTGTCAAACTGGGGAATGTATCAACATTTTAACCGGACACGACAGTTGGGTACGGGCGGTTGCTTTTCATCCGTCTCAAGCTACAATTATCGCTAGCGGTAGTGGCGATCGCACTGTTAAAATATGGGATTATACAACCGGAGACTGTATTGATACCCTCACCGGACACGACGGGGCTATTTATTCGGTTGCCTTTCAACCCAACTCAACTTCTCAGACTATTCTTGCCAGTGGTAGCGGCGACAATACCGTTAGGCTGTGGGACTGCCAAACCGGACAATGCATTAAAACGATGTATGGTCATACTAACCAAATTGTTTCTGTGGCTTTTAGTCCCGATAGCCAGACATTAGTTTGTGTGAGTTTAGATCAAACGGTCAGATTATGGGATAGTCGTAGCGGTCAATGTTTGAAAATCTGGTATGGGCATACAGACTGGGCATTACCGGTTACTTTTAGTCCAGACGATCAATTGATCGCTAGTGGCAGCAACGATAAAACGGTAAAATTATGGCATCGGGAAACGGGAGACTGTTGGAAAACGCTACAAGGACATACTGACTTAGTTTATGCGGTTGCTTTTCATCCCACAAAACCCAAAATTTTAGCGAGTGGTAGCACTGACAATACTATCCGTTTATGGAATATTAACAGCGGTCAATGCTGTCAAATTTTACAGGAACATACAGACTGGATTTTTGCGATCGCATTTAGCCCGCATGGTAGCACTTTAATTTCTGGTAGTGCCGATAATACCCTAAAATTATGGGATTTGTCAACCGGTCAATGTCTCAAAACCTTTGAAGGACATACTGAAAAAATATTTGGGGTTGCCTTTAGTCCAGATGGCGCAACTGTTGCCAGTGCTTCCAGCGATAAAACTGTTAAATTGTGGGATGTGAAAACAGGAAAATGTATCCGTACCTTTCAAGGTCATAATAATCGCGTTTATTCCGTTAGCTTTCATCCCAATAACTTAACTTTAGTCAGCGGGAGTACCGACCATACGATTAAATTATGGGAGATTAAAACCGGAAATTGTCTCAAAACTTTTGAAGGTCATACAAACTGGGTATTTTCAGTTGTCTTTAGCCCCAACGGTGAAACAATTGTCAGTGGTTCCCATGACCAAACGGTAAAATTATGGGAGGTTAAGACGGGCAAATGTTTATCCACATTTACAGGACATGAACATTTAGTCTCTGCTGTTGCTGTTAGTTTTGATGGGCAAACTGTAGCTAGTGGTTCACAAGATCAAAGTATTCGACTTTGGGATATTCATACAGGGCAATGTCTCAATCTTTTGAGAACAGCTAGACTCTATGAAGGCATGAAAATTATAAATACTATTGGCTTAACAGATGCCCAAAAAGTCACATTAAAATCATTAGGGGCAGTGGAAAAGGATCTGATGAATTCAGAAATCAAAGAGGGCAAAGCTTAATCAGTCCTAGGGTGCGTCATCAGGCGTGGATTTTCCATTAACAGCAACGGTATGACAAGCCTAACAATTCTCTCCAAATAGGTTTTAACCCTTCAGAATCAATATTGAGTACATATAACTATTGCGCTCCGCAAACTGTTACCTTAAAACTATAGTTAAAATATGTATATCAATTTTTATTGAATTAATAAGCTTGACTTAATCCCCAAATGATAGATTTTTTTCAATGCAACCTTTATTTTGCATAGAGAATTATATTAAAATCTAAATCAAATCTTAAGAGGTGGGTGAACTGAACTTTTAAGGCCCGACAGCCGAGGAGAACATTTGATCTGTACAGCGATTGAATAGTCCCCGTGTCTCCCCACTTGTCAAACAGCGAAGCATCCTTTATTTCCTCCGGAGTGATGAGGTGTCTCAGGCTGGGCGAAAAGGGGATTGAGGGGCAATCCTAAAATAGGCTGACTCGGGGGAAAACTCACTCAATTTATTGACTCAATCCTGATTTGAACTGAATGACAGACTTCTTTTTACAAACAATTTGGTGGATTCCTTGTTATCCGTTTATTGGGGCATTACTCTCCATTCCGTGGTCACCGGGTATTATTGATAAGACAGGCCCGAGACCTGCGGGTTATCTTAATATTGTCATGACCTTAATCGCCTTAATTCATGGCGGCTTTGCTTTACAAGGGATTTGGGGTCAACCTGCCCAGGAATTATTGATTCCGTGGATACAGGTGGCTGACTTAGATTTTTCTATTCCTTTATCCCTCTCAGTGGTAACCATTGGCGCAACTTTAGTGGTGACGGGGTTGAATTTATTGGCGCAAATTTACGCGATCGCTTATCTAGAAATGGACTGGGGATGGGCAAGATTTTATGCATTAATGGCATTATTTGAAGCGGGGTTATCGGCTTTAGCGTTATGTGATTCGTTGTTTTTCAGCTATATTATCCTGGAAATTCTCACCCTTGGAACTTACCTGTTAGTGGGATTTTGGTTTAATCAATCTTTGGTTGTCACGGGGGCAAGGGATGCTTTTCTGACTAAACGGGTAGGAGATTTATTTTTACTGATGGGTGTGGTTGCGTTGTATCCATTGGCGGGGACTTGGAACTTTTCGGAGTTAGCCCAATGGGCGCAAACTGCCAATCTTGACCCTAAAGTAGCCCTATTGTTGGGTTTAGCATTGTTGGCTGGCCCCATGGGTAAATGCGCTCAATTTCCTTTGCATTTATGGTTAGATGAAGCAATGGAAGGGCCCGTTCCCAGTACAATTTTACGGAATGCCGTTGTGGTTTCTGGCGGGGCGTGGATTTTAGTTAAATTAGAACCCGTTATCGCTTTATCTCCCGCCGTTCTTTCAGTTGCTGTGTTAATTGGGTTGGCAACCGCAGTCGGGGCGAGTTTAATTGCTATCGGTCAAATTGATATGAAACGGGCAATTTCTTACTCGGTCAGTTCCAATATGGGGATTGCATTTATTGCAGTAGGAACAGGACATACACAGGAAGCTTTATTACTGTTATTTACTTATGCGTTTGCCATGGCATTGTTGGTCATGAGTACAGGCGGAATTATCCTCAATAGTATTACCCAAGATTTAACCCAATATGGCGGTTTATGGTCACGGCGACCGATTTCTGGATTATGTTTTATTATCGGGGTTTTTGCCTTAATTGCCATGCCACCCTTTGGCGGATTTTGGACGTTACAAGAATTAGTTGAAAACCTGTGGAATACACAACCCGCGATTGCTTGGACGTTACTGATTGTGAATGGCTTAACCGCATTTAGTTTAACTCGTGAATTTGGCTTAATTTTTGCCGGAAAACCGAAACAAATGACGAAACGTTCCCCAGAGGGACTATGGTTGTTGGTGTTGCCGATGGTGTTTTTAGCGGGATTTTGTCTGCATATTCCCTTATTGTTAGGACAATGGCAATTACTCCCCGCTTGGGCAAGTCTTAATAGTGTTGTTGCGATTTTATTACTGTTTTCGAGTGTGGTGGGTTGTGGACTGGCTGCGTTTATTTATATGAATGACAGCATTGAAAAACCGATAACACTGCCTTCTACTGCGGTACAAAACTTTTTTGCTTACGACTTTTACACCGCTAAATTATACCGACTCACAATTATTGCCTCTGTCGCGATAGTATCTAAAATTATCTCCTGGATAGACCGCTATATTGTCGATGGTGCGGTTAATTTAGTCGGATTTGTCACAGTGTTTAGTGGACAAGGCTTAAAATACAACGTCACGGGTCAAGGTCAGTTTTATGCCCTGACAATTGTTGTCGGTGTTATCCTGTTTTTAGGATATTTAATTTACGGATTAGTTTAAACAGACATCAGTTTAAAAAATCATGAATCTCAATTTTATTAATCATAGACAATTACAATGTTGACCACTTTTATTCTGTTTCCAATTTTAGGGGCGCTTCTCATTAGTTTATTGCCACAAAAAATGGCAGCAAGCCGCATCAAGACAATAGCGTTAGTCAGTAGTAGTTTAGTTCTATTGTGGACCATTAAACTGGCTACTGAATTTGATTTAACAACGGCTAAGTTTCAATTTACTCAATATCAAGAATGGATACCTCAATTGGGTTTATCCTTTAGTTTAGGTATTGATGGCTTATCGTTTTCCTTACTTGCGTTGAATGCCATTTTAACCACTTTTGCCATTGCTTGTACACAAGGCAACCTCGAACGTCCTCGCCTGTATTATTCCCTCATCTTACTGGTGAATGCAGGACTTTCTGGGGCATTTTTATCCCAGAATTTACTGCTGTTTTTCCTCTTCTATGAATTAGAACTGATTCCCATTTATCTATTAATTGCGATTTGGGGAAGTGAAAAGCGA
>CAYNXM010000332.1:0-14928 GCA_964401105.1 uncultured Lyngbya sp. | reverse complement strand
ATGATAGGAGCGGGTTGTAGTTTAATGATTATCAGTTACTGTGCTTTTCTACAAGGATATTGGATTCCTGTTGTTCCACCCCTGTTAGCCTTGTGGGGATCGGCTTTAGGGATTACAGGTCACATGGCTCATAAAGCCAGTTTAACTCGTGCAACCTTTGGACGCTATTTAACTGACGAAGTCATTGCTCAATTATTAGAAAGTAGAGAAGGTTTTAAACTGGGTGGAAAGCGGCAAAAACTGACAATTTTAGCCTCTGATTTAAGGGGATTTACTGCGTTATCTGAACGGTTAAACTCCGAAGAGGTGGTACATATTCTTAATATTTATTTGAGACAAATGTCAAAAATTGTGCTTCATTATGGGGGAAGGATTAATAAATTAATGGGAGATGGAATGCTGATTTTTTTTTATCCCGACTTGTCCTTAAATAACGATGCTCAACGTGGAATTGCTTGTGCGATCGCCATGCAGCTTGAAATGAAAAATGTCAATCATATTCTGAATGAATTAGGGTTTCCAAACATAGAAATGGGAATCGGATTAAATACTGGAGAAGCAGTGATCGGAAATATCGGTTCTAAAGAACGGACAGAATATACTGCAATTGGTTGTGAAGTGAATCTGGCTTTTCGGATTGAAGCCTGTGCAATAGGGGGTGAAATTTTAATATCTGAAAATACTAGAAAAGCAGCAGAACCTGCCTCATTACTGATACAGAGAGCAAAAAAAATAAAAGTAAAAGGATTTAAAGATACTCAAAAAATTTATAATATTACTGGAATAAGTCAACCCTACAATCTATTTTTAAAAACAGAAAAAGAAACTTTATTGGCTTTAAATTATCAATTATCAATTCAATATAGTTTATTAAGAGGAAAACAAGATAGTGATTTTTTATATCGAGGGGAATTAGTAAAATTATCTCATAATGAAGCAGAAATTAAACTCTATCCTGAAAATGAAAACAGTAATTATTTACCTCAAATCAATACCAATATTAAACTTTATTTACAACAGCATCAAAGTCAAACTTTAGAAGAAAGTTATGGTAAGGTGATCGGCTTATCAAAGTCAAAATCCTCTTTTAAAATCCGCTTTACTTATCGCCCCCCCACTATTTTAGCCCAGCTTCAAATGATTTATGAGTCTTTACAAGTTCTAAATGCAGTTGAATCATCCCTGACCTGACAATAGAGATCTATAATTCTATAATCTCAGAGTATGTCAAAATCTCATTGATTTAGGAGAATTGATTGTAGTGATTGTGGGAGAATTATTCAGCTTGGTGGTCGCCGTTGACCCCACCTCAGCAACATTAGAACAGTTCTATCGTTATTCTCAGGAAGGATACCCCTCAAAAACAGCCCAAATTACTGCGGTTTCCCAGCTTTCTGATGTCAACCCCACAGACTGGTCATTTCAAGCCTTACAGTCTCTTGTAGAACGGTTTGGTTGCATTGCGGGCTATCGGGACGGTACATTTCAAGGGAATAAAGCCCTCAGTCGTTATGAATTTGCGGCTGGATTAAATGCTTGTCTGCAACGTTTAAATGAACTATTGCAAACCGCCACAGAAAACCGCCTAACTGAGGATGAATTAATTTCTTTGCAACGATTACAAAATGAATTTGCAGCGGAGTTAAGTTTGTTACGAAATCAAATTTATAACTTAGAAGTTTGGGCGGATAATTTTAATCAATTTTCAACCACTACAAAACTACAAGGAGAAGTAATTTTTGCTTTAACGGATGCTTTTGTGAATTCTAATCAAACGGTTTTGCAACATCGGACTCGACTGAACTTTAAAACCAGCTTTACGGGTGAAGATTTATTATTAACTCAGTTAGAGGTGGGTCATGCTGCCCCTTTTAATCTCAAAACTCAAGAAGGAACTCAAACCTTCAATATTCAAAGAGGAGATGAAAATCAGGTTGAATTAAATCGACTGTATTATCAATTTCCCGTGGGAGAACATCTGAAGTTCACAATAGGGGCAACAGGCACAACTTGGGATGATTTTGTACCCACAATTAACCCCTATTTAGATGACCATGACGGGGGTAACGGTACCCTCAGTGCTTTTGGACAACGAAACCCGATTTACCGAATAGGAGGCGGCAGAGGCATCGGTTTACATTATCAATTCAACCCCGAAGTTAACACAGGAATTGCTTTCTCCGCTGGCTACTTAGCAGCCAATGCCGATGAAGCTGCTGATGGAAAAGGATTATTTAATGGAGACTATGGTGCGTTACTACAAATGACCGTTTATCCGACTGAAAATCTTCAATTTGCCTTTACCTATAACCACGCCTATTCTACACCGGGAAATTTCGGCTTTAATAACGGTTTTTTGAATCAAAATTGGACAGGTACCGCAATTGCCAATTCTATCGCTGCCAATGAGACAGGTGTTGTCAGTCATTCCTATGGTTTGCAATTGGCTTGGCAAGTCCATTCAAAGTTTACTGTCAGTGCATGGGGGGGTTATACCGCAGCGCGAGTGGTGGATATCGGAGATGCTCAGATTTGGAATTACGCTATTACACTGGGTTTTCCTGATTTATTTCAACTCGGCAGTTTAGCAGGAATTGTGATGGGACGAGAGCCTTATCTCAGCGATTTAGAGAATTCAGAAACTTTAGCAGTAGACTTTCCCAAAGACAATTCTTGGCACTTAGAAGCTTTTTATCGATATCCACTGACGGATAATATTTCAATTACACCGGGTATTATTTGGATTACAAACCCGAATCAAAATGCCAATAATGATGATACAGTGATTGGTACATTGAGAACAACCTTGACGTTTTAACAGACCAAAACCATAACTCTATAGAAATAAATAAAGGCAAGGACGACCTTACCTTTGCAAAAACCAGGAGTATATTTTTCAAAGCAGTTATGATGTTCTCTTCTAACTCAATTTACCATAAACATTCTCCACCTTCTTCACCTAAAGCTAAAGTGGTTGCTTCAATCGGTGGTTTAATCGGTAGGGGTTCAGGACACCAACCCCCTTCTTCACCTAAAGCTAAGGTGGTGAAAATTGGCTCAATTGGTTTAATTGGTTTGATGGGATAATCACAACCCCCTTCTTCACCTATGGCTTTTGTGGTGGCGATAGAAAGTCCACCGCCAACTGCAGCCGCCTCTTCTGAGGTGATTTCTTCCGCAAACTCTAACTCAATTGTTTCAAGTTCAGATGACTTTAAATCGAATGGATGGCGCATCAGCTTTTCCTCTAAATTATAATTGATCTTACGTTAAATCAATTTAGCTGATGTCTTCCTTGATTTGTTGCCACTTTGGCAGCTTATCTGAAGCATTCAATCTTAATATCAAATACTTTTAATCGTTTATAGTCATCCTTTCAATTAGGCTAAAGTTGCTTTTTCCTTTTACCTAATGCCATGGCAATAGCGCTGAGACTGAATAATGCTATTGTTGCTGATGGCTCAGGTGCGGTAACGTAAGCTTCAGAATTTTGAAGTTCAGTCAATGTCAGATAAATGGGTGTTTCAAACTCCCGCTGATAAGAGCCTAATGCAAAAAAATCGGCTTGCTGGAAATTGAGCGCGGGGTTACCAGAAACAACAGGCTGATTTAATACATCTACAGAAAAAGCATCACTTTTTTGAAAAGCAAACACCTCAGTTGGAGTTGAACTATCAATTATTCCAAAGGTGGATAAAGCATCACAGAATAAAGGGTTTTCTGTCAGAGAAGTTCTGCCACAGATTTGCAAGGAAACATCAGCAGTAGCCGTTGCCTGTTCTCGCGCTTCAGTTGCCTGGGTTTCTAATTCCCAAAATATATTAAAATCAAAGGAAAAAGTTTGAGTTTCTCCCGCTTCAGGATTCAGAAAAAAGTTTGCTAAAACCGTTGATTCAGTTTGGGAAAATCCCAAATAGCTTCCCCCACTTCCAAATGCTTCATTGTCTGTTTCACTGCTAACAAAGCTACTACTGACTCCTGAAGTAGCTGGGGGGAAAAAAGCAACAGTATTAAAATCGGCTGTGGCAACTACAGAACCATTTTCAGATTCTACAGTGATAGCCTCTTGTCCTAAACTGTCATCTAAACTATCTAAATCAATTGTTGATTCGACGGGTGAAATTGCGAAAGCTGCTGTATCCACTGAAACCGATGACGATTCAGCATTAGTACTGAAATTCGTCACATTGACCAGTGTTGTGGCTGAGCTGAGCGTAGCCGCCCGGCTGGGAACAACACTAACATTCAGGGTAGAAATAAAAGGAACAGTAAATAGCAGCCAGCCAACACGAAACTTAGGGTGAATATTCATTTAACCTCTCATTGGAATTCAGGGTGACTCTAAGAAATTGAGAGAGATATACAAGAGAATAGGTAATTTAAATTTAGCTATCTCTTGATATATTTTGATTTTGGCTGGTAAATGTGAACCTCGTTATGACTGTTATCTTAGTGGGTTTACCAGCCGGAATACAAGGTAGTAATATAAAGATTTTTAGTTATTTTATAAAGATTTCGTAAAGCCAGAACAAGCTTTCAAAGTATTGTTATACTCTGTACTATATGTAATATAAAAACTACTTACCGATCTTGAATTTTACATTCTATTTTTTTTAATTAAAGCAATAGTAATGTAACTCTTTATTTTTATGAAGGGTTTGTAAAAGCTAGGTCAATTATGTTTATCTAGCTTGACAATGATACCAATAATTAGTAGTTATTTTTTGATGGACTTCAACTATAATATAACACACATTATTGCATTTGAGAAGAGCTAGCCGATCAAAAACCTCTTCGAGCTGACCCCTTAGAGAGGTTGTTGCCGGAAGCAGGGATTGATCGGGATTTGATCGGGGGATGCGTTTAGGAGCGCGTCTGCGTGGCTGAGAATAGCGCAGCATCTCCCTTTATCTAGAAGACCAGACTCAAGCGCGCCGGTGCCTGCACTCGAATCATGATTGAAGATGACTTGGGGACGAAGCAGAGCTGATCTGAACAACTAGACGTGAAAGAATATTAGATTGTTGAGATCAACTGATCTGAAATTATTGCTTATACAGTGTTTGACCGCGTTTACTTTGAGATGAAATTGGGGAGTCAACCCATTTAACAGTCTCAAGCTCTTAATGCTAAGAGCTTGAGTTGATCGAAAGAGGCTTTGGGTCGCAACCGAGAATTTGATAATGGTACGCGCGAAGCGAATGTGCCCACAATATGGGCGATAATTAAAATAAGTTAATCGACATGATATATCAATCTTAAACAAAGTTTGAGAAGAGAAAGTAAAAGATTAAAGTTCAATTAACTATTTTTGAAATTATATCTCTTGAGTGCATAATAACGTTAAATATCATCCCGCTCAATCTTAATAAGATTAATTTTATTTAAATCCCCTAATTATAAAGAGTTCAAAGATGTAAAGTTTAATAAAAAAATGCATTAAGATATCTGCGATCCAACCTAAAAATACTAATAGCCTAGAATTGTTTACAGAGTAACAATATAATTTACTTAATCGCTGTAATGCTTTCGGAGTTAAAGTTAGGTTGGTTTTTAGGTATCAGGGATTTGCCGGAATGCGATCACCTTAATCTTGTAGCAAACGATTCAGATTCTCAGCGTTATGCCTGATAATAAATTGTTGAACTTCGACTGAGAATAGGTTTTCCCTAACTGACTATCAACCCTGCAATCACATCCATTAATTTGAAATCGGTGTAATTGTCATCATTGAGCTTATAATAGCCTCAAAAAAACACTTTCTCATCTAAAGTTAAAGATTATTGCATTTGAGTTTGAAAACGTTTTTTAGCTTTTTTAAACTCAGTTGCCATTTGTTCACGCTGCTCATCGTTAAAGTTTTTCCGCATAGCAGCAAACATGGTGCTTTCTTCTTGACGAGTATGATCCCCAACCATCTCTTTAACACGCTTTACCATAGCCTGAAAAGCTTCAGTTGTTGGTTCACTTGCTTTCATTTCATTCAGAACTTTTTCGAGTTCGGCTTGTTCGTCGTAAAGTTCTTGAGTATCAGACTCACCATAGAAGGAGCGAACAGCAGGATAAACAACTTCTTCTTCAGCTTTGGAATGAGCAACTAAATCTTTATAAAGTTGTCCAAAATACTCACGAACTTTCTCAGGATCATCAGTTTTTTGAATTTCACGCATCAGTGTTTTTGTCTTTTGATGATCCATGAAAATCAGACTCATAATATCCATATCATCCGCATCAGAAACTTGAGTAGTTACACTTCCTACTACCCCTGTCATCGCTGCTAATGCATCTTGTATTTGTCCCCAAATACTATCATCTGGTTCTTCACCTGTAAGTTCGCGAGTCCCTAAATATTCTAATACCCCTTTCAATTGCTCTTGATGAGCACGATTTTCAAAGTTAACTGCATTGAGTGGTGCAAGTGCTTCTTTGACATCAGTACCAACCACTTGTGCTGCTTTATGAACCACTAAACCTGATAAAACTTGACCATGTTTTAGCAGTTCATGTTGAGCCATTTTTTCAAACAAACTTAACTCAGAGCCTTGCATCATTTCTTCGATGTGGCTCACCATTTTTTTAACTTTGTCTTTGGCTTCAGCAGGATTTCCATACTGAACAATAGTGGTTTCAATGATACCCAGATTTTTCTCATCGTCTTCAATCATATCTTGCAAACGACTTTGAATATCCTTATCACTACATTCTTGAATAAACTGACGCTCGTTTTTCAAGATTAAATCTTGAATCATTCGCATAGATGCTAGCTTTTCAGCAATTGTGACTCGTTTGCTATCAGTCAATGTAATAGACATGATTCTCTCTCTTGGATCTAGTTTTTAAACTCTATAATCTAAAGTGACACAGCTTGAATAGAGATTCATCTTTCTTTTGATAGAAGCTGAGAGCATCATTGATTGATAAGTATTAATAACTAAAAAAAAGAACAATCAACAAATTCTAGTTGGCAGTATAAGTTGAAGTTTTTGCAATAAATGCTATGCTTGTCAACGTTAAAAGGATAGATTTCGGCAGATTACTCTACTGTTGGAGTTTCGTTGTATTAATTCTTGCTTAAATCTATTCAGTTTATTCACAATTCAATTTCGGTTAACCTCAGATAAATCTGCCGATGGTTAGATTTCATAGAACTATTTCAGTCTGTAGTATTAAGCCTTATTATTGAGATAATGGTTAACTGTCTGCGTGTCTACCGAATGGCTTATCTTCGATTCTTAGCAAAGATATAATCTTTATCCATTATGCTGAAGTGGCTTTCAGCCTCTAGCTGAAGAAATAGGATTTATGATAAAGTTAGATAATGCCTCGGACTCCTTCTTTATCTTTCGATCGCGGTACTTTAATTTTGCATCCTCCCCCCAGAGGGAAGGGTTGGATTGATTATGCTACATGGGATGACCGGATTGAAAAGTTTCGCGTTCCCGGAATTGATTATCGCGGTTTAATTGCCACCCTGGAAGCTGAAGAGATTGATTTTATTGACCGGGCTGTGGCTTATGAGTCTTTGGCGTTAGTACCTCGCCTGGAAATGCCCCCTTACCCCCATCAAACGGAAGCCCTAGCGGCATGGCAACAAGCGGGAAGTCGGGGGGTTGTGGTGTTGCCGACAGCCTCTGGAAAGACCTATCTCGCCCAGTTGGCGATGCAGGCGACTGCTTGTAATACATTAGTGGTGGTGCCGACATTGGATTTAATGCATCAATGGTATGCTCATTTAGAAGCGGCTTTTCCAGATATTGAAGTGGGGTTGTTAGGAGGCGGTTCAAGAGACAAAACACCGTTGTTAGTGGCAACGTATGATAGTGCGACCATTCAAGCCGAAACCCTGGGAAATCGTTATGGTTTAATTGTATTTGATGAATGTCATCATTTACCGACGGATTTTTATCGAGTGATTGCGGAATATTCTATTGCCCCTTACCGTTTAGGATTAACCGCAACACCGGATCGTTCTGATGGGCGACATAGTGATTTACAGGGGTTAATTGGTTCTACAGTTTATCATAAAACCCCGGAACAGTTAGCGGGTTTAGCCTTAGCCGATCACAAAGTTGTTAAAATTTTAGTCAGGCTTTCCGCCCAAGAACAACAAGAATATCAACAACAAATGAAGATTAGAAATGAGTTCTTGCGGCAGAATCATATTCAGTTATCCAGTTTAGAGGGTTGGAAACAATTTGTCATGTCCAGTGCGCGATCGCCTGCCGGACGTAAAGCCATGTTAGCCCATCGTCGAACTAAGGAAATTGCCCTCGGAACGGAAGGTAAAATTAGAGTTTTAATGGATTTACTGGCTCAGCATTATCCTGAAAAAACTTTAATCTTTACGGCTGATAATACCACAGTTTATCGAATTTCTCAAGAGTTTTTAATTCCGGCAATTACTCATCAAACCCCTGTAAAAGAACGCCATAAAATATTGAGTTATTTTCGTGAAGGTCAATATAATACCTTAGTGGCTTCTCATGTGTTAAATGAAGGGATTGATGTTCCTGATGCCCAAATTGCTATTATTTTATCGGGTACGGGTTCGGAACGAGAGTATATTCAGCGTCTGGGGCGGGTATTGCGAAAAGGAAATCAACCCAATAAACAAGCGATTTTATATGAAGTGGTGGCAGAGAATACCAGTGAAGAAAGGACTTCTCAACGGCGACGAGGTCAGGGTTATAAACCAAAGAAAAAGCAGGCAAAACCGCAGCAGTTAAAATTATTAGAATCTGATGTTTATGAAGTGGATTCAAAACCCACAAAACGGGCAGCAGAATCTTCGACACCGTGGCAGCAAGACTCAGAGGAGTAATACAGCTTCGCGCATTTTTTGCACGGAATTAATCACATAAATATTCTCAACTTGCTTTAATATATCGACTGAAATTATTGCTTCTTTTATTTGCTTTGTATCCAGCAACATTTGCCGATAGGTTCCGGCTAAGAGTCCACAACGAACAGCGGGTGTTAATCGTTCACCTTTATACTCTACAATTATATTATAAATACAGGTTTCTGTAATTTCTCCTGTTTCATTCCATAAGATGACATCATCACAGTCTAAAGTTGTTGCTTTTGCGGTTTGATAAATACTGCGGTTTGTTGTTTTATGATATAAAAAAGGATTAGATGAATTAATCGGTGTAGAATTTAAACGTAATTTAATCGGTTGAGTAGGAACAGGGTTCACAAAAGGAATAATCTCATGATTAATCTCTCCTGTTTTATTGACTAAAATTCTAATTTTATAAAATTGTTGTTTTAATTTACTTGTAATATTTAAGAGTTGATTTTGTACGACCTCTAAGTTCAAGTTATAGTTAAAATAAATAGCAGAATTTTGTAATCGTTGTAAATGATAATCCAGCAAAAAATAACCTGTATTCGGTTCCCAGAGAATCGTTTCTAACAGTTCAAATTCCGGACAGCGGGTTTTTAAAAACTGAGTTTTTGTTTGGCATTCAATATATTCATCCTGACTGATAGAGTCCCAAACAATACCGCTACCGACTCCATATTCAGCTTTATTTGTTATTTTATCAATTAAAACTGTCCGAATTGCAACATTAAATTGAGCTTGACGATCAGGTGTAATAAAGCCAATTGATCCGGTATAAATTTTACGGGGAGTTGTTTCTAATTCCCGAATAATTTCCATTGTCCGACGTTTGGGTGCGCCCGTAATAGAAGCACAAGGAAATAATGCTGCCATAATTTCATTTAGAGATCGATCGGTTTTTGCTGTGACTGTAGAGGTCATTTGCCACAGTGTGGGATATTTTTCTACATCAAATAAACTGGGAACTTTTACACTATAAAAATCAGAAACTTTTCCGATATCATTCCGCAGCATATCCACAATCATCACATTTTCTGCCCGATTTTTAGGGCAATGATGCAAGGCATTTGCAAACTGTCGATCTTGATCTAAAGTAACACCTCTGGGGGCAGTTCCTTTCATCGGTTTGGCAGTAATTTTATCATCATTTAAACAAAAGAAAAGTTCTGGTGAAGCAGAACAAATTGTAAACTTTTCAGTTTCTAAATAAGCAGCATAATTAACAGGCTGAGCTTGAATCAGTTGTAAAAAATAGTTCCAAGAATTACCAATAAAATCTGTTTGCAGACGAAAAGTATAATTAACTTGGTAGGTTTCTCCCTGTTTTATATATTGTTTAATTTGCGCGATCGCCCGATCATATTCCTCTCGACTAACGGAGGATATCCAATTGAAATTATAACTATCTTCTTCAACTTTATCCGGAATTTCAATCACTTCTGGGGCAGGATAAAGCCCAAACCATAATAAAGGAAATTCGGAGGTCAATTCATGGGTTTTTAAACTGCGATCAAAACCAGATGCTGCTTCATAACTGATAAATCCCGCCCCATAATATTGATGCTGTTTGATCAGTTGATTAACCCGTTTAAATTGGGAAACGACTTGCTCAATAGAATCAGCTTGAATAATTTCATCAGGATTCTGAAATCGTAGCCATTGTTGACCCGCAGCATCGTAAATAATCAGTTGATTCATACTATCATCAATGATGATTTAATTGGATTTCACCACATTAACGCGATCGCCATCTTTCAGATAAGCCGCCCCAGAAGTGACCACGCGATCGCCTGCTGTTAACCCTTGTTTGACCGCTACCGTTGCCTGGGATAAATCCCCACTAAAACTCCCTTCTAATTCACCCACTTCTACTGTTGTCGCCTCCACTGTATCCTCTGCTGTTAAACGATAAACAATTGATTGACCATCCGCTTGTGGCACCACTGCTTTGGCTGGAATTTTTAAGCCTTGAGTTGTATTTGTAGTCATTTCAGCCCGTAAAAACGTCCCCGGTCTTAACACCGAATTTGGCATCGATCCTAGGGGGGGTAAATCTATTTTAACCGTCGCTTTACGACTTTCTGGATCAACTAATGGAGCAATTTCTCGTACTTGTCCCCGAATTTTTAGACTCGGATCGGCATCAGAAGTAATGGTAACAGGCGCACCAATTTTAACTTGAGGTAATTGAGTTTCTGGCACTTTTGCCTGCAATTCTAGTTGATTTTCTGCAATAATTGAAAATAGCTTTTCAGTGCCGTTGGTAACATCTCCCACCCGCGCCGAACGTTCAGCAATAATTCCCGTTGCAGGCGATCGCACTGTGGTTTGTCCCAGTTGGGTTTCCAGTTGCTCTACCCCTGCTTGACGACTCTGAACTTGGGCGATCGCACTGCGAATATTAGCTTGAGCACTGTCTACATCAGCCTGTACACTTTGAATACGGGCTTGAGCGCTCTGTATTTGCGCCTCAGCGCTGCGAATATCCGCTTCAGCCACCCGTACTCCTTCTTGAGCCGTTTTGGCTGCGGTGATGCGAGTTTCCAACTCCTGACGACTGACTGCACCAGCGGAGGTCAATTGTTCATAGCGTTCCACTTCCCGCTGAGCCTGGGCTAAATTGGCTTTTGCTTCGGCTAGTCGTGCCTGTTTTTGTACCAAGGTTGACCGGGCTTCCACTAACCCCGCTTCGGCTTGGGCTAAGTTGGCTTGAGTTTGTCCTAAACCTGCTTCTCGTTGCAATACAGCAGACCGTTGCGACTCCACTTCCGCCTGGGCTTGCAAAATCTGCGATCGCAATATAGAGTCATCTAAGACAGCCATCACCTCGCCTTGAGTCACGAAGTCTCCTTCATCAACTAAAACTTGCTGAATTTGTAATCCGCTCGCTTGGGATAATATAGGTAACAAGTCATAAGCTTCGACAGTTCCTGTGGTCTTTAAGGTTTGTTCTACTGTTCCTAACCGCACAGGAGCAATAGTTACTGTAGTCGCCGCAGTAGTATTAGATTCACTTACCGCAGTCACAGCAGATGTAGAGGTTGAGGTCTCTTGAGTCTGTGCAGTGGGGTTGCCAGATAAAAAATGCATGGCCCCAACTGTGCCGATGATACCCACTCCTATACCCAGTATTACCCCTTTTAAGTTACCATGTCTTGTTTCAGGCCTTGGTGATTGATGTTGTTCTGATTCAATTTTGGGTTGTGCTTCTAACATCGATAATGAATCATCTCCTGCCACTACTTTGTCCATTTCAGATGAATCAAAGGGGTATTCAGGATCAATTTGGTCTCTCATTGCGCTTTGAGGCACTGAGTACCAGACCGGTTCGTCTTGAAAGGGTTTATCTGATAATGCTTTACGATGGGCCACGCCAGATCCTCCGGTGTATACTAAAATACTGTATAGAAATATATATTTTTGTAGACTTTTTTTAATCTGTCTTAAGTTTAGCGTGGTTGCCCCATTTCTGAGCAATGTAGCGTTACGTACGATAATTAGGAGATTTTACGATTGCCTCCAACCCCATTCCAAGACTGCCTATTACTGCTCAGGAATTATTCTCAAATGTTATACTAGAAAGCAGGATTGATTAAATATACGCTGATAATGCTGATAGTTGAGATATTAGTGTACAAAAGTGATACGCAACCTTATTAGCTCTCATCTAATGGCTGTGTTTGAGATCTAGCTCAGTATTCATATTTCGCCTAGGAACATTTCCTACCCGATCAAAGAGGTTCTTTGTTGCTTGATTCCGTGTCATATTTCAGCCCAGCTTTCTAACTAAAATTTTAGTCCTTATAATCTTAGATCAATTATGACATTCATTAAATCAATCTCTCAATCAAAACTGACTGAATCAATTCCTCAATCAACAATACTTTTAGTTGATGATAATCTCGATCACTTATGTATTTTAACAAGACTTTTAAAAGAGAAAAATTATAATCTTCAGGTAGCCACTCAAGGAGATCTTGCCCTTAAATGCATAGAAATTCATCAGCCCGATTTAATTTTATTGGATGTGATGATGCCAGAGATGGATGGTTATGAAGTGTGTCGGCGTTTAAAATCTGACTCTAAGACGAAAGAAATTCCAGTTATTTTTATCAGTGCCCTAGACAAACCCTCCGATACAATTAAAGCATTTGAATGTGGTGCAGTAGATTATATTTATAAGCCTTTTGCTGTGATGGAAGTCTTAGCCCGTGTAGAGACACAGCTTAAATTAAAACAATATAATCAAGAACTTAAGAAAGAAATTGAAAGCCGTAAAATTGCTGAATTTAAAGCACAAGAAAAAGCTCAAGAATTAGAAGAAAATCTGAAACAGTTAAAACAAGCAAAAAGTCAACTACTTCAAGCAGAAAAAATGTCAGGACTGGGGCAATTTGTTGCCGGAGTCGCCCATGAAATTAATAATCCTATTAGCTTTATTTACGGAAATCTGAGCTATGCTCGTCAATATTTCCAGGATGTAATGACACTGCTAGATTTATACCGTCAGTATAAGGATCCACCCATCAGTCAAATTCAACAACTTGAAGCTGAAATTGATCTGGATTTTTTGATAGATGATTGGGAAAAACTGATCGATTCAATGGAAATAGGAGCGGCTCGAATTCGTGATATTGTTCTCTCCCTAAGAAATTTTTCTAGATTAGGAGAAAGTGGGATGAAATTAGCTGATATTGAGCAAGGAATAGACGAAACCTTACTAATTTTAAAGCATCGTTATCAGGGAGTCAGCGGTCGCCCTGAAATTAAAATCATTCAAAACTATAGTAAAATTCCTAAAGTTAAATGCTATGGCAATCAGTTAAATCAAGTTTTTATGAATCTGATTTCTAATGCCATCGATAGCTTTGAAGGATATCCTGTTAAAAATCCAGTTATTACAATTGAAACAGAAATATTACCTGAAAATTGGGTGACCCTTCGGATTATTGATAATGGATGTGGCATTCCAGAGGATATACAAGATAAGATTTTTGATCCATTTTTTACTACAAAACCTATAGGAAAAGGAACAGGACTCGGATTATCTATCAGCCATCAAATTATCACAGAAAACCACGCCGGACGCATTCATTGTGCTTCTTATCCAAGCCAGGGAACAAAATTTGTTATTGAAATTCCCATTAATATAAAACAGGAAGAACGGTAACTCTTTTTGATCAATTTGATCAAAACAAGCCTTATGTTTGTTCTTGTTGATCTAAGAGTGATTGGGCTTCCTCTATAATTGTTTTAAGAATTTGATTAAGTAATGGCATATTATCCGAGGATAAAGGAGTTACCATTATGCGATCGCGAATTTGATTCAGACGTTTCTGAAGTTTTTCCGCCAAATGTAGTGCATCTGAACTCAGCTTTGAGAGTTGCTGCTGTTGATAGAATTTTAATGCTGCCCCCCGCAACACCTGGAAGTTTGCCTCTTCACCATAGCTTCCCCGTGTTATTTGTAACCGTAGTAGCAAAGAAATTCCTTGATATTCTCGCTCAATTTCTACCCGTGTTTTTTGTTGAACTGGAGTAACAGGCATTCCCATTAACCGCTTCAATTCTTTGAGAATATCTTGAAATTGTCGAGGTTCTATTGCTTCAACAATAGATTGTAATACCCCATCTTGACTCCAGAGAATTCGTCCTTGACCTGCATGGGCTTCAAAATAAAGCCGACCAATACCATCTTGAAAAACACGCCCTAACAATTCTTGAATAAAATCAGCAGGGGGCAAACTTTCCAAAAACTCTAAAGGTTGATCGTTATACTGAACCTTAATGTTAAGCTGGGGAATCTTTGGAGTTGTATTGAACTGAGTTGTAGGGGTTTCAGAAGCAGAAACCGAATCATTAATCTGAGGTTGTGATGGGGCTTGTAACTGTTCAGTATGATATAAATAAGCTGATAAAATTGAGCGTTGTTCTACGGGGGAAATGACTTGAGTCACAACACGACAATTCATAGAGGTTAAAATTCTGTCAATGTAGTCTAAAGCAACTTGATCCTCTGGATCGACTACACCTAGGAAAAACTCTTGATTTTTCAGGCTTAGAGGTAGAACTTGATAATG
>CAYNXM010000331.1:0-6932 GCA_964401105.1 uncultured Lyngbya sp. | reverse complement strand
GCGGTGTGAATTGGTAACTTTTGGGAGGCGGCTCCGCAAGGCTTTTTTCTCTAACAAGCTGCAATAGCTCACTGTGCTGAAATTACTTCCTTTTTCTCACTATCGAGTTTTTCTTTATTTTCTCTTTAGGAATCAGCTCTTAGGTAAATCACACCAGTTACAACCGTTTTTTAATTGATAGAAAATACCATCTAAAATTTGTCTCTTCGTCCATTTAGGGGGTTTAGTTTTCTTTTTCTTGGGCAATAAAGGTTCAATAACTTCCCATTCTCAATCCGTGAGACTACTTGAATATGCCATTTTCTCTCCTCTACAACACTTCTGTGTTCAACCCAATATTTAGGGTCATACTATATAGCGATCGCCACATAGTATAACCTTTTTCAAAAAAGAACCCAAATGGGTTCTATAAAGTCGGGCGTTTTCAATCGAAATTGCCGCTTGAGAACAGAGTAAGTTCAGTACTTCTACTCGTTGAGTGGTAAAGGCTCCTGTAGTAAGATTATTTTCTAGATAAAGGATGCCAATTAACCGACCTTGATTGAGAATTGGGGTACAAAACAAACTTTTAGGTTGCTGTTGGATTAAATAACTATCGCTGGCAAAGTGTTTATCTTTTGCAACTTGATTGATAATGATAGTCTTTTGGGTGCGTTGAACTTTACGAACAATACTCAGCGGCAGCGTCTCAGTTTGATCGAGGGGAGTAGCCGATGACTGACAGGTTTTCTTCTGGCACTGAGCCACAACTTCCCAGGTTCGGGTGTTGTTCAAGATTAATGCACCAATGTCTGTTCCAGCGTTTTCCAGGACGATTTGCATCAGTTGGGCGAGCAAGGCTTGCAGTTCGAATGGATTTTGAGTGTAGGTTAAGTTTCAAGCAGAATAAGTCAACCGATAGCTATTAGAGTTCCCAAGTATTGGAATAATTGGTAATTATCGGTTTGAAATGACTCTCTTCAGGGGAAATAGACAGGGCAATTTGGATCAAAAGAATGAAGAGGCGCTACAATCAGCAATTGATGAATTACATTTAAGTGAGAATCCCTCTGTCTTGTAAGCGGGGGAGTATTTCAAGAGGAACGAATAAAAAATAACTTCTCAAAGATTGGTATACTCAAGTTTGTTCCCTTGCTGCTACGCTGTATCCGTGGGATTTGGATTAAGGGAGGATCGATGGGCGATCGACAGGGTTGGAATAAACAGGTACAGCCTGCACTTTATCGCATTTTAGATGCGAATTTAGACCGGGCACGCGAAGGGCTACGAATTATCGAAGAATGGTGTCGATTTGGGCTAAATAGCAGCCAACTGGCGGAAGAATGTAAAATGCTACGGCAAGAGTTGGCTCATTGGCATACAACAGAATTACGCCATTCTCGCAATACACCGGGAGATCCGGGGACAGAACTGACTCATCCCCAAGAACAACATCGATCTGGACTGGAACAGGTATTACAAGCCAATTTCTGTCGGGTTGAAGAAGCGATGCGGGTATTAGAGGAATATGGCAAAATCTATCAATCTGAAATGGGGGAAGCGTTTAAACAAATGCGCTATCGTGTCTATACTCTCGAAAGTGAATTACTCGCTTATCAGCGTTATCAGTTACTGGAAAACGCTTATTTGTATTTAGTCACCTCTCCTAGTGAGCGGATGTTAAATATTGTTGAGGCGGCTTTACAAGGGGGACTCAAGTTAGTTCAATATCGGGATAAGCAAGCCGATGATGTGGATAGATTACAAACGGCTCAACGACTCTGTCAACTGTGTCATCGCTATGAAGCTTTATTTATTATGAACGATCGGGTTGATTTAGCGATCGCGCTCGATGCTGATGGGGTTCATTTAGGACAGCGAGATATCCCTATTTCCCTAGCACGGCAACTGTTAGGGCCTCATAGTATTATTGGTCGTTCTACCACAAATCCGGAAGAAATGCAACGAGCGATTGATGAGGGAGCTGATTATATTGGGGTAGGGCCTGTCTATGAAACCCCCACAAAAGCGGGGAAAGCGGCCGCAGGTTTAGACTATGTTCGTCATGCGGCTGAAAATTCTCCGATTCCTTGGTTTGCTATTGGGGGAATTGATATGAATAATTTTGATAATGTGATGTCGGCTGGGGGAGAACGAATTGCAGTGGTTCGTGCCATTATGGAAGCGGAACAACCGACTCTTGTGACTCAATATTTCCTCTCTCAATTGAATCGAATTCAGACATTGAGAAACTACAATGTTTTACCTAAAGTTAAACAGTAATCATATCTTCGTTAAGTTCAATTCAAACTATTATGTCTGAACTTGTTCAACTCCAAGTCAATGGAGAAACTCAAACCTGTTTTCCTCAAACTAAGCTACCCGATTTTTTAGCAGAAATGGGATATAACTCTCGGCTTGTTGCGGTTGAATATAATGGTGAAATTCTGCATCGACAATTTTGGGAAACTACCGAAATCAAATCGGGGGATATCTTAGAAATTGTGACTATTGTGGGTGGGGGTTGACAGGCTATAATACTGCGCTGTCAGAGCAGGGAATAAAGTAGAGACGTTACATGTAACGTCTCTACAATTTGTGGTGATTATTTTTTTTCACTCAAATTCTGTGTTTTATTTCCTAAAATAACTGTTGAAAACTGAGCTGTATTTTGAACTTCCTGAGAACGAGATTTTAGTTTTTGAGCAATACGAGCGACTTTACAAAGTTGACACATTTTTGTAAATTTCCTTGACAGTTTACTTACGATTAATATAGTAATTATTTTGAATATCATGCTCCAGTTGTTTAACTTCCACTTGAGTAAAACCAGCGTCAGAGAGCATTTCAACTGCTTTTTCTTCTCCCCAAACTGCTCCTAAACCAGCTCCACCAGCAGCGAGAGAAACACTCATACAATGCAAACAAGAAATGGTATAAAGCATGGGTGCTATGGGATGATCTAAGTTACGATCAACAGAACTAGAAGCCCGAATATCTTGCATTAAATAAACCCCTTGAGGCTTTAAGGCACGGGCAATAGCGGCTAATACAATATCCGGTTTGGCTTGATCGTGAATAGAATCAAATGTCAGAATTAAATCATAAGACTCTACCTGATCTAATGTAGCAGCATCTTTGACCTCAAAGCAAATATTGGTTAAACCAAATTGTTTCACGGCTGCTGTTGCTGTTGCAATGGCTTCTTCTGAAAAATCATATCCGATAAACTGACTCTGAGGAAAAGCGATTGCTAATGTAGTGAGGGCGTAACCACTGCCACAACCGAGATCTAATACTTTAATTCCTGATTGTAATTGATCTGTTAAACCGGGAATCAAGGGTAAAATCGAATCCATCAAAGCACTAACAACAGTTTGGCTACTTTCCTCCGCCATGATTTGATGAAAATGCTTATATTCTGAATAAGGAACCCCTCCGCCGTGATAAAAACAATCAATAATTTTGTCTTCAACGGTTGCCAGAAGCGGAATATATTGAGCCACAACTGCAATATTATCTGATGCCGCAGAACGTGTCAAAAAAGCAGCGTGTTCAGGGGGTAAAAAATAAGTGTTTGGCTGAGGATTATATTCAATAAAACCCCCCGTTACCATTGCTCCTAACCATTCTCGCACATATCGTTCATTGAGTTGAGCTGAGGCGGCAATTTGTTTACTGGTAGAAGCAGGTAAAGTTGCCATTGCATCAAATAAACCTGTACGATGACCAATTGAAGTCATTAATGCCAATGATCCATAATTAATCACATTCAGCATTTTTTCAGCAAACAAATCAGCTTTGTGAGAATCAATCGAATATACAGTCATGGTAATCTCAAAGTAAGGTTTATAATAGTTCAGAGCAATTAACGGTTTTCTTCTCTCAATCCAGCTTGCGATCGCGTGTAGAAATTCTAGTTCTCAATCATTTAGAAATGTTTTCGAGTAGATGAAATCGAATCTACCCAAAATATCAGGCCACAGCAATTAGTTCTGTCATTCAACATTATCCTGATGGGGTTCAATCACAGTCCATTGCAATTCTATTTTAGGATAAGCTTTACCTGTTGAAACCCAACGACAGGTTAACTTTTGTGGACGACTTTCAAAGGAATTCAAAGACTCTTTTTCTTCCATCGGAGAAACAACTGATGTCTGGGAAACCGAGGTAGAAGCTTCAAACTGCTCTGAGTTAAACCGGAAGAAAGGATGATTATTGTAAGCAACTGAACTAATCATGATCTCCATTTCTCAAGCGCTGCGGTAACTTACACTATTGACGTATTTCTCTAAGATGGAAGCTTATGCACAGATCAGTTCTAATCTAAGCACAGCAAGATCAATAGACAATAATGAATAGACGATTTTTCTGGATTGTATTAACTGTAGCAGGGTTGATTCTTCTGACGATGTCTGTATTCACCCGGATGAGTTCGATATCCGTTCAAACCCATGAGCTTTGGAATATCTATCAAACCCATCTAAAATCTGCCAAATATGTTGACTTGACTCACGCTTTCAATCCCACAATTCCAGTATGGCCGGGATTTAATCAGGCTGGCTTTAAAGCCGCTACTGCCGGGTCTGACCTGCCAGACGATATTAAAACAGGGGAGCAATATACTTATGATAATCATGGCTTTATCGCCACCGCTTATCAATTACCAACAGATCAATATGGCACCCAACTAGATCCCCCGGCTCACTGGGATGAATACGGGGCAACCATTAGCGATATCCCCCCAACTTATGCCATTCGTCCCCTTGTGGTGATTGACGTTCATGAAAAAGTGGCTCAAGATCCGGGCTATCATGCCACCGTAGCAGACATTCAAACCTGGGAAAAACAGCATGGTTTCATTCCCGAAGGTGCCGTTGTCATGATTCGATCTGATTGGTATAAAAAATGGTCAGAGGTTGAACGGTTTAACCAAAAACCTTTTCCGGGTGTATCCCTCGAAGCCTTGCAATTCCTGCATTTACAGCGCCATATTCTGTTTCATGGACATGAACCTCTCGATACAGATACAACCCCAACCCTTGAAGGGGAAGATTGGCTGTTGCACCACCACTATACTCAAGCAGAAGGGGTAGCCAATCTCGACAAAGTTCCTGCAGCCGGAGCCTTAATTACCATTGGTTTTGCTAAGCCAGAAGGGGGAACCGGAGGATATGCACGCTATATTGCCATCTGTCCCCCTGAGTGGCAATATGGGGTATCCGTGACAGTGGTTCCTGGGGCACCTTTACCCCCTCAACCTCACCCATTACGTCGAGATCCTCAGGGGGTGTTGAAGCCAACGCCAGTCAAACGTTAATTCAAGTCTGTAGTTCAATAATTTGGGCTTAACTACTGGGAGTTGAAAGATTGAAAATCAATATACTTGTCAGGCTTTATTGATATTGTAACGAAAAGTAATCGGTATCGATGGCACGAAGTGATAGGGGTTGACAGCTCCCAGTCGGATTTTCTATGATATGAGATAGAGAGTATAATTGAGTGTAGTTGTGCCTACAGGCTATAACTTCCCTTTGTATCCGCTTCAAACTCTGATTTTATCGGATAAGTTTCTCACCTAAAACTCAGTGAAAGTGATTTTTAGTCTGATAACGAGAACATATATTACAGACTCCAGTTTTCATCTTGGTTGACAAAAATTAAAAAATATGCATACTCCTCTAGGAGAAGCGCCAACTATAGAATAAATGATCGGCGTTTTCAATTATAGATTTCATTTCTATGAAAAGTCTGAAATCATTTCTGCGGTTGCCTACTGCCTAAATCGGATGGTTATATGTTTTTATTCCTCTCAAAATTACTGCCTTTATTTGTTTATCCCCTCGGCTTAAGCTGCCTGTTATTAATTGTAGCAGGAATAACCCTATGGTTTTCTCGTCGATGGACAGCTATCCTCATCAGCTTGGCGTTTTTGATATTAATTGCTTCAGGGAATAGCTGGGTGTCTGAAACTTTAGTGAAATCCTTAGAATGGCAAAATATACCCCCGTCAGAATTGCCCTCAGCCGAAGCCATTATTGTTTTAGGTGGAGCAACTAAACCCCCCATTCCGCCACGCCCCTGGGTAGATGTGAGTGAGGCTGGAGACCGTATTTTGCATGGTTCCCGACTCTATCTTCAGCAAAAAGCGCCTGTATTGATTCTCAGTGGCGGACGGATCCGTTGGAAGGATGGGGGGCCATCAGAGTCGGAAGATATGGCAGAAATTGCGAAAGCAATGGGAGTGCCTGAAACTGCTATTTTACAAGATCCAACGTCTTTGAATACATACGAAAATGCTGTTAATGTTCGCAAAATTTTAGAGGAAAAACAGATAACAGGAAAAGTATTATTAGTCACTTCTGCAATTCATATGCCGCGATCGCGACTTATTTTTAAACGTCAAGGGATTGATGTGGTACCAGCCCCAACTGATTTTATTGTATCTGAATATGACACAAAATATGGTGCGGCAGGAATTGAAGCATTGATCCTCAACTTAATTCCAGATGCGAGTCATCTCCAACAATTTACGGCTGGGATGAAAGAATATATTGGTATGATCGTTTATCGTTTAAAAGGTTGGATTTAAACTGAATTGATCAAACAGGGATTTAGGCAGATATTTCAGTCGATCGATCTGATAAAATTAACAGGATAAACATTGCAATTTTCATAGATCGTTCTTGCTCTAACTGTTCAATGGTTTTCAATAGTTGCAGCCACTCCTGTTTTAAGTCAGGATGATCGTCAATTTTATCTAAGAAATCAGCAATTTGTTCCAGTTGAACAACTCTCACGGAATCTATATTTGTTTGACTGAGTATTTTTATCCAAGATTTAAGAAGAGTTGGAATTTCAGCTAAAGACAGAGGGGAAGAAACAGGGTAAAATTCAGAGGTTTGTAATAGGGTTTCTGCTAATTGAATTTGGGTTTTATCTGGATCAAAACG
>CAYNXM010000330.1:0-4729 GCA_964401105.1 uncultured Lyngbya sp. | reverse complement strand
GCTTTTTTCAAGGCATTTTCAAAGAATTGTTGAACTGATTCTGCTGTTAATTCAACACCAACAATAGCTTGAAATTGTGGATTTGAACGTAAATGGGTAAAATATGAGTCTTCCTTCGCCCAATCCTTACACATTTCATCTGATTCTACTGCCTTTTTAAGCGTTTCTAAGGCAAACTCATCCTGTTTTAGTAAAGCATAACAACAGGCTTTAAGATAAATAGCATAAACACAAGCCTCAGAATATAAATCTAGTTCTAATGCTTGATCGGCCGCTTCAATTGCTTCTTGATATCGTTCTAATTCATACAGCGCACCTTCTTTAAAATACCATAATATCCCGCGATTTTTTTGTAGATCTATATTGAATTCCAGAGCTTTATCATAAGAAGAGATAGCCTCTTCATATCGCTCAAGTCCAATTGCTAGAATTCGTCCTTTAGTCCCCCAGGATACGTAGTCATCAGGCTGAATTTGAATCGCTTTTTCAATCCATTCAAGTGCCTCTTGATAGCGTTCTAATCCGTTTTAGAGAAAAAAAGATCGATTTAACTCAACTGAAATGGCAATGATCGAGGGCAATTAAAAGCTGCGACAGTATTTCTTACTAAATTGCAAGAAATACTTTTGTTAAGCCAACCACAGAGCCTTGGTCTAAAAGTATATATAGACTGAGCTGCAGCAAAAAAAAATACATAGAGTTAGTCTCTTGATACTGACTGCTCATGGTTGTTTAAAAAGTATCATACTCAAGTACTTTTGTCAATCTCTAAATTGATTAAGATTAAATATTAGAGTTTAAAGTTTTATGTCAGAGCAAAAATCCCTATCTCTTCAAAGACAGGGACTCTTAGAGTTATAACAATCCGGTTTTGACTATTATGCTATTCTCTAATGTCAAAATTAGTGATTGATACTAAATCAATTTAAATTTATATTGCTGAACCCGATTTTGCATCTGAACCGCTGGGTGCAACAATATTACGTAGGAAAGTAATTTGTTGTTGAAACTCTAAGCCTTCTACAGCTGCTAATACAGTTTTTTCTGCATCACTCATTTCGTATCCTTCAGGCATCGGAATAATACTTCCTTCATCCATTCCCTGAGCCAAACGATACCAAACTAATAGCTTTGTATTATCAGTTAAAGAACCATACTCGCGAGTGATTTCAGTGCTAGTTTGTTGTAGCATATCTCGCTGTACTTGAAGCTGTTCGTCTTGAGAAAGTTCTTTGATTTGGTTGAATATTCCCTCTGCAACTGCTGGCTCAGCCGCCCCAGGCGCTGCCGGAGTAATGGATTTACCCATTTTTGTATACATAAACCATAATGAGGCTAATTGTTGATCGACTGTTAACTGCTGAAATTGAGCTAAAGTTTGATCGGTATTTCCTTGTGCTTGAGCAAAAGTCATTTAAAAGTACTCCTTTTCTCTTCAGTAATTAGAAAAATTAAGATGCAGATATTGATTACAACTTATTGATTTTTCCGGGTATAATACAAATATTAATAAATTAATCGGTTGATTTTCATCTTCCTAGAGAAAGATTCAAATTAACTTTGTTCAGGCGGTTAAAAATAATATGATTCTAAAGATAGATGTTGATAATTTTTATGGCTGTGTTGAAATCGGTAAAATCACCCGAGAAGCAAATTCGCCTCCACATCGCACAGTTAAGGTAATAATTTGAGCATCAATTAATCGGGTTTGACCAGGAGGTTGACCTGTACCCGGATTGACAGGATAAGCAGGAAAACAAGCTGCGCTTAAACTGAGACGAATGGCATTTCCGGTCTGAACTTGTATACAAGTGGCTTGTAGGGGTATCCGAATCGGAGTGGTTGGCTGATTTAACCGGATATAGCCTTGAGTAAAGTTATAAACTTTACCCTCTGGATTAACTTCTGAAACAATAGCACACAAATCAAAACTAGGAGTATCCCCATCGCAATATAATTCTACCCAGGGTTGTCCGATAATCGATAAATTGGTTTTTAAGGGTGCAGAAGTGTAGGTGACAATATCGCTACGACCATCTAATTGAGATCGCTCAAATGCACCCGCAGGAATTGCCGCATGACCTCCTAAAGCGGGAACCGGCCGCCAGGGGTCATGAACAAAAATATCCTCAGAGTGAGGGATTTCAATCTCATCTGTGGTGATTTCTTCTAATTCTAAACAGGTTGAAGTTGATAAATTGTCATAAATATTGGGAGCTGTTTCTTCTGTGGCTTCGATTAATTTCCCATCATCTTCTCGAATCGCAGCCAGTCCTGTACTGAATAGATAATAAGATTGAATATTATCAAAACTCCAGGCTTCTAATTCTCGCCATTGACAGCTACCTAGATCAAATAATGTAATGGGATATTCTGCTAATATTCCAGTATCACTTCCTTTTAAAAATTGATCAAACCAGCGAATTTGTAACTCATCAATTGGATTAATAGCTTCGGTTCCATAACTAATTTCACCCACGTCTTTCGCCCAAGGTAAATGAGACCAAGGGCCGATAATCAAATATTGAGGTGCTGAATTATGTTGTAGCTGATGTTGATAACAATTGATTGTTCCTCGTAGATAGGGATCAAACCATCCACCGATGTGTAGCATCGGTAAATCTATATTATTAATCTGAGGTACAAATTGCTGCCAGTAGTCTCCCGGTTGAGGGTGATTCATCCAATCATAATAAAATGAGTCAGGGACAAACTCTTTTAAAATATCTGGAATAGCTGGAACTGAATCAAATAGGGGTAAGTTTCGAGAGGCTTTATAAAGTCCGTTATAAGCCGTTTTATCTCCTTGAATTCGGGCAGTTTCTGCTGCTAATTGAATCGCCCATGCTAAATTAATCTGTAAACAAAATGCGCCATTTTCATAAGCCCAATCTTGATATAAATCATAGGCATTCATGGCAGGGCAAATAGCTTTTAATGCTGGGGGTTTGGCGGATGCTGCATAAAGTTGAGTCATGGCTTGATATGAAAATCCATACATCCCAACTTGACCATTACTTCCGGGTAATTGAGCCGCCCAATTAACCGTTTCTAAACCATCTTGGACTTCATGAGTAAAGAGTTGAAATTCTCCCCCCGAAGTGCCTCGCCCGCGCACATCTTGAATCACAACGATATACCCTGCCGCAGCATACCACCGAGGATGAGCATAAACAACAGTCGAAGCGATCGCTTTGCCATAAGGCTGTCGCATCAATAAAACAGGATATGTTCCCGTTGTATCTGGGCGATAAATATCAGCATCTAACCGGACTCCATCTGATGTCATGAAAGATGCTGTTTCTCGAATAACCATCTTCGATTTAATTCCATCGGACAGTGATTAGTTTAGCAGGGAATGAGGGCATCTGTTCGACGAAGAACTTTTAAATCCTCTGCATCAAGTTCGGCGGGAATGCCGTCAAGAATAAGTTCAACAAAATCTTCGTTGGGAACCATAATACTGAGAACATATAAACGATCCGATCCAATATTTTCTATGGTGTGAATTCCTGTTGGCGGCATTAAAATACTATCCCCTGCAAGAAGTTTGATGATTTTTCCATCACAAATTGCCTGTCCTTCTCCTTTAAGAATAAAAAACATTTCAACTGCCCGACGATGTTGATGAAAAGGAACACTTGCCCCAATATCAAAAATTTCTACACAAACAGTCAACGAGGTATTGGCTGAGTCCGGATCGAACAGAATCACGATTCTATTTTGATCTTGAGGACTAATGCGATAGGCTCGATAATCTGTTAAAGACTTAACAATGGGAATCATGCAATGATCGCTCATGGTTTTTCTGCCTGTTTGACTTCTAGACTCACAATGTTTACTTACTTGACAATGATAAAGTATGACTGATGAGATTGACGGCCTTTAACCCTATTTTATCTATCAAATATCTGTGGCGGAATTTTTATCAAGAAAAAATTAGCAAATTCTCAGAAGTTCTATATTTTTTTAATAAAATCTTTAAGTTCTTTGGGATCACAATCAAACTCTTTGATTGGGGCTGATCCCTACTGATTAAATCCTAAGATCTATGTTTTTTCACCCTTTGGATGACTTGCCCTCAGCACTTGAAAGCATTAAGCTGTTTAATACGTAAAGTTTTTTGTAGATATTTCTCGAAGTATAAGGACGTTGGACAAGTCGCTTGCTAGTTTTGATATTGGTCTTTTGATTCGGCGAGTTGCTCTGACCGCCCTCACCTTCATGATTATAATTTTAACTTGGGTCGTCGGTTCAAGCTGGATACAGGTATCTGATCCTTATGTTGAAAATGTTCTCTCTTTAGAAGGAGATCCACTTCGCGGCCAGGCAATCTTTTTAATGAATTGTGCAGGTTGTCATGTTTCCCAACAGGGGACTCAAGTTGGGCCAAGTTTGCAGGATGTGTCACAACATAAGTCTAGAGCGAGTATTATTCAGCAAGTCATTAGCGGTACCACGCCACCGATGCCTCAATTCCAGCCTAGTCCTCAAGAAATGGCTGACTTACTGGGTTATCTTGAAAAAATTTGACGATAGGGCTTGTAATTGAACAAATGTATATGTTATAGTAATGAGGTTGCTGGCATAGCACAATTGGTAGTGCATCCGACTTGTAATCGGAAGGTTGTCGGTTCAAGTCCGACTGCCAGCTTAGATTTCACCCCATCTAGACCTTAGTTTGACGACAGTTTGACAATAATTGATGAGATTTAAATATTCTCTCTTT
>CAYNXM010000329.1:0-5228 GCA_964401105.1 uncultured Lyngbya sp. | reverse complement strand
TCAACAGAGTCTCCAACTCCTTGACTTCCCCATCGCTTAAATTCACGATATATTTCTTCTGACTCATACACCCTCTGGTTTTTGAATCAGTTTAACAGTAGCTCTCAAACCCGGCAAAGTTAGCTTGGTGGAGTACTAGTTTTTTTAATCCGATGCTAATTGTATGATGACTGACATTTCCCCAAAGAGAAGCCATTTCTTTTTGAGTTTGATCACCATGTAATTCGATAAATTATTGAAATTTTTGCCAATCTTGGATTTTTGAGGGTTGAGGCGGCGGGATACTTTTCTTAGGCCGAGTTGAACCTGTTGTAACAAAATCGCTTAACCAATTTATATAAGGTGGGGCGACTAATTTTTAATAGCCCGCTCACGCTTGCTGATTGACATTCCAGTGCGCGATCTAATCAACAGCACGTATGCGTAAGTCTTGACTATATGCGTTGGCGCGCGCCTGTGAAGAGCACCTATCGCCATCAGATGCTTATCTCATAACCTCTATGTCTACCTAATTTTAACTTGTAACTAGACCAGCGCGAAGCGCTATATAAGCATTTTCTTCCCTATTGCAAGAGTGCCTCTCTTGGTCAGCATTCCCACGCGAGGCGCAGGTGGTGAGTGCAGTGCGGTCTTGAGGTTTCCCCAAGTGGAGCAACTGCCGTGGTTCGCCTGCGCCCTCGCAACTGCCGTTGGCGTAGCCTCTCCGTAAGGAGAAACCCGTAAGCGGAGCTAGGTTGAGCCTTAGGCCGCGGGATCTGGATCAATGATTTCTTCGCCGGCGTCAACGTCCTGCGGGCACGAAACACGGCCACCAAAAAGCCGGGGTCATGCTCCAGCTTTTTCGTTGTGATCGGCTGGGTTTTGAATCAGAACGTGTGCGCGTGCAGTACCTCCATCACGTCACAGAGATAGGCGATGCCCGAATAATCGTCAAAAAACTGCGCTGCGACCTCATCCGCAATATTCATGGCCATATCCCGATTGGGGGTGAGCACCTCGAACTTTATATTCGACTGGGTATCGGAAATGCTGGGTTGTCCCGACGAGCGCACGTTGCGACTGCCTTTACCGCCAGCGTCCACCACCGTATAACCGGGAGCCCCGGCTTCGTCGATGATCTTGGCGATCTTTTTCAGCAGCAACTTTTCCGTGACGATCACGAGCTTGCAGGCTTGCTGGGTCATGTTGGTTACCTCTCGATGTGTGTATTCATTAAACGACATAGAAACATAAGAAAACGGCAGCACCGCGCGCCCCAGGCGCTGATCTGGCCGCCGCGTTGGTCGCCGAGCCAGGGGAGCATCGGCAGACCGCGACTCGTCTGGGATCAGTTGCCCATCAGCGCCTGGGCCAGCCCGATGAAGAGCGGTATTCCTAAGGCAAGCGCAACCGGCGTACCGACGGCTGTGGACGAGCCGATGTAAGCAGAGGGATTAGCCGACGGGATACCGGCTCGTAAAGTGGGCGGCCCTGAGATGTCTGAACTGGAGGCGGCGATGACAGCCAAGAGCACGACACCGCCAATGCTGAATCCCGTGGTGACGTGAGCAATCATGCCGAGACCGAAGGCAATGAACCCATGCAGCAGCGGTGCCACAAAGGCATATATGGCGTACCACTGGCCCACCTTGCGTAGCTCGCCGATCCTTGCCGTGGCTTCCATACCCATTACCAGCATCAGTATTGAAAGCAGGCCGCGGAAGAGGGGATTGAAGAAGCTCTCATAGACACTTTCCGGCCGGGTTAGTATGCCTAGAGCGAGGCCGAGCAACAGTGCCGATAGGGCAGAACCCTGGAGGCTTTCCTTCACGATGGGCCATATCTTGACCCGCTTGCTTGCGGTATCGCGCTTGGGATACCCGCTTGCGGTAATGTACGGCTTGTTGCGATACCCACCTGGGGTAACGCGCGGCTTGGGCTTGCTGCGATACTCCTGCTTGCTGAGATCCTCGTCTGCGGTATCGCGCTTCTTGCTGAGATAAATGCTGGCCAAGACGATCGCAGTCACGAGCGCTGGGATGTCCATGAAGGGATAGAGTGCAGCAGCCCAGGGCTCGTATTCGATGCCTTCCGTTTCCAGTACTGTCAGGCCGGCGGCGAGGGTAGAGCCACTCACGGCACCAAACAAGCCCGCCGTCGCAATGGCATCTACGGTTTTGACGTTCGGCAGCAGGGCCAACGTGTAGCGCCCGATGAACACGATCACGATCCCCATTACCACGGCGAACAGCGCCGGCAAAAGCATCTCCAACAGATTAGCATTGCGGATGGCAATGCCGCCACTCAGGCCAACTTTGATCAGCAGCATGAAGACGATGAACTTATAGATCGGATCTGGAATTGCCAGTCGGCTATTGAAGGCGGCAACGATCATACCACCAATCAGAAAGCCGAGTGTCGGGGACTGCAACTTCGTTAGGAAGAGCGTCAAGAAATCGGACAAGAAATCCACGTTATAATTCCTCCTTGATCAGAACTTAGGGGTCAGGACGGCAGGCAAGCATCGCCTCGAATCCTGGATCGCTGGCTCTACGCATCCGGATGAGCAGCGAGTCAACCTGCCACTAAGAGTGCATCTGTCTCCCGGTGCGTCGTGTGCTGGAAGATAAGGTTTCGCTCCGGCAAGGGTAAATGATCGCGCTAATCAGTGGTGATTCATTGGCAATGGCTTGTTAGGATCATAGTTTACCAGCAAGTGACTACTCCCACATCAAATCAAAGATTATGATGTAGGCTTCTCAAATTCACATAGTGATATCAAATCCGGTTAATCAGCGATCGTCACAAACTCTTCGAGGCCACCAATGAAAACACGTTAAGCCCTTGACGAATTCTGAGGGTTCCATTAACACTTTTAAGCTCAAGCACAAGTTCTTCTAACTGTTTTATAGTTTCAAAAGATCTATTGACTATCGGTTCATTTGTTAAAGGCTACAGTCAATAGCTGGTTGTAATTGGGGAGAGTATGGTGGTAAAAACTTCAAGTGTATTCCTTTAATCATTGAGCCGTTTGAATTTCCTCTAAAAGCGGTTTACCCCCAGGATGGGCTTTGGGGCAGCAGCCGACTGCATCTCACCCCAAACTGCGATCGCGTCTTGCTAGTTTTGCGATCCATTGGACTCAATATCGGCGAAGTTTCCCTACTTGCTCGGTTTTTTTCCTACTCGCTAATAACCACAGAATCTGATACGAGGATCTCTCTACAGGATTTTGGGCTTCTAATACTTGGAGTACAGTTGGCTGAGACTTGCGGTGAGCAGCTATTGTGACTCTCCTTGGCATCTGTCAATATTGCCTGCGATCACTCACTATACGTTTACTATACACCCAGATTTCATATTATACTTACTACATAAATTTTAGCTTCTGCGGCGATTCATCCTACACCGACACTTCGTTTTCGGGTGTAGGATGAATCGCCGACAGGGTCTCTCAATTCTTAAAACTGTGTCATAGTAAAGTGTATTGGCTCTAAAGCACCCCTGAGAAACGTAGCAAAAGTCAGGCTCTATCCAACAAACGAACAGAAACAAGCCCTTGCAAAAGCATTTGGTTCTGTGCGTTGGGTATGGAATTACTGCCTAGAGCTAAATCACCAAGCCTATAAGGAAACAGGCAAGGGAATCTCAGGAATGCAACTTAAGAAACAGCTACCAATTCTTAAGAAGAAAGAAGAAACAGCCTGGTTAAAAGAAACCGATTCACAGTGCCTACAGCAGTCTGTCTTGAATATTTCTAGAGCTTTTGTCAACTTCTTTGAAGGACGTGCTAAATTCCCCAGGTTCAAGAGTCGTCATGGAAAGCAGTCAATTCAGTATCCTCAAAATGTCAAGATTGTTGATAGCTGTGTTTGTTTCCCTGTAATTGGAAAAATCAAAGCCAATATTCACAGAAGCTTTGAGGGAAGTATCAAAACAGTCACAATAACCAAGACGAAGACAGAGAAGTATTATGCTTCAATCTTGTTTGAGAATGATTTGGCTGAACCCCAGATTTGCGATCGGGGTAAAGCGATAGGGTTGGATCTGGGACTGACTCACTTCTTAATTACAAGTGAGGGGTCTAAATATGACAACCCTCAGCATTTCAAAAAGCACGAGCGCAATTTAAAACGGAAACAACAGAAGTTGTCTGGCAAGAATACTGGGTCTAGTTCTAGAAACAAAGCTCGTAGATTGGTAGCAAGAGCGCACGAGAAAATCAGTAACGCAAGGCAAGATTTCCGGAAGAAATTGTCTGGCAAAATTGTCAACGAGAACGAGCGTGATAATTGCTGAAAATCTCAATGTAAAAGGCATGGTACGCAACCACAGTCTAGCCAAAGCAATAAGTGATTGGGGTTGGGGAATGTTCTTAAACTTTGTTGATTACAAAGCTAAACGGGACGGGAAAACTTTTCTTTTGATAGATCGGTTTTTCCCATCCTCAAAGACTTGTAATGTTTGCCTGAATGTTGTGGAAAGTTTGCCACTAGATATCCGTCAATGGGAGTGTAATCATTGCCACACCCAACACGATCGTGATATCAACGCGGCGATCAACATCCGAGATCAAGGATTGCGAGTCATTGCCTCCATCCCAGAGGCGACTGCCAGTGGAGAGAGCGTAAGACCTCTGATTGGACGAAAGTCCTCTGTGCGGCAGCTCCCGACCAATCAACAGTCTACTGATGCTTCGACCAAGATTGTTCAAGAAGCTGGAAGCCCACCTCAGAAAGCGAAGCGTCTGCGTGGGTAGTTCACATGAAGATGAGAGCCAGCACGTTTTAACGGCTGGATGAAACATGAACCACGGAATTTATTCCGCCACAATCCTGCACGCTTTTGTAGGATTGTGATCAAATAGAAATATGAGTAAATTGACCTTGACACTAAAACTTCCTTTTTATCGGCTCAACCCTTGCAAAGCAATTGAGTTTGAGCGGTTAACTCTGCTTAACACAGAAGTGGCTAATACATTGCTGCTTGTTGATAAATCTCAACGACGCAAATATACAAGTAAGGACTTTAATCATATTGAAATTGGCTCAATGTGGATTAACCAAACAATCCGAAATACTTGCGCACTCACAAAGGTAAAAAAATTTGGCGTTGCACAGTTATAATATGATAAACACTCTTTACTATGCAGTGTCCTAAATGCGAGTCCAATAAAATAGTTAAAAATGGTCGGCGAAAAGGTAAGCAAAACTATCTTTGTCGTAATTGTGGTCGGCAGTTTATAAATA
>CAYNXM010000328.1:0-30570 GCA_964401105.1 uncultured Lyngbya sp. | reverse complement strand
CTCTGTGGCTTTTTAATTAATGCAGTTTTTAGAATTCAGCAAAATAAAGATATGCAAAACAATGGTAATCTATCCTTATCTAAACCATTGAAAATTAACTATAAATGGATTGCTGTTTGTCTAATGATTGGTCTTTATTTAGTGACTGCTTATCATGGTTATCACGAAGAAGTTTGGAACTATATTCCCCGTCCTAATACTTTAATGGATAAAAGCTTATTTAGAACAGTGGCATCTTATTATGTATGGCCTGTTTTAACTGGATTAGTAACCGCTTTCTTCATTTATATCTTTGAGTCGGGCGGACGATATAATAACTCTTACAAAAATCAAAAGCTTTCTTTTCAAGCCTGTATCGAAAAGCCAGGAAGAATCTTAGAAATTATTGGAATTTTATCTTATGGAATTTATCTTTGGCACATGGCGATTATTCAACAAATTTTACCCATTGTTCAAGGCGAAAATAACCTAGAAACATTTTCTAATAAGCTGTTAGTAACTGTATTCTTATCTATTCTATTTTCAGCAGTTACTTATTATTTAGTAGAACTACCCGCTACAGGATTAAAAAATAAATTTAAGTAATTTAGTTATAATTATACTAATTAAAAATGACCTTAATTATTGCTGGAGAACGGAGTGGTGTAGGTAAAACCACTATAACATTAGCATTACTTGCCGCACTTAAAAGTAAAGGCTTAAATATTCAGTCTTTTAAAGTCGGCCCCGACTATATCGATCCGATGTTTCATCAATATATTACAGAAAAACCCTGTTATAACCTCGATCCGATTTTAACCTCTGAGAACTATGTAAAATCATGTTTTGATTGCCATACAGAAACCGTAGATTATAGTTTAATTGAAGGTGTAATGGGATTATTTGATGGCATCCCTGAAGTGAATAAAAAAATCCCAACTGCTTCAACAGCGCATATTGCTAAACTGTTAAATATTCCAATATTATTAGTAATTGATTGCCGTAGATTATCCAGTTCAATTACCGCGATCGCTCATGGTTTTACCACGTATGATTCTACCCTAAAATTTGCCGGATTAATTCTGAATAGAGTAGCAAGCGATCGCCATTTGGAATTGCTAAAAACTGCTTTAGAACCGTTAAATTTACCCATATTAGGTATTCTGCGAACAGAAGATAATATCACCCTTCCAGACCGACATTTAGGATTAGTTCCTACTGATGAACTGCCTCAACTTGATTCAATTTTAACTCAATTAGCTGAGTTAGGAAACCGATGTTTTGATTGGCACAAACTACAACCGTTACTTCAAACTGAATCTTTTGATTTTATAGAAAATAATCCTATTCATTATAGTGATTCTATCCCGGTTAAAATTGCGATCGCCCGCGATGCAGCCTTTAATTTTTACTATCCAGATAACTTAGAAAAATTACAAGCGTTGGGGGCAGAATTAGTCTTTTGGAGTCCGTTAAAACAGACTCAAATTCCCGATGATGTACAAGGACTTTATTTTGGTGGTGGGTTTCCTGAAGTCTTTGCTAAAGAATTAAGTCAAAATACCTCAGCCTTACAGTCGGTAAAAGCTGCAATTTTAGCCGGAATTCCCACTTATGCAGAATGTGGAGGATTGATGTATTTATGTGAGGAAATCATGGATTTTGAGCAAAAATTTTGGAAAATGGCGGGTATTATTCCAACAACTGCTATCATGGGAAAAAGATTAAAACTAGGATATTATCAAGCTAAAATACTACGAGATACTCCTTTATTTGCGAAAGGTACAATTGTTAAAGGACATGAATTTCATCGTTCCCAATTGCAAACAGAATCTATCGCCCCTCTGTATGAAATGCAACGTTTTAAAACGACTGAAATTAAAGAAAAACAGTTAGAAGGATGGGGACATTTACCCAATTTACACGCTTCTTATTTTCATTTAAATTGGGGCGCTTATCCAGAAATTCCTATCCGATTTTTACGTTATTGTCAGTTAGGAAAAACTCCTTCATAAACCGTTGCTAAAGATAAACTAAATCCCACAGAAGGTAACATGATAGTTTGATCTAAACCTTGGACATCCGTTAATAACCATTGTCCTGTTTCCGTCTTTGTGTAATGCATTCCTTGAGGATAAGGATAATCTTGTTCTAATAGTATAGCGCTACGCGAATAGGTGATTGATATCTTTCTTTCTGAAGTCTGTTAAATAGAGTCTCGAACTTCATGAGATTATATTGTCAAACACAAACATGATCGTAACAGTTCTATAGACGCAATAGTTCTATAAGCGCAATAGTTATATCTACCCAACAGTTCTATAGGCGCAATAGTTATATCTACCCAACAGTTCTATAGGCGCAATAGTTATATCTACTCAACAGTTCTATAGACGTAATAGTTATATCTACTCAACAGTTCTATAGACGCAATAGTTATATCTACTCAACAATTCTATAGACGCAACAGTTCTATAGGCGCAATAGTTATATCTACTCAACAATTCTATAGACGCAACAGTTCTATAGGCGCAATAGTTATATCTACTCAACAATTCTATAGACGCAATAGTTATATCTACTCAACAGTTATAGAATTACGCTAAATGATGTTTGACATCTTCACTATTCCCGATGAAGACAATCCGAGATGTCCGCGCCACTTGCCTTGTACTGCTATACATAATCTTGTAACGTCGGCAAAGAACGATCAAACGTAAATTGATCTCCTAAATCAGGCATTGCGAGTTGAATCAGAAAGTACCTCAAAAATTAATAGTGGATTAACAACTGTTGTTTTCCTTTGTTCATAATAGATAGGATTTCCTGCAATTACCATCACATCAGGATAGACAAATGCTTGATAAGTTTCAATCCAAACTTTGACATTTTCTATATAAGTCTTAAACCCCTTTTTCCTTAATATCGACTTCAAGCCAATACATAAATGAGTGACAACTTCATTATGATTTGTCGTACCTCCCGCTATGGGTACTCTTTCTCCATTAATATATTGATTACGACTTTCTGCTGCTTCCTCCTGGTTTAAATAGGCTTCTGGAGTTAGAGTTTGGGATTGAATTGAAACCATCATTTTTGATCTATTTTGGTACAATCAAGTCTTAATTACCCGAAAGTCAACCATCCAAAAATATGATTTGCTGTTAACTCTAATTCAATACTATTGAGAATTGGTAATTGAGTATTTCCTGAATAGATTTCTACTCGCTGAGTCCCATCAATGACTAAAATACTTTCTTCTTCTGGATCAATTAACCATCCTAACTCAGTTCCGTGACGGGAACAATGAATCAGGTTATTAAGAACTTTAGTTTGTCTTTGGTTTGGCGAAAGAACTTCTATAACCCAGTCTGGAGGAATTTCAAAACGGTTAGCCAGTTTACCATCCGGTTCAATCGGAATTCTTGACCAGCGAAATATACTAATATCAGGAATAATAGAATTACCCCCAAAACAACAGCGAAGTTCAGGAAATGCCTTAGCAATTTTATTCGGATTTGCAACTCGATCAATTGCTTTGCATAATTCTATCTGAATCAAACTGTGTTGACCTTGTGGCATGGGTTTTTGAATCATTTCCCCATTAATTAATTCTAATGGAGGTTTATGTTCTGGAAGTTTAAGAAATTCCTCTAAGCTAAGGGGTTGAGTGGCTGTGGTCATCGCATTTTTTACATCAATATATTGTTAGTTTAGCCGTATCAATTTAACGGCCGCCAATCACAACATTTTGAATCCGGACATGAGGCCCCCCAACACTGACAGGTAACGGCATTTGACCGCCTTTACCACAACCGCCACCAGTGTAAAGTAAGTCGCTACCGACAGCATCAATATCCTTGAGGGTTTGAAATACATTGCCGCTGAGGGTAACATCACTCACGGGTTCAGCAACTTTACCATTACGGATCATATAGCCTTCAGCGGCTGCAAAAGTAAACATTTCACCATTCGTCTGTCCCCCTAACATCCGGACTGCATAAACCCCTTCTTCAACATCGGCGATCATTTCCTCAAAAGTGCGATCGCCGGCTTCAATGGCAGTATTCGTCATGCGGACAATCGGCGGATATGTGGCTCCTAAGGCTCGTGCATTACCTGTAGGTGATTCTTTCATTTTGCCTGCGGTTTCGCGGTTGTGCAGGCGTTGAGTTAGGACTCCGTCTTTAATCAGATATTTCCGTTGGGCGGGTACGCCTTCGTCATCATATTTAATTGAACCCGGTAAACCAGGAATAGTCCCATCATCAACCACATTTAACTGTTCAATTGCCATGGGTTTTCCCAGTTGTAATAATTCCTGCATTCGAGGATTTTCATAGACAAAATCTGCTTCTGAAAGATGACCGAAAGCTTCGTGAATAAATACCCCTGCCAAATAAGGATCTAAAATAACAGTGTATTCTCCTCCTTTAACAGACTGGGCTTCTAACTGTCTGACGGCCCTTTCTGCCGCGCCTTTGACTCGGTTTTCAATTCCGACTAAATCGTTATAATCATTACGGGAGGCAACAGACTCAAACCCTTGACGAACTGTACCATCTGCCCGGGCGATCGCCCCAAAGCGGCCATTAATATCTAAACGTTCTTGGGTAATACAACTGCCGAGAGAATTGACAAAATAGGTGGTTTTGAAGCGATCGCTATAACTCACCATAGTGGTTTGAATCCGAGGATCAAAATCGAGTAATATTTGATTGTAGGCTTGGACTAATTCTCGTTTTTCCTGTAAAGAAATACCGCGCGGATCTCGTCCTAATTCAACCGTAACACGATCGGTTATCGGTTTAATTTCTGCTAATTGTGTGGTTTCACTTCCGACTAAATGGGCTTGAGAAATCCCTTCTTCAATGCGACTATTGAGTTCTTCTAAACCATTGAAGGTGACAAAACTCCATCCCCCCTTGTGACACGCCCGAATACCGCCAGCCAGGGAAAAACTACGGTTAACGGCATCCAGTTGAGGGCCACGAAAAGAAATGGTACTGGCTTCACTTTGTTGTAAACGTAGTTCGAGATAATCAACGTTATTGCGATAGGTTGAGATTGTGTTTAGGAGTTGGTCGGCTATTGAGGGGGTCACAGGCTGTTCCTCGAAAAGAGTTTAATCTCTATTTTAGAGGATTATTCTATTAAGTTGAGAAACTCCCACAACACCATACCAGCCAGGAAGTTTATACTCATTCTTATCTTATCGGTTATACTATAAGTGTAGGTGACTCGTGGGTTCAATTTTAAATCGCTGTCCTAGGTAAGCCGACAACATCTACTGATCCGGGTTGCCCAATAACTTCGCGCTTATCAATCAAATATTATCAGCAGCTTTTCTTTAGCAATTTTAGCTGCATTAATTGTATTACAGGGTGATTGAGCAACAGAGATAGTAAATAGTTGTGAGTATTAGTTTTGTGCTGATTTATTAACCTGACATGATTTCGGCAAATTGAGGAAAACTTAAGACTATCAAGGATCTAAATAAAGATTTTAGTCACAACCCAATTGTGAGGTAATTTTTAGGGTTGCAATACCCAAAACACAACCCAATCAATCTGAAAATGTTTTAGCAGATGTAAATATGAATAGTCAAAAACTTAAACAATCTTTAATTAATCTTCCCGACCAGGCATCGGAAGCAACAGTTAGTAGTATTTTTATCTCCGATTTATTAACTGCCCTGGGTTTTGGTCAGTTAGATAGAATTCCTGAATATTCTACGGGTACAGGTTCTAAAGCGGTTGATTATGCGGCGCGAAAAAGCAGCGAAGATGATAATTTTATTGAATCTCAAACTAATCCCTATTTACTGATAGAAGTAAAAGGAAGAGATATTAATCTGAGTGAAGGTTCCCCGCAATATATAAAAACCGTTCAACAACTTAAAAATTACTGTTTAGGTTCAAATTGCAAAACAGTCAACTGGGGTATTCTGACAAATTCACAACATATTCAACTATTTAGAAAACATGGTAAAGTGGTTTTTCCAGCTACTCCCTGTTTAGAACTCAATCCGGATAATGTGGTTGAAATGATTTCAAAAATATCCAAAAAAATAGCAGATAATTCTAAAGCATTAACAGTGGCAATTTATAATAATAAGGGGGGGTAGGAAAGACCACTACAACAGTCAATTTAGCGGCTATTTTAAGTTTATATAATAAAAAAGTATTGGTGATAGATTTCGATCCAAATCAGCAAGATTTAACCCACTCCCTCGGGTTTGAAATAGAGCAACAAGGGTTTTATGCTTGTTTGAAAAATAGAGAAAATAATCTCGAAAAAGTGATTAAACGTCATCAGGTAAAGACGAAAAATAAAACCTTAGAAATTGATATTATTCCCGCCGATCAAATCTTTGCGGATAAAAGCGAAAGTGAGTTAAGGCAAGAACTTAAAATTTATACACTCAGTCAAACTTTAGAAACCCTTAAATCTAAGTATGACTATATTTTAATTGATTCTCCACCTAACTGGCGTTTTCTTAGTGCCAGCGCAGTTTATGCCGCAGATGTTGTGTTAATTCCAACCAAACATAACAATATTTTTTCCTTAAGAAATGCCGCAATAGCGATTCGTAAATATATCCCAGAAGTGCAAAATATCCGAAAAGATGGATCCCCTATTGCCCTCCCCATTTTCTTTAATGGAGAGAAGATGACAGAGTCTCAACGAACAACTGTTCATCAAGCGATCGATCGGTTAATCGCAGACGCAAAGAAAGATCCAAATCATCCGTTAGATTTGCTGCCTTATTTTTATCCTCGTTATACAAAATCTCGAAAAGATCGTCACATTTTTGAGATTCCCAGCTACGCTTATATTGCTAATGCTGGATTCGATCAAATGCCTGCGGTTTATAAAAATAAAACAGCCCGCGAATACTATGCAAATTTAGCAAAAGAGTACTTCTTACAATGAGTAATTTAATAGATATTGGTAATTTAATGCATCTTGATCTCGATAATATTGATCCAGGAAAAGGAACAGATGCACCTAGTTTTTTAGTAAAAGCAGCCGCAAAAGCACTCAATCAATTTGGTGAACGCAATTGGATACCTGTGATTGTCAAAGAAATCGGAGAAGATCAATATCAGGTCATTGGTAATGCCTTCATTTACGCTGTGGCAGAAGTTGCCGACTTAGAAAAAGTTTGGTGTATTATTGCTGATGATAGGGAGGAAACTGAAAAGTTAACTCAGATTTTGTCTCAAGAATTAATACCGAAAATCAATCTATCTACAGCAACCCGAGATGAAATTAAAGATGCATTGCAATATTTAATAGAACAACCGAACACACCACTCAAAGGCGTAAATTTGTTAACAGCAACCACCCGAATTGATGAAGCACCGCGTCAATATTGGAAAACCTTATCTCCCATTACTAAACTAAAATGTGGGATTACGAAAGGGAAGAAGTTACAAGTCTTAGAAGAAGTCTTTTATCTCACTCCTGAAATACCGGAACCCTCGACCCTACTTCAACCCGAAACCGATGGAAACCAAGAACAGTTAAACCTGAATAGCTTAACAGTAAAAGAATTGAAAGCAATAGCGAAGAAACGTCAACTGACCGGTTACAGTAAACTGAAGAAACAAGAGTTAGTTGAATTACTTAGGTAAAGTAGTCAAAAAAGGCGATGTGGTTGCAAAGTAATACGCGATCGCGTCACGCATTTCCGAAAGAGAACTGTAACCTATAATTTATAGATAATTCAGGCTTTGATCGATCCCTCATTGTGTATCCCTTTTTCACAAAAATATCACCTCTTTCCTAACTCAATCTTTAGCCTTATTAAAAAACAAATAAGGTATGGGCGCATATCACTTTTTCTTGAAAACTGACGCGCCTGTGGCACGGGGAGCTTGGGGCGGCCGCGCCCATTCCACTCCGCTTAGTTTTCGCTAACCCACACCTTATGCATGACAATGACTAACGATCGCCAACAAAGAACCAATAACTCATCAGCCTGTATTGCGCATTCCGGCTGCGATACCATTGAGAGTGAGTAAGGCACCGCGCAATAATTCCCCTTTACTGTAGCGAGAATGAATCACACCACTAGAAGCAGAAGTACCGTGTTGACGCAGCCTTTTCAGTAATGCCACTTGTAACATTCCCAAGGGAATAATGGTACCGTTGCGTAACTGCACCGAACGCTGCAAAATTGGATCGCCATCGAGTAAACGTTCATGGTTGGTAATTTGCAGAACTAACTTCCGTGTCAGGTTAAACTCTTGGGTAATTTGTTCAAACAGCGTCTCAAATCGTTCTTTGCAGTCCGCTGCACCCAGTTCATGAACGTAATGATGTGCCATTTGCAGGTCTACTTTGGCTAAGGTCATTTCCACTTTAGAAATGGTGGTGCGGAAAAACGGCCATTTGTAATAGAAATATCCCAATAGTTTGAGATGTTCTTCCGGTTGCTGTTGCACAAACTCTTGTAAAGCGGTTCCGACTCCGTACCAGGCAGGCAATAGAAAACGGCTCTGAGTCCAGCTAAATACCCAAGGAATGGCTCTTAAACCGGAAATATCCTTTTTCTTATCTCCGCGCCGACGAGCCGGACGAGAGCTAATTTGCAGTTGGCTAATTTCTTGAATCGGGGTGACTTGATTAAAAAAGTCAATTAAATCCGGTTGTTCATAGATTAACGCTCGATAACAAGACCGCGATCGCGCGGAGAGTTCCTCCATAATCTCATTCCAGGGATCAATCTCATCAAACCCTGTATGCAATAAGCTGGCTTGAATTACCGCTGTCGTTACACTTTCGAGATTATATAATGCCAATTGCGGTAAGGAATATTTGGAGGCTAACACTTCTCCTTGTTCGGTGATTTTAATCCGGCCGCTAATACTTTTACCAGGTTGGGCTAAAATCGCTTTATAGGCAGGACCCCCTCCCCGTCCGACTGAACCACCCCGGCCATGAAAGATCCGCAGGTTAACATGATATTTTTCCGCAACGGTTTGTAATGCTTTTTGGGCTTTATGAATTTCCCAATTACTGCTGAGGAAACCTGAATCTTTATTACTGTCAGAATATCCCAGCATAATTTCTTGTAAAGAGCGGTCAGACCCTGGCGAGGTTTCCTCGCCTAAGGAATGCTGACCAAGAGAACTGCTCGGATCTGTAGAATTTTGTGGATCAGATTCATACCCACCCGCCAGTAAAGCCCGATACAGGGGCAATTCAAACAGATCTTTCATCACCCGAGGAGCATTCTTCAAATCTTCTACTGTTTCAAACAGTGGTACAATTTGTAAGTTGCCAATGCCTGTGGCGGGGTCATAAAGTCCGGCTTCTTTTGCCAGCAGCATCACCTCCAGCAAGTCACTGACATCCCGACTCATACTGATGATATAGGTTTGGCAAACTTCCCCGCCAAACTCTTGCTGCAATTCCCGCATCACCCGTAGAGTATTAATAATCTCGCAAGTGCGTTCAGAAAAGGGGAGTTCAGCCGGGATTAAGGGGCGACGGGTACGGAGTTCACTGGTGAGCCACTGGGTACGTTCAGCTTCGGTGAGTTCTTCGTAGGGTTTGGGTAAAATTTGCAGATATTCTGCGATTTCAGTAATCGCGGCGGAGTGAACTGAAGATTCCTGACGCATATCTAAACGGGCTAAGCTGAAACTATAAATTTCAACTTGACAAATCAGATTATCGAGATCTCGACAACGAATGCCTGTTTCTTGTAAGTTGCGCTCAATTAACTGCAACTCCTCTAGAAAATCTGTCCCAGATCGATAATAATCACCCATCTTTTCTGGGTTGACTAGCTTATCTTGATATCGGCTAGACTCATCACTATTGTAAAATTGCCAATTGCGATCGCGAGTATTTTCTAAGCGTTTTTGAATGTAGGACAGTTTTAAGCGATAGGGTTCTTGACGATAGCGAATTGCCAGTTTATCGTAAATATCTGGCATCTGGACTTGATCGCGATCTAATGATTCGAGTAAGTCGGGTAAAACATCACTCCAGTGCAAAGACAGGCTTAACAACTCACTTAAGCGATCTACGGCATCAATGTATTTTTCCAGGACAAGATGGCGTTGATAGCAGGCTGTCCGCCAAGTGACTTCTGGGGTAACAGAGGGGTTACCATCTCGATCTGCACCCACCCAAGACCCAAATTTACAAAAATCGTAACGGGGAGGAGTTAAATTGGGAAAAGAAGTTTGCAGAGAATATTTAATCCGTTGATACAGTTGGGGAATGACATCAAATAGCACTTCTTGGAAATAGTGCAGGGTATAATCGACTTCATCTAAAACAGTGGGTTTAAATTGATGCAATTCATCAGTGCGCCACCACACCCGAATTTCTTCAGTCAGTTGATCTTGAAGTTCTACCACCCGTGAAGAGACAATAGCGGCCTCAGAGGAGTTGTTCTGGCTGATGTCGCCATAGTTTTCGTCATACTGATCTAATTTTTGCAGAATTTTAGCAATACGACGTTGTTTGGTACGAATTGTATGACGGACAATTTCAGTCGGGTGTGCCGTGAATACTAGCCGGACATCTAACTGTTGAATCATCCGTTGAATTTGCCCAGAGGGAACATTCAACCGCCGTAACATGGGAAACAGATAATCAAATGTCGCTAAATCTCGCTCATCTTTTTTGTTTTCCATCCCTAAATCTGATAAATTCAGGGGATATTCTTCCCCATTAGAAAATCGTTGATTGCGTTGTTCAAAGATAGAGTGAGAGTCGGCCAGCGCTTCCACCGTTGTTTGTGTCGGTTTGCGATGAGAATAAGCCTGTTGCTGTTCCCGTTGTTCGTAGTGTTGCTCTACAATATTAATCAGTTGAAAATATAAGGCAAAAGCACGAGCCGCACGAATCGCTGAGCTGATATCGAGTTGTTCAATCAATTGTAATACATCACTGGCTTCTTCAAAGGGAGAGGCAAGTCCATCTGAGGAAGTCATGGCTCGCATTTGGCGCAACACATCCACCAATTCTTGGCCACACTCCTGATACAATACCGATTCCCATAAGTCTTCTACAACTTTGAGGCGATTGCGTAAAAATAGATCGGAGGTGGTAGATGGGGTAACGGGTGAAGTGATATTTTCGGGAATTTGTTCTGAAAATTCGATCAATGAACTCATGTTTTTTCCTAAAGTTGTCAAGAATAATATCCAATTTATTTTATGGCTTAATTTCTTACCTCACATCATGATTTGCTATGGTTTAATCTGCTTCATAATCTAAAATTCATTATTTTGCTGTTACTATCACTACCAAAATCTCTATAAATAGGAAACAGTAGATCTGGAAAAAACAGCGATGATGGGGGATGAAGCCCAACAAATGTGTCAAGTTTATACTGAAGCGAATCACAAATCAATCACTGTCTATTCCTCGTTCTCTGGGTTGTGTTTTTGAGGAAAGTGGAGGACGGGCAGGCGATCGCCTCGGAATAATTCTTCGCTGGTTTGACTCAAATCTAGGACGGCATCTGCTAAAACCTTACTCCCCCCTAAAAGTAATAAAACAGGAGCCGTCGCGAGGCTAATAAGCCAATCTGAGGGCATTTTCACTGGAGAGGCTTGTGAGGTTTGAGATTCGGATGGCGGTTGGGGTGTTGATTGCATAATGGGTTTGATGATAATACGAATAGAAGAGTATGGCAGAAAACTGTATTCACTTTGGCGCTAAGTCTGCCAAAATATACAGCAAACGTTGCTGTTGACATCAGAGGTAGTACCTTTACAATGATGTTACCTAAATTGACACGGGTTTGGGAAAGCCATCGTCTTTTAAGCGATGGATGAAAAGCGACCCGACGGGTTTCAACCCGAAGTGTTTATATCTTACACGCTCATGCAAGATGTATGTTAAGATTAGCTCATGGCTAATTTAACCCTGACGTTGAAACTTCCTTTTTATCGGTTAAACCAATGCAAAGCGCAAGAGTTTGACCGACTGACTGAGTTGAATACGGGTATTGCTAACCAATTGCTAGAAATCCCTAAAACGGATAGGAGAAAATACACTAGCAAGGACTTCAATCAGATTGAGATAGGTTCAGGTTGGATTAATCAAACTATTCGTAATAGCTGTGCTGCGACTCAAGTTAAGAAGTTTAAATGTCTACCCCTTGAAGTTAATAATCAAGGATGGCGAATTGAGAAGAAAGGCGATACTTATTCAGTAGCCTTTTCAATTGTTAGGGGAGTTAAAAAGCGCATTCCTTTAGCTATTCATCAATCCAGTCATACCGATACTTTAGACAAAATCATAACGGATGTTGCTCAAAAAGGTAGCCTGAAGTTATGGAAATCTAAAAAAGGTATTTGGTATGTTTTGTTATCAGTATCAATGGATGTTCCTGATGCTGAACCAGTTGAAAACTGGATTGGAGTCGATAGAGGACAAAACCAAATTGCTGTTGCTTCCTTGCCTAATGGGTTTGGTAAATTCTGGAATGGTCGTCCAATTAAACATTTAAGAAGACGCTACCAGAAATTGAGAAAGCAACTTCAAAAGGCAAGTAAGCGCAAAGTAATTAAACGCTTGGAGTCTAAAGAAAGACGAATCATAACCTATATCAATCATTGCATTTCCAAGCAGTTGGTTCAGTTCGCCAAAGATTATGGCATGGGATTAAGATTTGAGGATTTGTCTAATATCAGGCAAACTTCAAAACAGTCTAAGAAAGTTAGATCTGACGCAGGAAATAATCGCCATGCTTGGTCATATTTTCAATTAGAAATGCTAACTCGTTATAAAGCAATTCAAGCAGGTGTACCCTTTGAATCAATTCCTGCTCCATACACTTCCAAATCCGACCATCGTAATGGTGTTATTGGAAAAAGAAATGGACATTGGTTCACAGGTTTTGATGGTTATCGATGCAATGCTGATTGGAATGCCAGTCAAAATATAGGTCAATGGAACGGTTTTTCATGTCCTTTAGATCTTGAGAAAGCTGTATCTGTAATAGGTATGGATGATTTAAAGGATGGGGTCTATGACAGTCCCTTAACTAATGAGAAGTTTAGACAGGTGGATTCATCCCCTGTCTAAACAACCATTAGAATCCACGCGGTTTTAACCCGTGGAGTGTCAAATCGAACATCTCGACAATTATGATAATTAGGCTGGTATCATGCAGATGGTTAGTTAATGTTGTGATTTGAAAACGCGATCAGGGGTAAGGTTGAGTATTCGTGGGAGTGTTTTAAAACTAGATTGGTCTAAAGTGATTCAATGGGCGCAAATTGCCATTGAACCCCATACTGCAACGGTACAAGTTCGGTTGCGGGGTAATCACCTGTATTTATTGTACGAAGCATCCCAGGGTTTGGCGGAAAAACAGACCGTTGATCGCGTATCAACTGCACTGAAACAAAACTCGCTGGATGCTTACCTACCCGCTAAAAGTCCAGCCATTGACAAAATCTTTTTGAGTGGTCGAACAAGCGGGGCAAAACTTCCGGACTGGACGGTAAAGTTAGATTATGATCCGACGGCAATCATGGACTCAAAAGCGGCAGTCCCTCAGCCGCAAGAGGTGCCCACCTTACAGAAACGGGAAGAGAAACAGGCTGTCTCTCCATCTCCACAACCCGAACCCGATCCGTCTCCTCAGAAACAGACCCGAAAACCCTTCTCAATTGGCTTAGGTGGATGGTTTAATCGTCAGCCCTCCCCCCAGAAAACAACGGCAACGGAGTCAATTCCGATGCCTGAAGCTGATATTGAAATTGAATCTAAATCCACTGTTGAATCCCAACCTGCGCCAAAGGCTACCAATCCTACCCCAGATCCAAAGCCACCAGAAGTAAAAAAGCAAGCCAGCAACCGCCACTGTGAATATGTTGCAAAGGCTAAACGTTTACCAATTGCGCCCAAAGCGCAAACACAAACGCAATATTCTGAGATACTAACAGAGAATTCAATTTTGCCCTACCCACCAAAAATGTCATTTCCGTCTGCTGCCCCCGTGCAGAAAGAAAAAGAAGATCTTCTGGGAACCGTTTCTGTCTCTGAGTCGAGAATAGCTCAAGCACCGACGAGCGATCGGGTGCCGACGGTCTCGACAGAAACCTTAGCGCGTCAAGGACATCCAGCGGCGATCGCAACTCATCTCAGTGAAATTTTAGAGGGGTTGGGAGTAGATGTTAAAGTTCGACGGCGGAATTTATCTCGTCCTCGTGAGACTGAAGCGGTATCTTCTCATGAGACAACCTCAATTTCAGTTCAGCCAAAACAGCGACTTTGGGTACTGTGTGAATCCGCTTATAGCCCAGATCCGTCACTATTGGCAGAACCCATTGCCCAGAAACTACGAGAACTACACCTAGAAAACTATCGGGATGCTTGTATCTTACTGCAAGTTAAGGGAGAACCCAAGCCCGATTGGATGTTACGGGTAGATTTAACGCCCCCAGAGAAAATCTTGAAGGCATGGGGACGATGGGGTGACACCGATGCGATCGCTGCCTTACTGAATCAAACATTATCCCCTCAACAGTTACAAGTACGGGCTACTCTCAAAGAGTCTACCTTACATATATTTTGTCAACACCCCAGCCACAAAAAGTCTCAAGCAGCAGCAACCCCGGATCAATCTCAAGTGATGGGGATAGTGAAGCGGGTTTTAGATAAAATTGCCCCTCAAGGTATTCAGGCCGCAACAATCTATGGTATTGAGGAAACGAAGAATAGTAATGGTTCAGAAACTCCCCTGTGGATTGATTGGTTGAATTTGCCGGCAGCCCAACAGCCCAATTTACAACCCAGTGCTTTGACTTTAGCCCAACAAGGAAATATAGAGGCTTTAAAGTTTCTGATTAATCGTTTAATTAACCCTAATTTAGATTCCAAGCTGGCAACCGGAGGCATCCGGGTGATGCTGTTACGCAAAGGTAATCTGCTTCATGTGATGACAGAAGGATCGACCTGTCCTTCTCAGTCTAAGATGGTGCCGCCCATTAGCCAATTTTTAAAGAAGGCTAAAATTGAACAGCTTACAAGCGTTAAAATTTACGGTCGTCGCAGTGGTCAGAAATCTCCGCTTTGGCGTTGTGGATTAAGCTTAATATCCACATCTTCCCCGGCCGGGTCCCCTGTTGAAACGCCTCAGATGGAGTTTACACCCTCCACCCCTGAAGCGGGTGTTTTAACCACTCAGGCGGGTGAGTTGGTGTTTCGCCCCAATTTACCTTTAATTCATTTAGAACAAGAAGAAGAATCCCAGCCGCAACATCATTCGGCTTCGAGGTGGCAAACTCAGTTAGATCGCTGCTGTAGCCAGATACAGCAGAATTTGATCGCAACGGGTTTATTTTCGACAGTTGATCCGGCTTTAGTCAATCATCGTAGCACGGGTTCAGCCTCAGTTCGCGTTCAAAAAGCCAGCTTAGGTTTGGCTTGGGGAGCATTAGGCTGCTTGTTGGTGTGGCAGGCTGATTTAATCTTAGCGAAACTGGTTCAATGGCAAGAGGCTCCAGGGTCATTCGACTCGGTGGTCAACTCAGGTACAACGGCAACAGAATGGAACAATCCCTCAACTGCTTTTGGGGTAACGAATAACTCTCGAATGTCTTCGATGTCCCCAGGAAATCTGGCTGGGATCTACCCGACATTTAATAGTCCACAACTCGATGAACAACTGACCCGCTATCAGAACTATATTGCGCGACATCAACAGCCACCGGATATTTTAATTATTGGTAGTTCTCGAGCTTTGCGTGGAATTGACCCAGCCGTGTTAGAGCAAGAGTTACGGGCTAAAGGTTACGGTCAACTCAAAATCTTTAACTTTGGGGTAAATGGGGCAACATTGCAAGTAGTGGATTTAATTCTTCGGCGTGTTTTACCGCCCTCGCAGTTACCCAAACTGATTTTAATTGCGGATGGAGTCCGGGCCGTTAATAGTGGTCGAGTCGATCGCACTTATGACAGTATTGCTCAATCCGACGGCTATCAACAAATTACTCAAGGAACTTTTAGTCTTCCCACCGGTGGATGGGCAGAAGCCGAAGCCAAACAACCCTCACTCAAGTTAGGCTGGCGGGCTTGGCTGGGGTCTACTGAGGCTTCTGATCCCACTTTAGACTGGGGAGAGACAGGATTAACACAACAAGTGCAGGCCCTCTCGGCAAGCTATTCTAGGCGCGATCGCTTGAAACAGATGTTACAATCAGTGGTCAATCAACAAGTGATCATCCCGCCTCAGGCGACTCCAGATGCGGCGGCGGCAGAGTCTGGGGAGGCTTTAACCCAAAATATTCCCGCACTGCAAGAGAATGGTTTTTTACCCCTGTCGGTGCAGTTTCAACCTGAAACCTATTACGAAAAACATTCCAAAGTCTCTGGATATTATGATGGAGATTATCAAGGATTTGAACTAGAGGGAGAACAAACCACTGCCCTAAATACTTTACTGCAATATGTTCAGCCTCATGGGATTGATGTTGTGTTTGTGAATATGCCTTTGACTCAAGATTATTTGGATGCAGTGCGTTGGGACTATGAGCAAGTGTTTCGCCGACAGATGATACAACTCGAAACCCAAACTGACATAACTTTTATTGATTTAGGGGTTTCTTGGCAAGATCAGTATCACTATTTTTCTGACCCCAGCCATTTAAATCAATATGGGGCGGCTGCGGTTTCCCAACGTCTGGCTCAAGAATATAGAATTCCCTGGCCTCGTTAGGCTTTACAATAGAATTAAGTGCATCAACTCTAGCCAGATAGCTGAGGAGAGTGTTCTTTCCCCAATATAAAGAACACCTGTTAGAGTTAAATTACGCCATCAATATTTTAATCCGTGCAGATGGTTGATCAAAACTTATATTACTCGTTGCCTTTGATTGATGGACAAAGCTATCACCGTTCCCATAACGCTATAGAGTCGTCAGCGGTGATTACCCGATCTATGTCATTTTAGATCGCTTCTCTTGTTAAAAATCGGATTAGAAATTATCTGGCTATATTGAGCAATTCTCCGAATTCCCTAGGTGCTTAGGTGGAGTTTAAGATATAGCCTAAATTGAGAAAAAGGGTATAAGCTCGATGACAATTCTAAAACCATCCCGCCGGGATTAAATTAGGGTGAAAAGAATAAAAAGCTCAGCCTTTTCCCCGATTTTATTTCACTTAATTAATGGGTTCATCTGAAAAAATTAACTAGAAAAATAATGAGAAAGTGCTTCTAATTTAAAGACAGTTTACCTGAATGAAGAGTGGTATTAGTAGTTTTTCGATTGATAATGAGTAATGAGTTATAAAAAGCCAGACACAATACTGATAAAAAAAATTAAGCGTTTTTCTTCAATTTTAGGGCTGTCCTGTTTGTTGATTGTATTGACTTTTTCTGACGGGTTGGGCTTTGCCCAAACATTTTCCGTCTCTCAAGTCAAAGCTCAACAATCCCATCCCCCCGATCGACGGGAAAATATAATCATTGCTCAGAATTCAGAAGAATCTGTTGCAACTTTTGATAAATTAATTGAAGGAAGTGAGCGATTAGAAGGACTATTTACTCTGTATCATCATTCAGATACAGGTCAAGTTTACTTAGAACTTTATCCAGAAAATTTTAATCAAAACTACCTTTGTTTTTCTAGCCTTGAATCCGGTTTAGGACAATCCGGGATTATCAGTGGAACAGAACAAAGTCAATTCTTATTTCAATGGCGTAGACGACAGGATAAAGTTGAATTTGTCTTACCTAATATTCATTTTCGCACCGATGTAGACGATCCCCAATCTCGTTCTGTAGACCGTTCCTTTAGTGAATCAGTCCTTTATTCTCTACCGATTGCTGCGACAGATACACAACGCCAAACCCTTCTGGTTGATATTAGCAATCTGTTTATCGGTGATAAAGATTTATCTGGAGTCACTAAAGAAATCACCTCAGATATTAAAGCCACTTATGATGCCAATAAATCCTATATTAATGGTGTTAAAGTCTTTCCCTATAATATTGAACTGGAGTCAGTTTTAGGTTTTTCTGGGGGTGATTATTATATTAATTCTTTGCCGGATAGTCGTGCTTTTAGCTTACGAGTGCGTTACAGTTTTTTAGAAGTTCCTCAAACTGATTATCAGCCTCGCCTCGCCGATCAACGAGTCGGATATTTTACAACCTTACATAAAAATATTTCTAATTCTGGAGAATCTTCTGCTTTTGTTCGCTATATTAATCGCTGGCATTTAGAAAAACAAGATCCTTCTGCTACTTTATCACCGCCCGTAAAACCCATTATCTTTTGGATTGAAAATACAGTCCCTTATCAATATCGGGATGGGATTCGATCTGGAGTATTAATGTGGAATAAAGCCTTTGAAAAAGCTGGGTTTATCGATGCAATAGAAGTCAAACAAATGCCAGATGATGCCTCATGGGATCCGGCAGATGTTCGTTACAATACAATTCGATGGTCTACTTCATTTCAACCCTCTTTTAATGGTTACGGGCCGTCCCACGTCAATCCTCTAACCGGACAGATTTTAGATGCAGATATTGTCCTCGAAAGCAATTCAGTCACCGAACTATTAGAAGAAGCTGAAATTTTCTTAGATCGGTCTAATCATTTGAATGAAAAATCCGCTTCATTGTCTCAATCCTGTGGGGAAAAACTTCATTCAGTCTCTCAAAAATCTCAAGCTCAACTTCATTCAATGGATCGTGGACATCTGTGTTTTCAGAGAGAGTCTCAACATCAATTGATGGTAGGTCAAGTGGCTTTGGCGTTGCTCAATAATATTTCGCCTCAAGATAGCCAAACAACAACCTATATTAATCAATATCTTCAATATCTCACCGCTCACGAAATTGGTCATGCTTTGGGTTTAAGACATAACTTTCATGGCAGTACTCTGTTAACCCCTGAAGCATTACATAATACCAAAATTACTCGGACTCAAGGATTAACTGCCTCTGTAATGGACTACTTACCCGTTAATTTAGCCCCCCCAAATCATCCCCAAGGGGATTATTTTCCCGTCATAGTTGGCCCCTATGATGATTGGGTGATTGAATATGGTTACACTCCCATTGCCGCCGCCTCACCCAGCCAAGAACAACTACAGCTACAACAAATCGCCCGACGGGCCTCCAACCCAGCACTCTCTTATGCCACCGATGAAGATATGCGGGGGGTATTTCTCGATCCGGCCGCCAATGCCTATGATTTAAGTCAAGATATGTTGCAATATTCCCAATGGCAGTTGGACAATGCTCGCCTGATGTGGCAACGTTTAGAACAACGTTCCCCTCAAGCAGGAGAAGGGTATGACCGGGTTCGTAAAATGTTTGATACTGTGTTGTACTACTACAGCAAAAATGCGGTGAATTTAACCCTGTATCTTGGGGGACAATCTTTTAATCGCGATCGCGCCGATGACCCCAACGGACGGTTACCCTTTGAAGCCATTCCAGTTGAACAACAGCGCCAAGCGTTACAGGTATTACAACAGTATATTTTTGCTGAAAATGCCTTTGAGTTCTCTCCAGATTTACTCAATCAATTGGCCCCTTCCCGTTGGCGAGATTGGGGAAATCCAGATTTATATGACTCTTTAGAATATCCCATTGGCGATCGCATTAGTTGGGTACAAAATCGGATTTTATGGGAGTTATTTGCCCCCACTCGACTGACTCGGTTACGGGATTTAGAATTAAAAGCTCAACCCCAAGAGACACTCACCCTACCAGAGTTGTTTGAGACGATGCAAAATACCATTTGGACGGAGATTTTAAACACAGAGGATCAAATTTCAATTTCAATTGTTCGGCGCTCATTACAACGAGAATATTTAGAACTGTTGAGTCAGATGGCACTACGTCAAATCCGTGTGCCGGAAGATGCTCAAACCTTAGCACGATATCAGTTAAAACAACTCAATAAAATGATGACTCAAGTTATACAAAAATATCGCGACCGAATGGATGCCTATACTTTAGCTCATTTGGAAGTTAGCCGCGATCGCATTTTTAAAACGTTGAATGCTCAAATTCAATCCGATTAATGACTGTTGTTCTCATGAACAGATTGGGATTGACTAATAATCAATCCCGAAAGGGTTCTTTAGGTAAAGTAAGGTTACAGGATCGCCCTGAATTGTCTGACTTACGCTACTATTAAAAACACTAAGCCATTGCCCTCAACAATTGCGATCACTCAGTTAGTCATGATTCAGTCTTAATTCCGTGGTGAGGTGGTTACTAAAAGTTCTAATGACTCAATACATAAAATTCTCGTGTGATTTGGCAAGCCGGCTGAGGAATGAAGCGTTTAGCCCTGGCTTTTTAGATTAAATATTACATCAAGGAGTCGGTTTAAGATGTCTCAGCAATCAGTTGCACTCAAACGAAGTGAATTGCTCGATCGCCTGGTATTGGATCGCCAAACAGCCGAAAAAGTCGGTCATATTTCCCAATTATTACTGAATAAACAGGCACAGAAAGTTATTGGTATTATCTGTAAATCGGGTGTGTTTGGCAAACATAAACATATCTTAAGTTGGGAACAGATTGAAGCCATTGGTAAAGATAGTGTTTTGGTTCATGTTCCCCAAACCCCTTTAATAGAAATTCCTGATTCTATTGAGCCACCCGTTAATACGGAAGTTTGGACAAATGCCGGAAATAAAGCGGGTAAACTGCTAGAGTTTTTCTTTAATCCCAATACGGGTTCAGTCGTGAGTTATTTGTTTTCTGCCAGTGGTTTACAAGGCTTGATGGATGGGGTTTATTTACTGCCTCCTGGTGCAATTTCTAGTGTAGGCACTCAGCGAGTGATTGTCCTCGAAGCTGCCGTTCAAAATCCGCAAAAATATACAGAAGGGTTAGGTCGAAAACTGGAGGGGGCAACGGTTTTCTTTCACCAAGACTATCAAAAAACTAAAAATGATTTAGAAGTGGTGAAACAGAAAACTCAAGGCATGGTCGAACAAGTGAAAGATGTCACTCAAGGGATGAGCAAAAAAATTAAAACTGCAGAATTTAAGAGTTCAGAAGAAAAGTCCGATTCTTCTTCAAAAACAGATAATTCTGAGCATCCAGTTTAATGGAAAAATAATCAAGTAGAGGCGTTATCCCTAACGTCTCTCTCGTTATATAAAAGATATTAAAAAATTTTCGGTTTTGACGATTAAAGTAATATTGACTCCAAAATCTATACTTTTACAGTCAAATTATGTATAATTTTATTTTCAGATAAAAATCATGATCAAACAAAGTACTAATCTTATCATCATTACTGTATTGACCACTGTTGTTGCTTTAACAGGGTGTAATCATACTAATACAGGAACAGGAACAATCCCAGAGGAACGAGTCGGTTTAGAGGGAGAGTATGACAAAAGCGGTTTGGCCAAGCGAGTGGTAAAAGCCTTTGAAGCAGATGCAAATTTAGCAGCGATTGAAACGGTTTATGTGGCTCAAACAGGGAGTACAATTGTTTTCAAAGGCACTGCTCCCAATGCAGAAGTACTAAGCCAAATGGTGAGCGTAGCTGAGGGAGTTGAAGGAGTCAGTCAGGTTGAAACGGATCAAGTAACAGTTCGTCCTTAAATTAAAAATACTAGGATTTTAAATCATTCCCGAAAGAGAAATAGGGACAAAATAAAACATCCAAATGCAGTTACTTTGGTAACTGCAACGACAGTAGTCAAACCAGACACGAAGGTACAATAAACTATTGTAAACACACTGGGACTGTGTGTATTTGCTAATCTGAATACACTGATAATAAGACTCAATCAACCCTAAAGTATGATGCCTGGGGTTAATTTTTCCATGAGCAGACTTTGAGACAAAACTTAAAATTAAGTCACTCCTATTTTACCGAATGAGGTTATTCAGAAATAAATATCACAGATCATATGACTTGACAAATCAAATTTTTCTGAAATAATACAGGCATAGCATTACCCAATCAAGCCTAGGAGTTCAGGTGAATCAGATGAGCATAAATCAACCGGAAGACTTATCAATTCAGGGTTTCAAGGTTTTAATAGCCGGAACTATTTTGAGGACGGCCGATGGGTTGCAGCCCTCTCAACAACCTGAATCCATCAAAATTGATAATTATAGCACCCTAACTCCTATCACGGAAGCCATCAATGAACTGTTCAACACCGAAAAAGCAGTTGATGTCGAAGTTAGTCCTAGCTTCTCGGGAATAGAAAGAGGCTTCAAAAAGTTCTAGCCGACTGTTGATTAACCTTGATATTAAATTAAAAAATAATGCGTACTACATCCCCTCCCGTCAATACAAAAGCCGTTCAAGCAGGCGGCAAACTGAGTTTTTTTGAAAAGTATCTCACCCTCTGGGTTTTCCTGTGTATTATTGCCGGAATTACCCTGGGAAGACTGTTTCCAGGAGTTGCTATTGCTCTAGATAAAATGAGCATTTATCAGGTCTCAATTCCCATTGCAATTTGCCTATTTTTTATGATGTATCCCATCATGGTAAAAATTGATTTTACCCAGGCAGTGAATGCAGTGCGTGCCCCTAAACCGGTCGGATTAACTTTAGTGATCAATTGGATAATTAAACCGTTTACAATGGTTGTATTTGCTCAGTTTTTCTTAGGGTATTTATTCCAACCGTTACTGACTGGAACAGAGATATTAAGAGGCAGTGAAGTTGAGCTGGTAAGCTCTTATATTGCCGGAGCTATTTTACTGGGAATTGCCCCTTGTACTGCCATGGTTTTGATGTGGGGATATTTATCTTACAGTAACCAAGGACATACTTTAGTCATGGTTGCTATTAATTCCCTGGCAATGCTATTTTTATACGCTCCATTGGGACGTTGGTTACTATCTGCCAATGATTTAATAGTGCCTTGGCAAACGATTTTACTATCCGTTTTAATTTACGTGGGTTTACCCTTAGCCGCCGGAATGTATAGCCGTTATTGGATTTTTAAGCATAAAGGGAAAGCTTGGTTTGAGCGTCATTTTCTCAAGTATTTAAGTCCGGTTGCCATCTCAGCAATGCTGATTACGTTAGTATTATTATTTGCATTCAAAGGAGACTTAATTGTAGAAAATCCGCTGCACATTGTATTAATTGCTGTTCCTTTGCTTCTGCAAACAAACTTCATCTTTTTTATCGGTTATGTTGCTGCTTTAAAGATGAAATTATCTTATGAAGATGCTGCACCGGCTGCTTTAATTGGAGCCAGTAATCATTTTGAAGTTGCTATTGCGACGGCTGTTACTTTATTTGGATTAAATTCTGGAGCTGCTTTAGCCACTGTTGTTGGGGTACTAATTGAAGTTCCAGTGATGCTAATATTAGTAGAATTTTGTAAACGAACGGCGTTTTGGTTTCCCCGTGAACCCGAAAAAGCAACCTTACTCGATCCTCGTTGTTTAGACTGTTAAATCAGATTAAATCAGATGAAAAAATTCGATCATCCGCCTCGTATTCTATTTTTATATGGTTCTTTGCGAGAACGATCTTATAGCCGTTTATTAGCAGAAGAAGCCGCTCGCATTATCACAGAAATGGGAGCAGAAGTAAAGTTTTTTAATCCCCGACATTTACCTTTACGGGGACAAGTTGAAGAGTCTCATCCATTAGTTCAAGAACTGCGAGAACTGAGTCAGTGGTCAGAAGCTCAAGTCTGGTCTTCTCCAGAAATGCATGGTAATATTACAGGGATTCTTAAAAATCAAATTGATTGGATTCCTTTAAGTATTGGTGCGGTTCGACCCACTCAAGGAAAAACCTTAGCAGTGATGCAAGTAAGTGGGGGTTCTCAGTCTTTTAATGCGGTGAATACCATGCGAATTTTAGGTCGGTGGATGCGAATGTTTACCATTCCTAATCAATCTTCTGTCGCCAAAGCTTATCAAGAGTTTAATGAAGATGGCACCATGAAAGATTCACCCTATCGAGATCGAGTGATTGATGTGATGGAAGAACTTTATAAGTTTACATTACTATTGCGAGATCGAGTGGATTATCTGACAGATCGCCATAGTGAACGAAAAGCAAAAACGAACTAATTATTAAACCTTATTTGTGGATTAGAATCATGAAAAAAGTCATGTTTGTTTGTAAAAAAAATTCTTCTCGTTCTCAAATGGCAGAAGGATTTGCTAAAAAATTAGGCAATGAAAAAATAGCCATTACCAGTTCAGGTTTAGAAGCCAGTGAAGTCAACCCTCATGCCGTTAAAGCAATGGCTGATGTGGGAATTGATATTACTGACCAAACGTCTAATGCCTTAAGTGAATTTAATCCCAAAGATTATGATGCTGTGATTTCTTTGTGTGGTTGTGGAGTCAATTTACCCCCTGAATGGGTGAGCCAAGAAATCTTTGAAGATTGGCAACTCGATGACCCCGCAGAACAACCTGAAATCTTTCCTCGGGTTCGAGAAGAGGTTAAACAAAGGGTTGAACAGTTGATCGCTAAATTAAGTTAGTTTGTGTTATCTTTATGGGATAATATAGCAATTGCTGCGATCGGTTTGTGAGGATCTTGGAATCAGTAGAGACGTTATATATAACGTCTCTACAGGTGGGAGATTTTTGATGAGTTTCATAATTCTCTTCCCTATAGCAAGATTGCCTTCTGCAATTCGATTTTCTTACAACGAAGAAGTATTGCTATAACTGATTCTGATTGGAGAATGAAGATTTCTCTCCGAATGATATTGTATGATTCAGTTTCAACAACTATTGCAGCAACGGACAGGGCGAACAGCCGTAACTACGCTATTTTTTTGGTGTAGTTTATTGGATGTTGCTGGCTTAGGGCAAATTATACCATTGGGTAAGTTAAATAAATTACCCAAACCCTGTTTTGAAGAAACTGAAGAATTACCATCTCCGCCACTGTCTCAAACGGAATTGAGTATTCCGAGTCTTTGGCTACAGAAAGATATCTACGGTGATGTCATTCAAAGACAAGAGAAACTTCCCATCAAAAATAATACTGTTTCTGTAACTGAAGATACAGAAGATCCGGAAGAGATTGAGGAACGGTTAGAAGAGCAAAAATCAGAAAATCTACCGCCAATAGACTTGATTGAACCGGATAATCAACTGTTAGAAACTTGGTTTGTTCAAAATCAAGACTTTGTTCAACTTTCTCCCACTTTAACTGTCAATAACTTAGTCACAGTGGTGGTAAATCGGCAAAAGTGGCCGGCTGAACGTTACATGGGTCAATATGTATTCATTAATCGATTTGGTACAACTGCCCGAGAATATGGTTATAATCTCCGTATTTGTAACAACAGAGGGGAGTTTTTAGGATATTATATCTGCGATTTTCAAACAACACCTAAGAATTGTCAAGTGTTATTGCGTTCTGAAGGGTTTCGGCTGAGAGACTTTAAAGTCTTTGAAGTGATTCCTCCTGAATAGGCTAAAAAACAGTTTTGATAATATTGTTCTATCCCATAATAGTCCCTTGCAAAGGGGGACGGGAGGGGGGTAGAATCAGGGGATTTATTAGTAGCAACATCTAAAGGAATAATTCTAAGATTAAAAGACTTTTTGTCTATTTTCTCTTGCCTCATGCAGCACTATAAATAAAATAGAGGCGATTATTCAACCGCCTCCATCCACTTAATTAAATTACAGTACCATCTTCAATCACAGCATTTTTAAGAATTACGACAATACCGCTACGGATATAAAAGCCTAATTCCTCTTTTTCTGCTTCTTCAACATTATCTTTGTTGATGATTTTTACCCCTTTACCAATGCGGGCATTTTTATCAACAATTGCGCGACGAACGGTGGTATCTGCACCAATACCCACCGGAATTTTACCATTACTTTCCGCAGCCTCTTTTTCAGCAAAAGACTCGTAAAAATCAGATCCCATCAACAGGCTATCTTCGATCACACAACCACTTTCAACCCGTGCTCGTAACCCTAACACAGAGTGATGAATACGACAATCTTTCAGGATACAACCCTCTGATACAATCGATTCTGTCACTTGACAATTCAGCATTTTAGAGGGAGGCAAGTAACGAGAACGGGTGTAAATTGGAGCCTCTTCATGATAGAAACTAAACGGCGGTTTAGGTTGCCGGGTTAAACCTAAGTTCGCATCATAAAAGGCTTCAATGGTTCCGATATCTTCCCAATAGTCGTTAAACAGATAAGCTTGAACGTTGTGATCGCTAGATGCATTTGGAATAATCTCTTTACCAAAATCTGTTTGTTCTTGATCGCCGCTTAAGAGCTTAATCAAAACATCTTTTTTAAAGACATAAATTCCCGTTGAAGCAATGTAAGGGCTTTCTTTTGCTTCTTCAGCGGATAAACCCAAAGTGGTGGTATCCACTGCCATTTGCTTCAATGCATCTCCCTTGGGTTTCTCACTAAAGTCTACCACTCGGCCTGAATCATTAATCTTCATCAAGCCAAAACTGGAAGCCCGTTTTTCATCAATTGGAACCACTGATAAAGTAATATCAGCCTTCGTATCAATATGACGTTGGACAAACTCCCGATAGTCCATCCGATACAAATGGTCACCGGATAAAATCAGATAATGATCCACATCCCACTCATCAAACAGCCACAGATACTGACGGACGGCGTCGGCTGTCCCCTGAAACCAGTTAGGATTGGCACTGGTTTGTTGGGCGGCTAACACCTCCGTAAAGCCATCTGTAAAGCCAGAGAAATTGTATGCTCGGGCAATATGACGGTTCAAAGAAGCTGAGTTATACTGCGTCAGAATATAAATTTTCATAATTTCTGAGTTGATGCAGTTACTGATCGGAATATCGATCAAGCGATACTTACCCGCTAAAGGCACAGCAGGCTTTGCTCTCAATTTGGTTAAAGGATAGAGGCGAGTACCTGCACCGCCTCCCAAAATAATAGCTAAAACTTTTTTCACAAGGATTGACCTCTCAACTGCCAATAATTTCCCATCTCAAGTGTCGGACTGTAAGGTAATCTTGACAAGAGGCAAATTAAAAAATCTCACTTTAGCAGGAGTAATTACTTACTAATTATGGGTTATTCGTCCTTTCTCCTTCGTCCTTCCTCATGGGAGGAGATCGGGGACAGGGGTTAGACTGTTGGGCTGACCAACAACGAATCACAAATCCTCAATGACAAATGACCAAAACAGGGTACAATGCATCTGGCTTGCTGTTTAAGACGCTTAAAATCTAACTCATCTGGAAAATGACCACCCGTGTAATCCTTGTCCGTCATGGTCAGAGTAACTACAATGCTCAACGTCGTATTCAAGGTCGTTTAGATCGTTCTATTCTCACCGAAAAAGGCTGTGAAGATGCAAAAATTGTAGGACAAACTTTATCAGCAATTCAGTTTGATGCGGTTTATTGCAGCCCGCTACAACGGGCGAAACAGACGGCAGAATTAATCTTGTCTCAGTTTAATCATTCTCCCCAATTACAACCCACCGATCAACTGCTTGAAATTGATTTACCGGATTGGGCCGGGATGGAACGTCAAGCCGTTGTTGAACAGTTTGCTAGAGATTATCGCTGTTGGCAAGAACGTCCCCATGAGTTCTTTATGGCCGTTTCAGATCAGCAAGGAGAACGGCAACATTTTCCTGTTTTAGCATTATTTGAACAAGCTAAACAATTCTGGCGAGATTTACTGGCCCATCACCTGGATCAAACGGTTTTAATTGTGGCTCATAATGGGATTAATCGCTGTTTAATTGCCACAGCTTTAGGAATAAAGCCTCAATATTATCAATCGATACAACAGTCAAATTGCGGTATTACGGTATTAAATTTTTCGGGAGTTACGCCTGGAGAATTACCAAAACCGGCTTCAGTTCAGTTAGAATCAATGAACGTGACCACCCACATGGGTGTCCAATTTCCCAAACCTCGTCCGGGACATCAAGGCCCTCGTTTATTACTAGTTAGACATGGAGAAACAGATTGGAACCGTAACGGACAATTTCAAGGTCAAATAGATATTCCCCTGAATGATAATGGTCGCCAACAAGGCAGTAAAGCAGCGGAATTTTTGAAAGACGTACAGTTAGATTTTGCCGTCACAAGCCCGATGTTACGCCCGAAAGAAACCGCAGAATTAATTGTGAAATCTCATTCCCATCTAGAACTTCAGTTAGAAGATGAGTTTAAAGAAATTAGTCACGGTTTATGGGAAGGTCGTTATGAACCGGAAATTGAAAAATCTTATCCGGGACTATTAAAGCAGTGGAAAACGGAACCCGAAACGGTACAAATGCCAGAAGGAGAAAACTTAGAACAGGTTTGGAGTCGGGTCAGTAACGCTTGGCAAAAAATCATTCAATCCTATAACCAACAACCCGTTACAGTATTAGTGGTTGCCCATGATGCAGTCAACAAAGCGATTCTTTGTCAACTGTTTGGCTTATCTCCTGAACATTTCTGGAACTTTAAACAAGGTAATGGCGCAGTGACTGCGATCGATTATCCTCATGGTGTTGATGCCCCGGCTGTCTTACAAGCTTGTAATATTACCAGTCATCTTTCCGGGGGAAATATTCTTGATCAAACGGCGGCAGGAGCATTATAAAATAAGAAGTAAGTAGAGACGTTGCATGCAACGTCTCTACAGGAGTATAAATCAAGGGCGACGTCTTGAAAACTATAGCGCTGACGCGCATGGCTTACACCTGACGGCACGCTCCGCGAACGCTAGTGGCGGGAGGTCAACTGACACCGCCACGGCAGTTCCTCCACGCAGGCGTGACCCCAAGACCGGACTGCCTCAAGTTTCCGCAATCAGAAATGCTACTCATAACTCATAATTCATAATTCATAACTCATTGCTCAATTAATACCCTATTCCCCGTTACCAGATCCGCTGTTTCCTAACATAAATAATGAGTGGCGAACTATTAAAAAATGTCAGAATTATTGACCCTGTTTCCAATACGGATCAACAGGCTGATGTTTTAATTGTAGATGGTATTATTCAACAAATTCAGCCTCAAATTGTGACGAATTTAGATGCAATTGAAGTCTTCAATTGTCAGGGTATGATTTTAGGATCGGGATTAATTGATCTGTATAGTCATACGGGGGAACCGGGGTTTGAAGATCGAGAAACTCTATCCTCATTAATGCTAGCAGGTTTAGCGGGCGGATTTACCCATATAAACGTTTTACCTGATACCTTGCCCCCAGTTGATACTCCAGCTACATTAAGTTTATTACAACAGAAAACTCAGTCATTTTCTGAGTCTTTGCCTCAGCTTTCTTTTTGGGGGGCATTAACTCAAAATATTGCAGGCAAACAGATGAGTGGGTTGGCAGAATTAGCCAATACCAGTATTATTGGATTTGCCGATGGTAAACCCCTGCAAGATCTAGTGCTATTGCGGCGATTATTAGAGTATTTAAAGCCATTTAATTTACCGATTGCTTTGTATTGTTGCGATCGCGCTTTGGCAATGGATGGAGTGATGCGATACGGGTATGAATCGATTTATAGTGGTTTACCCGGAATACCTGTTTATGCCGAAACTGCTGCCCTTTCAACGGTACTTGAATTAGTGGCAGAAATACAAACTCCTGTTCATTTGATGCGGGTTTCAACTCGCCGGAGTGTGGAGTTAATTCAATCGGCAAAAGCACAGAATTTACCCATTACAGCCAGTACAACCTGGATGCATTTATTACTGAATACAACGGCTATTAGTGGGAGTTATTCAAATCAAAGTTTAATTACACCTTACAACCCTAATTTAAACCTCGATCCGCCTTTAGGAAATCCGACCGATCAAGCGGCATTAATTCAAGGAATTCAAACAGGGATAATTGATGCGATCGCTATCGATCATACCCCTTCTACTTATGAAGAAAAAACAGTGCCTTTTGCCAATACGCCCCCCGGAGTCATTGGTTTAGAATTAGCCTTGCCTCTATTATGGCAAACCTTTGTAGAATCGGGGCAGTGGTCCGCTTTGGAATTATGGCAAAAATTAAGTCTTAATCCGGCTTTGTGTTTGGGTAAAACACTTAATTCAATTATACCCGGTAAACCCGCAGAATTGACATTGTTTAATCCGAAACAAGCTTGGAAAGTGGAAGGCTATCAGCTTCAGTCAAAATCTACAAATACGCCCTGGTTAATGCAAGAGTTGATGGGTCGTGTTGTGAAAACTTGGTGTGCTTCAATCGATTTTTGAAGTGATAATTGTCTCTCTACAATATGATATAAAATAACGAAAGTTACATTGCTTCAATTATTCTTAATCTGCTCCCATCGACGGAACCCACTCAATTTTGCTCCCTTGATTGACAAATCAAGCTGATATCACTTACAATCTCAATAGACTGATATTAAGGGCTTTCGCGTCAAAATAAAGAGTAGTGATAAATCCCTTATATTTTATTACTAAAAAAAATAAATACAAAAAAATAATAAGTGATGAACTACTGGTTAATTAAATCGGAACCCAGTGTATACAGTATTGAAGAAATGGAACGGGATCGCACCTGTATATGGGATGGTGTTCGGAATTATCAAGCCCGAAATTTCTTACGTGGAATGACTCGTGGAGATTTCGCTTTTTTTTATCACTCTAATACAAAATATCCGGGAATTGCGGGATT
>CAYNXM010000327.1:0-5128 GCA_964401105.1 uncultured Lyngbya sp. | reverse complement strand
ATTTTGAGTTCAGTTTTAAAGCCGAGTAGCAACGTCTTTTAACTCCTCTACCATTAACTTACTTATTTGTCTATAATAGCGTATTTTTTAGGCAGTTTTAGAAAAAATTAGTTAGATTTTCGGCAACTGTTACAAACCCCTGAAAAGATAAAAAGTCAATCAATAGCTCTGGTATCTGAGATAATTTAAGAATGCTGTTGTAGTTTCTTGACGGCTTGAGCCAAACGCGACAGATAGGGTCTGACAATGGTGCGGTTTTGTTCATCCAGCCTAACGACTTGGTGGTGAAGCCGATCAATTTGAGATTGAATCGGAGATAAATCAGCCGCCACTTGAGGAATGGGAGACAATTCAATCGCGTCATTGACGACTTCTTGAGGAGTATTGGCGACAGTGGGACTCACATCCTGTTTGAATTGCTCAATACGGTCTTCTAGTAGCTTAAATCTAACATTGAGAGTTTCCCAATCTTGTTGTCGCAACACATCTTCATCCAGGCGTTTGGTGACTCGTTGCAGTTCAGTCACAGCCTCGACAATCGGATCTAAATCATTTTGAATATCTGAGTCTATGGTAGACTCGGGTATAAACTGTTGATCGCTAGTAGTCTGTTGTTGTGGCAGTTGTTGATGCTTTTGTTCAACTACGGTTTGAATGTCGGCGATCGCAGAAGTAGTATAACGTCTAAGTTGTTGTTCAAATCGCTGTCGATTGATTAAATTTAAGACAGCCGCTAAAGTTAAAGGGGTGGCAGCAAACAAGATTTGCTCTAACCATGCAGCCGCAATAGAACCAACTACGGAGGCGGCAACGGCTGCGTATTCTAACATTTTCAACTGATCCGGTTGATTTTGTTCCGGTTGATTTACACTGGTTTCTAGTGGTTCCTCAGGCTTCTGCATGGCGCTTGTGGTCAGTCTAATGAATTATAGAGTAATGCTATCGCACAACGGTTGAGAGCAAAATTAACAAAGCTGAGGAATGGGAGATGCGATATTGCTACCGCAAGGTTTCACCAAGGCTTCAATCAAGGAAACAGACCGTATTCATGCCACTATGTCTTCTGACTCTAGCTGGCAGTATCTCCCTCCACCTTCCTGCAACCGCACAAATTATTCCCGATAACAGTTTAGGCAACGAAAGTTCTATTGTTGTACCGAATATTGAGATTAATGGCATTAATAGTGACAGAATAGATGGTGGTGCCATTCGCGGTTCTAATTTATTTCATAGTTTTCAAGACTTTAATATTGATAATGGACGGGGTGCGTATTTTTCTAATCCGGAAAATATTAGTAATATTCTGACTCGTGTAACGGGAAATAATCTATCGAATATATTGGGAACACTGGGAGTTTTAGGAAATGCGAATTTATTTTTAATTAATCCTAACGGAATTGTATTCGGGCCGAATGCACGTTTAGATGTAGGCGGTTCATTTTTTGCCTCAACTGCCGATAGTATTTTATTTGAAAATAGCGTAGAGTTTGCCGCATCCAATCCAGACGCGCCAACCTTATTAACGATTAATATTCCCATTGGGTTAAACTTTCGAGAAAATCCCGGAAATATTGTTAATCAATCTATTGCTGTTGATAGCGAAGATAACTTTGTTGGTCTTCAAGTATTGCCTGAGAAAACGTTGGGTTTAGTTGGTGGAAATATTCAATTAGAAAATAGTGTTTTAACTGCACCTCAAGGACGAATTGAGTTAGGAAGCGTTGCGGGAAACAATACAGTTAGCTTAATTCCTATTGAGAAAGGATATGCTTTAGGTTACGAAAACGTACCGAATTTTCAAGATATTGCCCTGTCTCTAGGTATTGTAAATGTTCAGGGGGAAGGAGGCGGAGATATTCAAATTCAAGGTCGGCGCGTGACATTGACAGACGGTTCAACAATTGAAGCAAGTACTGAAGGTTCAGAGCCGGGAGGAGTTGTAAGTATACGAGCATCAGAATCAGTAGAAGTTATTGGCAGTAACATATTTGCTGATGTTAATCCAGGTGCTACAGCTATAGGGGGAAGCCTAATTATCAATACTCAAAACTTGTTAGTTCAGGATGGAGCATCAATATCAGCTTCTACTTTTGGTAATGGAAAAGCAGGAGATTTAACCGTTACGGCTACTGATGTTGAAATAGTTGACAGTGATTTGTTTGCTGTAGTTAGACTTGCAGCTATGGGTGATGCTGGCACTCTAACCATTAACACTCAAAACTTGCGAGTTCGAGATGGCGCACAGATATCAACTTCCACTTTTGGTAATGGAAATGGAGGAGATTTATTGATTAATACTCAAAATTTGCAAGTTCGAGATGCCTCTATAGTTGCAGCAGATACATTTGCTCAAGGAGATGCGGGTCAATTAATCATCAAAGCTACTAATTTAGTGGAGGTGAGAGATCCTTTTAGTTTCATCACGACTAATGTTGAATCTGGAGGAGTGGGAAATGGAGGAACTTTAACTATTGATACTCCACGTTTATCTGTTCAAGATGGCGCACAGATATTAGCTGCAACTTTTAACGACGGAGACGGAGGAAACTTAACCATTACCGCAACAGATGTGGAAGTTGTTGGTACTTCTGCTGATGGTCAAGCTGCTAGCGCTTTGGGAGCTTCAGTTGGACAGGGAGGAGTGGGAAATGGAGGAAGATTAACTATTAATACTCAAAACTTGCGAGTTCTAAATGGCGCACAGCTAGCAACAGGAACTTTTGGCAGTGGAAATGGGGGAGATTTTATTGTTAATGCTACTGATATTGAATTAATTGGTACTTCTGCTGATGGTCAGACTTCCAGTAGTTTAGGAGCAAGTGTTCAACCGGAAGCACTGGGGAATGCAGGAAATATGACCATTAACACACAACGTTTGACGCTTCGAGATGGCGCACAGGTACTCGCTTCAACCTTTGGTAATGGAGATGCAGGAAATCTCACTATCGTCGCTAATACGATTGAACTAATTGGTGCTTCGAGTGGTTTGTTCACAACTGTTGAACCGGGAGCAGTAGGAAATGCAGGAGCTTTAACTATAAATACTCAAAACTTGCGTGTTCAAGATGGCGGACAAATATCAACAGCTACTAATGGTCAGGGAGATGGAGCAAATCTCACTATCAATGCGACAGATGTAGAGTTAATCGGTACTTCTGCTAATGGTCAATTTCCCAGTGGTTTGTTTACTTCAGTTGACAACGGAGCAGTGGGAAATGGAGGAACCTTAATTCTTAATACTCAACGTTTGACACTTCAAGATGGCGCGCAGATAACCACTACAGCATTTGCAAATGGAGACGCAGGTAATTTAATTATTAATGCTACTGATATTGAACTGGTGGGAACTTCTGCTAATGGTCAGACTGCTAGTGGTTTATTTGCAGATGTTGAACCAGAATCAACTGGAAAAGGAGGAGAATTGAGAGTAAATGCTGATAATTTAACGATTCGAGATGGAGCTAGAATAGATGTCCGTTCTGAAGGCAGAGAAGCCGCAGGTGATTTAATTATTAATGCTCCAAATATTTCTTTAGATAATCAAGCCAGCCTCAATGGTGAAACCACAGCAGGTGAAGGAGATATTATCCTTAACACTGAAGACCTGAGACTTCGCAACAATAGCAGTATCACGACAAATGCTACAGGAGAAGCCACAGGCGGTAACATTACCATTAATACGGAAACATTAACCGCTATAGAAAATAGCGATATTTCGGCCAACGCTGAAGATGCTTTTGGCGGTCGTGTTATTATCAACGCTGATGGTATTCTAGGGGCAGTCTTCCGAGATCAACAAAGTCAGTTTAGTGATATTACGGCTACCTCTGAATTAGGGCCTGAATTTAGTGGTACTGTTGAATTGAATACCGAACTTGACCCTAGTTCAGGACTGATTGATTTATCGCAAACTGTTGTAGATCCTTCGGATTTAATTGCGGCAGAATTCTGTCGCCAACGAGGAGGCAGTGAATTTGTAGTCACAGGACGCGGCGGCATTGCTGTTAGTCCCAATGATAAAAGTGATGGCAATCAAATTAATGTTGATTTAGTTGAACCTGTTCCCTCCCAACCTCAAAATACATCTCAAAAACCTGCTGAAATAGATAATAATCAGCCTATTTCTAGCCTCGATATTGTTCCGGCGCGAGGTTGGATAAGAGATGAAAACGGGGACGTGATTTTAGTTAGTTATGACCCAACAGAAACCGGAGTTCAACGTCAGCAACACAATCCCTATTCCTGTCAACCCTAAAACATTAAACGGTTAGCTTTTAATTATATTTTGAGGAGATTTTTAACATGGTAGAAATTTTAGGAACAGCAGGCAATGATCTATTACTTGGTGAACAAGGTAACGATTCTCTCTTTGGTTTAGAGGGTGATGACACAATTAATGCTCAAGCAGGAGATGACTTTCTTTTTGGTAATCAAGGAGCAGATATTCTCGGTGGTAATGAGGGAAATGACGTGATTTTTGGAGGTCAGGGAAATGATTCAGTAGGTGGTCTTGGAGGTGGAGATGATATAGTTTTTGGTAATTTAGATAGTGATTTTCTAGAAGGAGGAGAAGGTAATGATCAGATGTATGGTGGTCAAGGCAATGATAGAGTATTAGGTGGAGGTGGAAATGATTTAGTTTTAGGAGATAAAGGAAATGATGTCCTAATTGGAGTTGATATCCAAAATATCACGAATCCAGGGTTTGGTGAAATTGATACCTTAGTTGGAGGAGAAGGAGCTGATATTTTTGCTCTGGTCGATTCGGATTCTCTATCTTATTATATTGGTTTAGGAAATAGTGATTTGGGATTAATTACTGATTTCAATACAACGGAAGACACTATTGCAGTTAGTGCAACTGATACAATTAGTGATCTTAGTCTGGAAGAGTTTGGTTCGGGAGCAGGTATTTTTAGTCAAAATGGAGATTTAATCGCTTTGGTTCAAGGTGTAACTGCGAGTCAACTCGCAATTGATATTAATGTTATTCAGGTATAATTAACGTGTTTTCTAAGAACTGCCTTCAGTTGAGAGTTTAGGCGATCGCAAAAAATTAGAATGAAACAGCCCTGGGGATGCACGGGGGTAGGGGATGTACGGGGGCTGTAGAAAAGGCTAACAAGCT
>CAYNXM010000326.1:0-32297 GCA_964401105.1 uncultured Lyngbya sp. | reverse complement strand
TATTTATAAACTGCCGACCACAATTACGACAAAGATAGTTTTGCTTACCTTTTCGCCGACCATTTTTAACTATTTTATTGGACTCGCATTTAGGACACTGCATAGTAAAGAGTGTTTATCATATTATAACTGTGCAACGCCGGAATTAGAAGTGAAGAATCGTCATCAATGCAGACACTTTTTCAGAAGCGACAGATCTCGACTATTTAATCACAAATGTTAACCCCAATATTTGTACCCCAGTGTGGGTAGTTAAAACCTATTCTCACGCGAAACTGGGTAGAAGTATTCTATCGAGAAGCTAAGGGTTGGTTAGGTTTAAAAGAATACCAAGTTAGGCATAAAAGAAGTTTACTCAGACATTTTATCTTAGTATGCCCGTGCCTATACTTTTATTCTTTGGCACAAGTTAACTGGAGGATTAAGACGACGATGGGGTAACAAACTGCCGACCCTGCTTGAATTCAATTCAAGCAGGAAAGCGGCAGTGCCCAGACGCACCTTTGAAGACCTTTCCTGAAGCAAAAGATGCGTTTCGTACAGCCATATCTTATCGTTTTTACAACTGGCTCAAGAATAATGCAGACGTATTTGCTATGTACAAAGCTAGTTTGGGCTATATTTGGGCTTGAAATTAGTTAAAGTCCCACTAAAGATGAAGCTGCTAAACGAGGTTATATGATTATCCGATTCTGGAAAAATCGGAAACAGGAAAATAATAACCCAAGTTGCGGGTTACAAAAGACAAGTTGACTATTTCAGGCGATCACGCACAACAAAGCAAGGGGTAGTCGGGGAGGCTACCCTGACTTTTGACCGACGGTGATTAATTGTTATGAGTATCCCATCAAGCTACAGCCTGAAATTGAACTTATTCAAGAAAGGCTTGTTGAAGAGTAAATGCCATGAGAAAGGCTTCAAGTTTAAGTAGAAATCCGTCATAGGTAACAGCATGAATAGATTTAGGAAAGACACGGGTAATACTACTAAAAACTGTTTCAATATAATGTCGAATCCGTTTTTATTTCTGGAGGGGATTTTATTACTTTTATCACCCAAAACTCTTAGACTTTAGACAAATTACCTACTGACATGGCGATCGTGATCGCACACACAGAAGCGATCGCGAAGCGTTCCCAGCTTGGAAATCCCATAACTAGCAACTTGGGTTAATAGTATTATCCTAGCTGGAACTTATACTGAGTTGCGGTGGAAATTAGAAGAGTTGATGCGGGAGAAACCGGGGACGGCTGTAGAAGAGGGAGTCTTTAAAACAGGTACAATGAAACGGGTGGGTAAACCACAAATGGGGCTTATCCCACCATTCCACCACAAATTAACGTCCTTGGCTGCAATATTCGAGCGCCCCGTAAACGTCCGGTAGCAACAGTCACATTTCAGTACGCTCAAATCAAACTGCAAAATTGGTTTAATCCCATTACTTTGCTAAACACCGAGGGGGAAGTCTTACCAAATTTTAGATAATTGTACAAAATTGCGTATAAAGGTAATACCTTTCCTAACGAGAAACCTTGCAGTTTTTGCGTGCTATACCGGGTAATAGCGTGATACAAGCGGAGGTGGTATGGCTCGACTGTCAACAAAACTGGTTAATGCTCTTTTTTCTATCTCTGAGGAAGAGTAAGCCATGATTCGCTATCACGTTGTTGAAAAGAGAGATAGCCTTCTTCTGGTTAAGAAAAGTGTCTCTCTAACTACCGCGCTCGCGATCGCAGAGAATCCTTTCAGGGCATTACCCGCAGCGGCGGCTTTATTGTCATCCCGGTTGATGTTTGGAATCAATTTTTGAAAGCTTTAAATCGTTTTTAAAAGGGGAAAAAGAACGTGGCGGTACGTTCCCCTTCTCACACATTGAAATAATTTGGATGCAAATTATGCTTGATTTTTCCCCGAGCAACAGATTGGCTCAGATGTTGTTCAGTCTTCAAGCGTCTCAATCATACTGGTCTCGGACGCAAATCGTCAAGTGATTGACGCGCAAATCTCACAACTTGCAGCCTGTGAAATTATGTGGCTTCTCAGCTTGGTAAAAAAACACGGCTTTGCAGCCGTTGAGGAAACACTTGTTAACTATTTACTTGCAAAAGGTGATTATGATCAGACTTTCTAATCTTAAACTGGAAATTGATATCCCGGCACTGACTCGCATTGCCGATGCGGTAGAGGGGATTCACCCACAACTTAATGCAATACGTCTGACTCAAGATGTGATTGAAGAGCGTTTGCTGGATATCTGCCATCAAATAGAGGATTTGAGTGAACAGGAGCTAGAGGATACTACACCAACTGAAACAGGTGTTGAACTGCCTTACTAACCCCTAATCCCTTACGACTCCTAACTCAGTTGGGGGCCGTTGGGGATGAGGAGTAGCTAACTCATTCCACGCAGAGGCTTGGCCTAAACAAAGATACGGGCTGCTAAGGCTAGACTTCAGTTTGAAGTTTAGACGATGCCTACTAAATATCGTGGGCTAACCTCTCCACCCGATAGCAATGCCCAGACAGCGTGTCGGACGGCAATCTGGCAATGGATTCAAACCCGCATTATTCCGAAGTCAAGCAACTCGGCTCTCAAGAATGAACGGGGTAACTATTACCGTAGCATCTATGAGGCTGGGAAAAAGAAAAAACAGCCCGATATTCAAGTTAGAGGGAGGATTCGGCATCAAGCTGTTGAGGATCTATTTTATGCACTTGTGGAGGCTTTGAGACACTAATTAAACGGGGGGCTGAAACACGCTCCCCTGCTATAATTGGGAAAAAACCTGTACAGCGATGCTCTAGCGGGGACGGGTAACAGTCTAGTTAAGAATCTAGGAAACAGTAAACCTAAATCGTGAGGTTTGGGAATCTCCCGGTAACTCAGAGATTATACCGGGAGAGAATGTCAAATATCTGTTTGCGACTCTTCTTAATTGTAAAAAACCTACCCTTGTCAGGCAGGAGGTTGGAGGGACTATGGTACTATAATCAAATTTTGTAAACTTAGCTACAGAATACAAAAAACGTATTATAAGATACAGATATGAAATAAAGTTGAGAAAGAGCTTTAAGGAGTCCTCCGATCTATGAATACCCAGGAAAATGCCAATCATTTTGTCTCTCATTCCCATGATGACCATCGTCTAATTTGGATTGCGATCATCATGTTCAGTTCTTTGACCCTAGGATTGTTGCCCATCGTTAACTTTCTTAATGTCCCTGCCCCAGAAAATGTGGTTCCTCACGAAGCAGAGTTATGGGGAGCAATGGGTTATAAAGAGTAAGTTGAGTTTAAGTTTCAGCTGACTTTTTCTCTGAGGGGAGATATTGTGGCAATTCATTCAAGATGTTTTAGGGTCAATTCAGAGTTTAAATTCGACTCAAGACTCATTGACCCTAGAATGAAGAGGATTGATGCAGCGTTAAAAGCAGAATGATTAAACTTAGGATAAAATGATTTGGATAATCCTCCCTTTGTAATTTTTATCGTACTGATTTTTCAGTTTATATGGCAGATTTGAGCGGCACCTGGCTGGGAACTTACTGGCAAAGGAGTAAACCAACGCGGTTTGAAGCAACTATTATTCAAGCGGGTAATACCCTCAGCGGCAATATCTTAGATGATAACTATCTAGGAGAAGCACGTTTTAGCGGGACAGTTGTCGGTCGTCAAATCAACTTTACGAAACGCTACCTCATCAGTTCACCCGATCCAGTGACTTATATTGGTACAATTTCAGAAGATGAGAACTATATTCAAGGACAATGGAATATTGGTTTTATTTTTTCTGGAGAATGGGAAGCGCGGCGCAGCGGAGAAAACCTAGTGATTCAGACAGAAACTCGGCAAACAGTTGATATTTCTGTTTAAGATTACACCACAGATTAACCCACTATTTTAAATCCAGTAATCCGCTAGACTTTAACTTAGGATTAAACCGAATCTCTTCTTGAACGCCTCGTTGTTTTAGAATATCTAATATCTGGGATTCTATACGACGAGCGACATTTTTCAACAGCTTTTCTTGACCCAGTTGCTCTAACTGTTCATATTCTGCTTCTTCGGCTGCGCTCATCAAAGGTTTGACATTAATCGCCTGACTCCATTGATTTTCTTCGGTTGCATTTCCAGCCGGAGTTGAACCATTCTCAGCAATCCAAGCTGCTTTAATTTCTTCTAAAATTGTTCGACTGGGACGTTCAATCGTTGTCACTTTTAACTGATAACAACTTTGTGGTTTTCTAACTAAATGCTGTTTCAAGCTAGCATAAACATTGCGAGAATAACCCACATATTGTAAAACTTGCTCTGCATCAAAAATGGCATAAACTCCAATTTTTCCCTCTAAAAACTGCGGTAAATACCCTGATTTATCTAAATAGGAAATAGAATTGAGTTGAGTTAAACTCGGGAGATCAGTTTGACTAGACATGATGAAAAATTACGATAGCTTTTTTAAAAAAGTTGCTCAACTGCCAATCAAGGCAGCTCATGACTCAGTTTTTCGATAAATTGCACACAGGCGACTGGGCTTAAAGATTTTAGCCTGAAACATGAAATTTGGCGGAACATTAATAATAATATAATCATCTGACTCATGATAAGCTTGAAATTCAACAGGCATTCCCTTTGGAGTTTGAGCGCTGTAGGGAACAGGTTGAAACAAAAGTTCTGTAAATTCAAGCTTTTGTATTCCGAGGGGCTGACTGATTTGATTCAGAAATGCAACACTTGTTAACAGAGCAAAAAGTTGAGCCTGAGCCTCTGAATTGAGTGTAAAACTGCTATCGAAATTTTCAATAATTTTTAGACGCATCTGAACTCCACCAATATAATCTACTGTTTAATCCGATTGATTCAATTATCTTAAAAGGATCTGGGTTGATTACCAAGGGATGAGTCGATTAAAAGTGTGAATTATTATGAACCTGATACGAAACCTGGAAGGTCACTTACCCCCGTGCATCCCCTGCCCCCGTGCATCCCCCATCAAACCAAAAGACATATCTAATATTTTAAGCTGTCGAGACTTTTTTCTTCCGTCCAACAACTTTGAAGGGCAGATCAGATAGTTCTAATCAGATTACAGAAGTTTCTGATGTTCATCTACGAGGGATACAACAGTTGAGGAGAAAGTTAAGCTTTGGCGATTCTCCGGAGGAGACGCTTCGCGATCGCCTGAAAAAATGATCATAAACTGTCCAAACTGTCAATCTCACAAGATTAGAAAAAATGGTCATAGAAGAGGTAAACAGAATTATCAATTGTTCCAGTTGTGGTCGCTAATTTATTGAGTATTATTCAGAAGTAGGTTATTCTCAACAGATCAAAGATTAATCAGTCCAGTTAAAATCAAAAATCGAAGCCTTTAAAAGTTTCAATAAATATAATTTTATTATGCTATGAAATATTGCTATATGTAGTACTCTGGACTTAAATTGATTTAATCAAGCTGAATTTAGCTTTAAAGAGGACTCGATGTGATTGTTTGTAACACAATTGTTAAGAAGTTATCCTTCTCAATCATTCAACTTTACAATAAAAAAGAGAAATTGATGAAATTGAGAGGAGATAATGGCTTATATTCTTGAGTTGAGTTCCCATCACAGTGTCTACCTCGAAAATCAAGGAACGCAAACGGCAGTAACAACTGTGAGCCAGACTCCAGGACAACACCAACAAGCGGGCAGTAGCGTTTATACTGGACAGTGGACGGCAGCTCCCTGTGCTTATCAAACTCCAGATGGCGTAGTTTTTCAAATCCAGACTGAACAAGGGGAAGCTTACATTCATGTTCAAGGAAGTTCAATGTCTCTGCTTGGGGGACAGCCTTCCCTGGAGGCTTCTGGGCAGGTACAACTGAAGCCGATTTCTCCCAACCCTGTATCATTGATGAAACCGATGGCTCCAATGAAACCCATCGAACCCATGAAACCCATCGAACCCATGAAACCAATGGAAATGCAAATGGGTAATATGGAGATGGAGATGAGGATGAGTTCGGCTTCAGCTTCATCTAGCACTCGGCAATTTTGCCGCCAATGTGGCGCGACAGTAAAACCTGATGATCGTTTCTGTTCAAGTTGTGGTCATCGTTTGAGTTAAGCGAACGCAGTCGTTATCATTAAAAAAGTCTCCCTTATGCTATCTAGCTTGAGGAAGTTTAATCAATCTTTACTCTGGCGCTATATGTAATTTGATGACTGAACTACGACAAAATTTAATTACTCGAGATTGGGTGATTATTGCAACAGAACGGGCAAAAAGACCAGATGAGTTTACGCAGGGGGAAACTCACAAAAATCAAAATCTTCCGGCTTATCAACCTGAATGTCCGTTTTGTTTGGGTAACGAGCATTTAACAGGAAGTCAAGAATATTTAAGATACGCAGAAAGTCCTGATTCTCCTTGGAATATTCGAGTTGTAGGCAACAAATACCCGGCTTTATTAACGCACGGAAAACGAACTAGAAGTGTTGCCGGGAGCTTCCGTTCTCTTTCTGGAGTTGGATTTCATGAAGTGGTGATCGAACATCCTTATCATCATTTAAGCACAGCGCTGATGCCGGTTGAAGAGATTACAAATATTATTAAAGTTTACCGTCAGCGGTATATTGAACTGCGTCAAGATTCACGAGTTGAAACCATTATTATCTTTAAAAATCATGGAAAAGGGGCGGGAACTTCTTTAGAACATCCCCATTCTCAAATTACAGCTTTACCGATTGTTCCTTATCAGTGGCGAGACCGAATGAAAGAGGCTATTCGTCATTATGATGATACAGGAGAATGTATTTGTTGTCGAACCCTCCGGGATGAACTACAAGCCAAGGAACGAATTATCTATGAAAATCAACATTTTGTCGCCTTAATTCCTTATGCAGCGCTTTCCCCATTTCATACTTGGATTTTTCCCCGTCATCATGCTTCCTCTTTTGATGAAATTACACCGGAAGAAATGGTAGATTTAGCCAAAACATTCAAGACTGTACTGGGAAAACTTTACTATGGATTGCAAAATCCAGACTATAATTATACTATCCGCTCTATTCCCACAGCCAATCAACGGACAGATTACTTTCATTGGTATATTGCCATTGTTCCTAGAGTGTCCCTAGCCGCTGGATTTGAACTGAGTAGCGGAATGTTTATTAATACGGCTTTACCTGAAGAAAGTGCCAGTTTTTTACGTTCAGTTGAACTCCCTCTAGATGACAATATTTTGCCATTCATATCCGAAGAATAATAAATTTTATATTTATTAAAACATCAATTCAATTCCTTTTCATGCTGAAGTTAAATCAATATGTTACTTAATTCTTTAATGCTCAGTGATTGGACTACTTTTTTAATTAATGCAGTCCCGACCTTGCCAACTGTTCGGCTAAAGATCTGGTTTAGTGTGTTTGGTATCGGAGGTTTCATCCTTCTGCTCAGTAGCCTGTTAATTCCTCGATTAATTAGTTTTGCCGTTTCCCGTTTAGCTTCAACTCAAGTTCAAGATATTTACCAACAAGTCGTTTACCCAGTTCAAAATCAACTGGGTGTAATCCTATTTTTAAGTATTACTGATGTTGCCATTTTAGTGGCTCCTTTACCCGAATGGTTAGCGATTTTAGAATTTCCACTGGGGTTGTTCATTACAGTTGCCATGTGTTGGCTCGGCTCTCGCTTATTTCGTCAGTTTTTTGAAGTATACTGGTTAAATCTTGCCCTTCGCAATAAACGAAAACTCAATAGTGAACTACTGATTGTTTTTAAGTTTATCGGCAATGCTTCTATTATTTTAATTGTCATTTTTATCTTCTCCCAAACCCATCATCTTAATCTGGTGGGCTTACTTGCAAGTTTAGGACTTGGGGGGTTAGCAGTTGCTTTTGCCGCCCAGAAAACTTTAGAACAATTATTAGGGGGGATTGTACTGTATCTAGACCGTCCTTTTGTTGTGGATGATTATATTCATTTACCAGATAGAACTTTTGGCCGGGTAGAATCTATTGGTTGGCGTTCTACTAAAATTCGTACTTCCGGAAAAGGCAGTTTAGTGATTATTCCGAATAATGTCTTAACTCAAACAACTATTGAAAATCTCACCAGCGCTAAGAAAATTATTTCTTTAATTTATCTGACGTTTTATCAAAATGTTTTGGAAGAAGAAAAGGCTTTAATTCGTCAAATTATTTTAGATAGCACACAAGATATTTTTGGTTTAGATCATCGCATTACACAGGTAAAGTTTCAGGATATTGTCAACGATCAAGATTCTATCATTGTTCAAGCCCAAGTTACCTTTTTTATATTGGGTTCTGGTGAAATTTCGATGGAAATCCGTAGTCAGCTTTTGGAAATTGCGGGACAAAATATAAGTCAAAAACTTCGTGAATATGGCATTGATTTTGATTTAGAGAAAAAACAAGTTAATGTGGTTTCTCCTGTTAATGTCTAGGTAATCAAACGATGAATTCAGCTTTCTTACAAAATCTTCAAGATATTCCCTTTATCACAGAGGATACAGAAAAGTTTCTGATTGAATTAGGAATTCGTTCAGTTGTTTTCTTGTGTCTTGTAATCTTTTCTCTGCTCATTGGACGGTATACTCCAAAAATAGTAGCTTTACTCGTACGGAAGATTTCGCCTAAATATGGAAGTCAAATTAATCAACAGTTTGTTGATCCTTTAAATCAAGCTTTTAAAATTACTGGTACATTAATTTTACTGAATTTCTGCTTAGAATTATTAGAAAAATATAAAGTAGTCTATCAATTCTTAGCTTTCGCACTCTATTTAGCGGTTACCATCAGTATTGCTTGGTTAGTCTCTCGACTGGTTCGGCAATTTCTATTGGCTTACGGTATTGTAATTGTTCAAAAACTAGGATGGAATGCGGATGAATTTATCTTAGTCATCGAAACAATTATGAATATTCTAATTGGGTTCATTGCAGTTATTGTTTTTGCTAATAGTAATAACGTTAATCTATTTGCCTTAGCAGCCGGTTTCGGAATTAGTGGAATTGCGATTGCTTTTGCGGCCCAAAGAGTGTTAGAACAACTAATCGGAACTATTGTTTTATATTTAGATCGTCCTTATGTTCCGGGAGAATATGTTCGAGTCAATTTTAATCCTCATCAAGAAGATATTTATGGAAGAATTGAGTCTATTGGTTTACGGTCTACTAAAATTAGAATTGCGGCTCGTAATACTCTTTTAATTGTACCCAACTCCATTATGGCAACCAAGGATATTGAAAATATTACTCGGGGTAAAAAAGTCATGGTTTTACTCTACCTTGATTTTATGAATCCTTTACCAGAGCAGGAAAAAGCACTGATTGAACAGGTGATTCGAGAGAGTACAGAGACTTTGTTTGGGATTGATCCAGGCAGTACTAAAATTACATTGATTCACCCTAAAGATAAACCAGGGACTCGTGCTAGAGTTACTTTCTTTATCTTGGGTTCTAATGAAGATTCTACTCAACTCCGCAAACGTTTACTAGAAGTTGCCAATGAAAAAATTTCTAAACAACTGGTGAGTCATGGTATTGAATTTAAGATGAATGAGCCGACTATTTATGTCGATTCCCCTGTACCGATTTAATTAGATTTACAAGACCATTCCACACTGTTCGTTTGCCGGAACTGCTGCCATCATTTTTTGAGGATCGGGTAGGTTTAATGATGCCATAAATTGAATAAAACTTGAGCGTTCGCGTCCCATAAACCGAGGATTCCATTGTTTTTCTTCCTCAATGGTTGAAACCGTCTGTCCGCGATAATCATGAGCGGGATACACTAAGGTTTCATCCGGTAGTGTAAACAGCCGTTGCGTCACCGAATCAAATAAAATCCCTGCATCTCCACTCTGAAAGTCAGTGCGTCCACAACCCCGAATCAATAAAGCATCTCCCGTCAGCAGGCGATTTCCATTGACTCGATAAGCCATGTGGCTATTGGTATGGCCAGGAGTGGCGATCGCTTCAATCTGTACCTGACCCAATGTTAAAATTTCCCCATCACGAATGTGACGATCCGCACAAGCTACAGCCGCATTCGCCGGGATAATTCCCTCACACCCCGTTTTTTCTCGCAATTGACCGCTGCCAGTAATATGGTCAGCATGAACATGAGTTTCTAAACAGAATTTTAAAGTTAATCCCAACTCTTGAAGCAGTTTTAAATCCCGTTCTACTTGTTCCAGAACAGGATCAACTAAAATTGCCCTTTTCGTTCTTTGATCTGCAATTAAATAAGTGTAGGTACTTGACTCTCGGTCAAAGAGTTGACGAAATAACATCTCATTCCTTACCTCTATCTAATCGACTGATAACATTGATTCAAATAGTAAATTTACATCCAAAAATGTTCTCTGTGTTTTCTGTAAATCTAGGGTTACTTTTTTCATTTTTCAGTTGATACTAATATTTTATCATAAAAAATCAGTGATTCAATCGCATCGATAAACTAATTCTTCGCAGTTTTTCATTCACTTCTAGAACCCGAACTTTGACCACTTGTCCCACCTTAACAATCTGCTTCGGATCTTCAACAAAGCGATCGGCTAACTGAGAAATATGAATGAGTCCATCTTGATGCACTCCAATATCAACAAATGCGCCAAAATTCACCACATTGGTGATAATTCCTTCTAATTCCATTCCCTCTTTCAAGTCTGTCACTTCCTTAATATCCTCTCTAAATTGAGCATATTTAAACTCATCTCGTGGATCTCGTCCTGGCTTTTCTAATTCTTGAATAATATCTTGTAATGTGGGAATTCCGATAGTCTCAGTTACATACTTTTTTAAAGCAATTGAACGAAATTGATCGGCTACCTGAGTAATTTGTTTTAGAGGCACCCCCAAATCTGATGCCATAATTTTCACTACATCATAACTTTCGGGGTGAACTGCTGTATTATCAAGAGGATTACTACTTTCTCGAATGCGTAAAAAACCGGCTGCTTGCTGAAAAGCTTTTGGCCCTAACTTAGAGACTTTCATTAATTGTTTGCGGGTTTTAAATGCTCCATTATCATTACGATAAGTCACAATATTCTGGGCAATCGTGGGGGTAATTCCAGAGACAAAGGTTAAGAGTTCTTTAGAGGCTGTATTTAATTCAACGCCGACATAATTTACACAACTTTCTACTGTTTCATCTAATTTCTTTTTTAACAACTTTTGATCGACATCATGTTGATATTGTCCGACTCCGATTGATTTTGGATCGATTTTTACTAATTCTGCTAAGGGATCTTGTAGCCGACGACCAATACTAATTGCCCCCCTAACTGTTAGGTCTAAATCGGGAAATTCTTGCCGAGCAATATCACTAGCTGAATAAATAGAAGCACCTGATTCATTCACCATCACTTTAATGGGTTTTGGCTTTAATGCTGTTAAAACGTCTGTCATAAATTCATCTGTTTCTCGTCCGGCTGTACCATTTCCAATTGCAATTAATTCAATTTTATACTTTTCAATTAAGCCTTTAATTGTTTTTGCTGCTTCTTGTCGTTGAGTCTGAGATTGATGAGGGAAAATGGTTTTATACTGAGAAAATTTCCCTGTTTCTGATAAAATAGCGACTTTACATCCTGTCCGAAAACCGGGATCGATTGCTAAAGTTGGCTTCATTCCTGCCGGAGCCGATAACAATAAATTGCGTAAATTTGCTTCAAAAGTTTTAATCGATTCTATATCAGCATTTGCTTTACTATTCGTTCTAATTTCAGTCATTAGAGAGTTTTTCATTAATCGATTAAAGGCATCTTTAATCAGTACTTGATAATATTGACGAAGAGTTGTATTTTTTGTCTTAATAGTCTGAGATCCTAAGTAAGCTAAAATAAAATCTTCATCATATTCTATATCAACTTTGAGAATTCCTTCAGTTTCCCCTCGAAATAGGGCTAGCAAATTATGAGGTTTAATATCTTCTACATATTCACGATAATTTCGATACATTTCAAACTTAGTTGAACCTTCTGGGTGCTCGGATTTAATTGAAGAAATAAATACTCCATTTTCCATCAAATATTCTCGTAAATAGGCTCGTAAAGCTGCTGTTTCTGCAATTCCTTCCGCTAAAATATCAGAGGCTCCCTGTAAAGCGTCTTCTGCCGTGTTAACGCCTTTTTCTTGTGAAATATATTGAGCTGCTTCTGTATTTAAATCGGCTTTTGGAGAACTAGGATGATTTAAATGACTAATCCAATTGGCTAAGGGTTCTAAACCTTTTTCTCGTGCTGTGGTTGCACGGGTACGCCGTTTTGGTTTAAAAGGAAGATATAAATCTTCTAATTCATTTTTTTGTAAACAAGACTCTATTTTATTTTGTAATTCTTGGGTCAGTTTACCTTGAGATAAAATCGCTTCTAATATTGTTTTTTTTCGTTCTTCAAGTTCTGTTAAATAATTAAATCTCTCTGATAAAGCTCGCAATTGAACTTCATCTAATGAGCCAGTCCGTTCTTTACGATAACGGGCAATAAAAGGAATTGTTGCCCCTTCTGCAAAGAGTTCAAGAGCATTTTCAACTTGCTGATATTTGAGAGACAATTCTCGCGCTATAATCTGTTGAATATTAATCATTATTAGATTTGTATCTTTAATTGAATAAAAAAGTACTATCTATATTATAACAAGTCTGTTAAAATAGTAAATCATTTAAATTAATCAATGTACTAATTCAATAATTATTGGATGAAGGTGTATCAATTCATATCAAATTTTAAAAATCCGCTTTATCTTTATGGTGGAATTATCATTGGAGGCTATACTTTAGCTGGTTGGCTTTTAGCCGCCTTTAATACACCCTTCTGGGTATGGTTTGGAACTTTTTTAATCGTTTTATATATCGCCAATTCAGGTGTTGAAGCGTTAGTGATTGCGAATGCTTGGATTGTTTTGATTATGTTTTTAGTGACTGTATTCAAATACTGGCCAGAAATATGGCCGAGTCGTATTCCGCAAAAAGAGATTGCATTATGGTCAACAACAATTATGTTATTATGGATATTAGGAATAGTATTAGTGACTGGGCTAGCCTTAACTCATAAAGCCATGAAACGGAGCGGTTTTACTGCAATACAAAGATTCAGTATTTTAGTGAGTTTAACGGGATTAGGATTAGGGGGAGGTTGGTTTATTTTTCAAGCAAAGATAATATAATTATAAATTAAAGTTTCATGAATCAGTGGCAACATTCTACAAAGTCAAACCGTCTAACTCCAGAATATTATTTAAACAAAATTGAACCTCAGATTTTAGATAGCTTAAATACAGAACAAATTCATGCAGTTAAAAGTTTATTAAATCAGGCTATCCCAAAACCCTCTCCGAAAATTGTAGATTTGCGGTTTACAGTCGATTTCATTATATCACGATTTTATGTCGTCTTATTTGTAGGTCGAGAACGTCGGCAAGGCACCCGACCATACCGGGTTACAGGAATCACAAAGCTCGGTAATATTATAGCTGCAAGCTTGCTATTAATTTGCTTAAACTTATTGATTACTGCTTTCCTATTTTTACTATTATATCTAATTAAATCAGCCGTTGGAGTCAACCTATTTGACGGTCATTTAATTGACCAGATCAAGAAGTTTTAGGTGCTTGGTGCGTCAATGACGCACTATTTATGTTAATGATTCTTACTTTAATTCTTGAGCGCGACCTGCCCCTATTTTAGTTACCCAAATTGAATTTCGGAATATCCTGCTTCTTCTAAGCTGAAATCTGGCCACCTTTTGAACAGTGAGGGCAGAGATTTTGCCGGATTTCTAATCAGAAAAGTATTCTCAAAATGAGATAAAAACTCTGAGTTAGCGAGATGGGTAATGCAGTAGCTCATGTCTTTAATAAAAACAGATTGCTTTTCAGTTTCTTGCTTTAACTTGTCTAAAATTGAGTTAAAACTATTTTCAGGAATAATTTCGGCTTCTGGATAACGGGTGGTGTTACGACGCTCTGGACTATAATAGAAAGATAACCCAAACGGTTTTAATCCTTCTACGTTTCACAGCAGAAGCAGCCCCGGCGATCGCCGCGAAAATGACGTTCTTTATCAAAGTCAAATTTGATGATTTTGATGTCGATGGATCATTATCGGCTACAAATGCACACCAAAGGATGTTGGGGAAGTGGTTGGTAGCATGAATTTAAGCCGTAAAAATTCGTTTCTTGCCTCAGTACGATCCAGATTAAGAAATTGTAGTCAGTTTAGTTTAAACCCGATTGAACTCGCCACAAACTGGTATAAATTCCTTGTTGTTCTAACAACGCTTCATGTTGACCTGATTCAACTAATTTTCCGTGTTCCATCACATAAATACAATCGGCATTGCGGACAGTAGAAAGACGGTGAGCGATCGCAATGGTTGTGCGATTTTTTGTAATCTGTTCTAATGAGCGTTGAATGGCGGCTTCTGTTTCATTATCGACGGCAGAAGTGGCTTCATCTAAGATTAATATCGGAGGATTTTTTAACACGGCTCTGGCGATCGCAATCCGCTGTCTTTGTCCCCCTGAAAGCTTTTGTCCTCGCTCTCCAATAATGGTATCATAACCTTGAGGTAATTCCTGAATAAATCGATGGGCTTCTGCTACTTCTGCCGCTGCAATAATCTCGGGTAATGTGGCATCAAAGCTGCCATATTTAATATTTTCTGCAACGGTGCCATGAAACATAAAAACATCTTGACTGACTAACCCAATTGATGATCTTAAATCTTTTAATTGAATGCGGTTTATTTCAATATCATCTAGGATAATATGACCGGATTGAATTTCATAGAGTCGCAGTAAAAGCTTAACAATGGTACTTTTTCCGGAGCCAGTTGACCCGACAATTGCAATGGTTTGACCGGCTGGAATTTTCAGTGATAAATCTTGAATCACTGGGTTACGTTCTTGATAGGCAAATGTGATATTTTTAATTTCAATATCTCCGCGAATATTATTAACAGGTAAGGAAATATCACCGGGATGAATTTCAATCGGAGTATCTAATAAATTCATCACCCGACTGGTTGATGCCATGGCTCTTTGATATTGATCGAATGTGGTTCCCAGGCGAGTTAATGGCCACAGTAAACGTTGAGTGATAAACACTAAAACACTATAACTTCCGACAGCTAAACGTCCTGAAATTGCTTCTAATCCACCCAGTAAAAGAGTCGCAATAAATCCAAATAGAATAAAGATCCGAATGAAAGGAGTAAAAGCAGAAGAGAGGGTAATGGCTTTACGATTGCTTTGACGATAGGCTTCACTTTGTTGTTGAATTCGATCAATTTCGTAAGCCTCTGCCACGAAACTTTTAATGGTTGTAATCCCGGACAAATTATTAGAAAGCTGCCCACTGAGTAAACTGACTTTTTCCCGCACATTTGCATAACGAGGCGCTAAACGTTTTTGATAAGCTAAAGACCCCCAAATAATTAAAGGCATGGGTAACATGGCAAATACAGCAATACTAGGAGAAATGATAAAAAATCCTCCGCCAATGATAATGACTGTGGTGACAACTTGTAAGATTTCGTTTGCGCCCACATCTAAAAAACGCTCTAATTGATTGATATCATCATTGAGGATAGACATCAAACCGCCTGTGCTACGATCTTCAAAATAGGCAAGTTCTAACTCTTGTAAATGACGATAAGCATCTAAACGTAAATCATGCTGAATAGTTTGAGCTAAATTGCGCCATAATATATTATAAGCGTATTCAAAAATAGACTCTAAACCCCAAACGATTAAACTTAAGAGGGAGAGTAACCACAGTTGATGTATAACATTTTCAATTCCCCAATTAGCCAGAAAAGAATTTTGTTGATTTACCACCACATCAACTGCTGCACCAATTAAAAGCGGGGGCGCTAAATCAAAAACTTTGTTTAAAATAGAGCAGATTGTTGCCTGCCAAATTTGCTTTTTATAGGGACGAGTATAGTTGAATAATCGTTTCAGAGGTGGATGTGATGGAGAAGAATGGAATATCAATTTTAAACCTTAAAATAGTAAGTGAGCAACAATCATATCTGAATTTGCTTTTATTTAATAATAAAATTACCCTTTTGTCAACTCAAGTCCCTGTCCTGACTGATTGTATTAATCTGTATTATATTAATTTTTTGCGAGGGATTCAGATATTCACTTCTAAAAAGCTTTTTGGAAAAAATATTGTACTCAGGTTTTTCTGAAGCGGTCAATAATCTGGTACAATAATCAAATATATTTTCAATGTCTTAGTAAAGATAGAACAAATTATAATTAAGAATGAATTCCCCGAGTAATTCCCTTTCAAATCCTGAAGTCCATGCCTTGAGAAGTGTTCATACGACTAATTTTCCTAACTTATTAAATCAGTTAGGAATTTCTCTTGTGGTTTCTACTTATCAAGCCGGCAAACTAATTGTAGTTCGTCCAGATGGAGAAACCATTAATACCCACTTTCGGCAGTTTAAAAAGCCGATGGGAGTAGCGGCAGATCGCGAAAAAATGGCAATTGGAACCGGAAGCCAAATTTGGGATTTACGTAATGTTCCGGCTGCGGCTAATAAACTAGAACCAATTGGAAAACACGATGCTTGTTATATTCCCCGCAGTATTTATATTACTGGGGATATTGATATTCATGAAATGGCATGGACACAAGATGAATTATGGTTTATTAATACCCGGTTCTCCTGTTTATGTACTTTAGGTCATCCTAATAGTTTTGTTCCCCGTTGGCGACCTGATTTTATCACAGGATATGACCTCACAGATCGATGTCATTTAAATGGTTTGAGTCTGAGAAATGGTCAGCCCAAATATGTGACTGCTTTGGGTGAAACGGATACCCCAAACGGTTGGCGACAGAATAAAGTTAATGGCGGTATTTTAATAGATATTGAAACCAATACTATCCTATCTCGAGGCATTTCTATGCCCCATTCTCCTCGATGGTATGGGGAAAAGCTTTGGGTATTAGAATCTGGAAAAGGCAGTTTAGCAACCGTTGATTTAAATAGCGGTAACTTAACAACCATTACAAAGCTGCCGGGCTTTACACGAGGGTTTGATTTCTGGGGTAATTTAGCTTTTATTGGACTATCTCAAGTGCGGGAAACCGCTGTCTTTAGTGGGATGGAAATCACCCAACAGAATGAACGTTATTGTGGGGTTTGGGTGGTGAATTTACAAACAGGAGAAACTATTGCTTTCTTACGGTTTGAAGCAGGGGTTCAAGAGATTTTTGCCGTTTCAGTGTTGCCGAATATTCGATTTCCTGAAATTATTGATTGGAATGAAGATTTAATGGCAGGAACTTATATTTTACCGGATGAAGCCTTAGGGAATGTCGTTAAACCTAAACCTGAGAATATTGAAGCCGAACAGTATTTTGTCCGAGGAAATCAACTGTATCAGCAAGGTAAACTAGAAGAATCAATTCGTTACTACCGAGACTGTATTAAACTGAAGCCGGACTTTTTACAAGCCAGATATCATTTAGGCGTGGCATTAGGAGATACTGAACAATATACTGAGGCGATACAAGTTTTAAAACAAGTGATTGAAGTCGATCAAAATCATGCCGAAGCCCATAATAGTCTCGGTTATGTTTACTCTCAACAGCGCCAACTAGAATCTGCAATTTTTCATTATGGAGAAGCAGTTAGACTCAATGGTAGTTATGCTAAAGCCCATTTTAATTTAGGGATGATGTTACTACAAACAGGAGAATTTGAACGAGGTTTTTCAGAATGTGAATGGCGTTGGAAAACGGAATCTTTTACTCCCTTTCAATGTCCTCAACCCCAATGGCAAGGAGAAGATATTTCGGGTAAAACACTGCTGATTCATACAGAACAAGGAGCCGGAGATTCGATTCAATTTATCCGCTATATTCCCCTGGCTGCACAACGATGTAAACAAATTATCTTAGTGTGTACTGAATATTTAATCCCATTATTTAAAACAGTAGAAGGGATCGATCAATTGATGACTGCTGGAGAGATTTCTTTATCTGCCTTCGATATTTATTGTCCGTTAATGAGTTTACCCTATATTTTTAAAACCACCCTAGAAACCATTCCTGCTAATATCCCTTATTTACAAGCCAGTTCAAAACCAAAACTACGAAAATCTAAAACTCAATTAAATGTAGGAATTGTATGGGCAGGCAGTCCCACCCATACAAATGATAAAAATCGCTCTTGTAAACTAGCAGATTTTCTCCCTATTTTACAAGTTCCCAATATCGCTTTCTATAGCTTGCAAAAAGGTGAAAAATCTCAAGAATTACAGTTGTTACCGAATACAATAAAAGTCAAAGATTTAGAATCTCAACTGAATAATTATGCAGATACAGCAGCAATTGTCAATCAATTAGATTTAATCATTGGTGTGGATACCTCCGTCATACACTTAGCTGGCGCACTGGGTAAACCCGTTTGGACATTGCTCTGTTATAACCCAGATTGGCGCTGGTTACTCGTGAGAGAAGATACGCCATGGTATCCCACAATGCGACTATTTCGTCAGTCTCAACCGGGAGATTGGCAAGGGGTAATGGCACAAATTCAACGGATCTCGCGGGAGTCCCCATTCCGCTAAAGCTGAGAATGGGGAGGGATAGCGAGGTAGGGTTAAATGACACAAACCTCTTGCCAGGTGCTAAAATAAGGTGATGTAATTTTCACATCTTGAAATGACTCAGGTTCTCACAGTTAGTTGCAAGTTAGAAGTATTGCCAAAGCAGGAAGAAAAGCTTAACGCGGTACTGACTAATTTTGCGAAATGCTGTGAGTTCGTCAACAGTGAAACGCCTAAGAACCTGACAAACCAGATTGCTGCTCAGTCCCTTGTTTATAAAGCGGCTCGTGAACATTCTGGCTTGTCTTCTCAGTTAACTATTCTTGCCATTCGTCGAGTCTGTGGAAACCGTAAAACAGCCAGGCAGAAAAACAAACCTGTTAGAAAATTTTCGGCAACTTCAGCGAACTACGATTCCCGAACATTTACATTTAACGAATCTAAGTGGCAAGTTTCGTTAACAATGATGAAAGGTCGAGAGAAGTTCCTTTTGGCAATTGGAAACTATCAGCGACATCTGTTAACAGGCTCCAAACCCAAATCAGCCACTCTTGTTAAGAAGAAAAGTGGTGACTATTACTTGCAAATTCAGATACATTCTGAACCCCCACAGCTAAAGGAAACAGACTATAGCTTAGGTGTTGATTTGGGGCGTAGAGATATTGCTGTAAGTAGTGTGGGTCATTCATTTAGTGGCGAAAGTATCACAAAAGTTCGAGATAAATATAACCGAGTCAGACAAAGCGTACAGAAAAAAGCGTCCAAAGGCACAAGAAGTTCTCGGCGCAGATGTCGCCAGCTTCTAGCACGGTTAAGTGGACGAGAACGTAGATTTCAGTCTTGGCAAAATCACACCGTTAGTCACTGTTTAGTTCAGTACGCCAAAGACCATAATCAGTTCATCTCATTAGAAGACTTAACAGGAATCCGAGAACGGACTAATTCCCAAGCTAGAAATAAAACGGAAAGGCGACGTTCTAATAGCTGGGCATTCTACCAGTTAAGGCAATTCCTTGAATATAAATGTATCAAAGAAGGAGTTGGATTAGTATTAGTTAATCCGGCTTATACTTCTCAAACTTGTCATAACTGTTTACATATTCATCCTATACCCGGAAAGTCTTACCGCAACAACAAAAAATTCACCTGTGGTGATTGTGGATGGGCTGGCGATGCTGATCTAAATGGAGCTAAAAACATTGAACAATTGGGGCTGAGTGTAAACCAGCCTGGAGGTTCGAGCTACTTAAGATGTGATTTGTCTTATGATAGCTCAGGGCTACTGAAAGCTCCCGTTGAGCGCGTAAGCGAACGGGAGTAGTTTACCAAGCATTGTCTCAGAAGTAACCCTATAAGCTAATATGTTTGACGTGGATTGTACGATTGCGTCCTAAATGCTTTGCTGCATAAAGTGCCCGATCCGCGCTCGCAATCAAATCAGTCGAGATTTCAGTCGGATCAGTTATTGACTCATGACCGCTGAGATAGGTAGAGATTCCAATACTGGTGGTGATGTTAATTGGATTAAGATCTATTTCTGCTACAGCAATCCGTAGCCGTTCAGCAGCGATGATACTCTCCTCTACATCAGTGTTTGGAAACAAAACCATGAACTCTTCACCCCCGTAGCGGGCGACAAAATCATTCTGCCGTACGTTAGCATTGAGAGTTTTCGCAGTAGCTTGTAGCACTTTATCGCCCATCTGATGACCGCTTGAGTCATTGATTTGTTTGAAATGGTCTAGATCAATGAGAGCAACAGACAAATGTTCTACCCTGCGATGGGAGTTTTTGATTGACCACTCCAGATGATCTTGAAGTGCACGTCGATTATATAAACCCGTCAATCCGTCTCGCAGTGCAAGTGCCTTCAACTTCTCTTGCATCTTTTGAAGTTCTTCTGCTTGCTGTTTGAGAAGGAGTTCTGCTTGTTTAAGTTCAGTGATATCATTGTGTGCGCCCAACATCCGAATCGGCTTTCCAGACTGATCTCGAATGGCGACACCACGGCAACGTACCCATACCGTTGACCCGTTAGCATGACGATATCTAACAATTTGGTCATAGGGATGAGTTGGATCGCCACAGTGGGCATAAAAGTTTTGTAATGCGACTTGTAGATCATCAGGATTAATCAGATCTTGCCATTCTTGTGCCAGATGCTCCTTTGTGTTAGGGTCGTAGCCCAGCAGCTCCCAGAAGCGAGAATTCATCCACTCATTTTCTGGTGCCTCCAGGTCCCAGTACCACAGACCGTCAAGAGAGCCGCTTTGTAAAAACTCAAAGATTCCTGGCTCTTGACTAACGAGGGAGTAAAGTTCTTCTTTGAGATAATGACAGTCGTTCTTTTTCATCGGATAAAAGCTTAACTATGCTATTTAAAGAATTTAGCGCCAGCTTATGATCTGCCGGGGCTAATTGTAAAAAAGCAAAGTTATTCAGAATAACAATTAGATCAGGATGCCCATTTCTGTTTGAACTAATTCACCGCTTGAATCGGGCCTGTGACACTGCCACTAAAAAATTGTTTAACCGCCGGATTCTCACTGCTATAAGCTTGTTCAACGCTTCCTGACCATTGAACTTTACCATTGTAGAGGAACAGAACAACATCAGCGGTGCGGCGAATGGTACTATCTTGGTGAGTCACCATCACATAAGTACTGCAACCCCCACCCGTCTGCTGCAGTTGACGGATTAAATCTTCAATCACAGTTGAGGCAATCGGATCTAAGCCAGCAGTGGGTTCATCATATAAAATGACTTCGGGGGAATCTTGAGGATTTTCTGGATTCGGCATAATTGCCCGGGCAAAACTCACCCGTTTTCGCATTCCGCCCGACAACTCAGCCGGATAGCGATCGCCAATTTTGGGTAATCCCACCATTTTCAGTTTATCAGCAACAAGACGTTCAATTTCATCATTGGGTAGTTTGGTGTGCTGATACAGCAAAAAACCGACATTTTCAGTCACGGTTAATGAATCAAACAAAGCCGCCTGTTGAAACACCATACCAATTCCAATCGGGTCAGAAATATCATCTTCCCAACCCGTGCGTTTTTTGCCTTTAATGTAAACTTCTCCGGCATCAGGACGCAGTAAACCTGCAATAATTCTAAGGACAGTGGATTTTCCGGTTCCCGACGGCCCAATAATAGCTAAAGCTTGTCCCTGGAAAATCGTCAGGTTGACCCCATCCAAGATCACACTACTACCAAAAGACTTGCTAACATTTTTGAGTTCGATTAAGGGTTTGAGTTTTGATTGGTCTAGCATTAAATCATGTCATTGGTGAGGTAAGAAACGGGCTTTCTCTCAATTGGCGACTAATCTCAATCAAACGCGAAAACCTATCTCTAGCTCAACATTAGCAAACCAGCCTATACTATTGAGTGACATCTTCCGACCCTCATCCGTAGGATGAGCGCGGGCTTCCAACTCTTGCAAGTTGGCATTTCTGGATCGGCACTTATCTAGGCACTCTGACCCCCGACAGTACGCCATTACCAGACAGTTTCCATTCCCCGCAGTCCACGGGTACTACAGTTTCTATTCCTCGATTTAAGATTACCCTTCCACTAGCATGATCTCTCGTAGTTTGATACCCACATTCGGAACAGCTATGAGTTCGTTCACCGAGTTCTTTCTTTCCCGTATGAGTATTACATTCTGGACACATCACTCTAAGATATGATCCGCAAATTGCTTAAATTCAGACATTTGTTCGGTTTATCTAGCCGTCGTTCTTCTCGCCGTGTCAGTCAATGGTTCAAGTGGTTATCCCCTGGCTTACTGGTGAAACGTTGGTTAGCCATGAGTATAGCAGGAGTGGTTCTCACCAGTTTAGGACTGGCAATCTGGACGGGAATGACTCCTGTATTTTATCTATTACAACTGTCTAAAGATGTTCTCGGTTGGATTACCCAGATTATCCCCAACTCAATTTCTGGGCCGCTAATATTGGTGGCTGGTATTTTACTGATTTTTTGGGGTCAAACCCGCAGTTTAAATGCCATTACCCAAGTATTGATGCCAGAAGGGGAAGAAGAACTGATCGATCGACTTCTCACCCACCGTCGCTTAAATCGGGGGCCAAAAATTGTAGTGGTGGGGGGCGGAACCGGGCTTTCCACTCTGCTGCGGGGATTAAAAAAATACAGCGCTAATATTACCGCAATTGTTACCGTAGCCGATGATGGTGGCTCATCTGGGCGACTGCGGCGGGATTTAGGGGTGTTACCTCCAGGAGATATTCGCAACTGTATTGCGGCCTTAGCTGACGAGGAAAAGCTATTAACAGAACTGTTTCAATACCGTTTTCAGGCCGGAGACGGGTTAATGGGTCATAGTTTTGGTAACCTGTTTTTAACCGCAATGAGCGAAGTTACAGGGGATTTAGAACGGGCGATCGCCGCAAGTTCTAAGGTATTGGCCATTCGGGGTCAGGTGTTACCCTCAACCTTGTCCGATGTCCACCTGTGGGCGAAACTCGCTGATGGCCGCTGGATACAGGGAGAATCCAGTATTACAGAAGCCAATGGTCAAATTGTTAAAATTGGCTGTACCCCTGCCAACCCTCCCGCTTTACCCAAGGCGCTACAAGCAATTGATCAAGCGGATTTTATTATTATCGGGCCTGGAAGTTTATATACTAGCGTTATTCCTAATTTATTAGTACCGGATATTGCGGCTGCGATCGCCAATCGTCTGGTACCGCGCATTTATGTGTGTAACGTCATGACTCAACCGGGAGAAACCCAAGGCTATACGGTTGGGGATCATATTCGTGCCATTGATGAAGCCTGTGGTTATCCGTTATTTGATGCCGTTTTAGTGCAAGAAAAAATACCTTCTGCTAGGGCTTTAATTCGGTATGCCCAGGAAGAGTCTCATCCGGTTGTATTAGACCGAGAAGTCGTCAAACGCTTAGGCAGACGCATCATTTTAACTAATGTGATGGAAGTGGATGAAACCACAGGGTATTTACGTCATAACTCCCAAAGATTAGCCCAGGTGTTATTAAAATGGTATAGTCGGGCGTAAATTGAAAGTGAGTCACACGATTTTCTGTTCTGTGGTCAATGGGTTCAGTTGAATTGTCCTGGTGGTTAAGTATTGTATTAACAATCAATGTACTTTTTTAGTCGGTTGAATAGTTGTTTCACTTTAAACTTTCACTGACTTGACTGAGTATTGTGTCGTCAAACATTCCTAACCTTTAGGATATCAAATGAGCAATCCACAATCGATTACGGGTAAAGAACCTTGGCTGGCAGTCATTCTCTCAGGCATCTTCCCTGGGCTGGGTCAAATCTATGCAGGTAAAACTATAAAAGGGTTATGCCTAATTTTTATAGCGCTAATTTTAATTGGACTGAGTAGTTTTTTGATTTTAAGTCCAACAGGGAGTATTCGGCTGGGAATTCAGTTGTTGATCGGATTCTCTCTGTTTTATATTTTTAGTTTGTTTGATGCTTATCGTTGTGCTGTAAAAAGTAACAGTCGTGAGTTTGAAAGGCTGCGAAAGAATGAGAAAGATCCCTGGCTTGCTGTCTTTCTCACCGGATTGTTTCTGGGCTTAGGACACGCTTATCAAGAACAATGGGGTGTCGTTATTTTATTCTTTCTACTGTTATAGGGATTTCGAGAGTTAATTAGAGAGATATTAAGTCTGACATAAAGCCGCTGTACGACTATCAAACAGTTTAACAATGCCATCGGTTACTGCTTGTTGTACCATGGGATCGCAACCGGCTAGAAATTCTTCCGGGGTAATAATTTCTTTGAAGAATTCATGGGCACGATTGCGTTGATGTTTAATTTGCTCAAAGCCCAAGGCTTTTGCCATATAGGTTGCTAATGGCGAGTTTTTCATATCATAAGAAGAACTTTGAGTTCTACCTTTTTCTAATAGAATTAAAACTTCTTGTTCTAGATCGGTTTGGGGATAATAAGGATGTTTCAGTTCGGGTAAAAAATCGACTAAAGAAACTGTTGTAAAATTATCAGATGGCATTTCTCCCATTAAGGTAGACACAGGAATCACTCTTCCGACTCGTAAAGACAGGGCTTCTAAAAAAGCAATGGTAAATAGTTTACTGCCTAAATAGAGTCGTCCAACTTCAATATTTTTCCGGGCGCGTTCCTGCATGGATTGATAAGTGTTATCGTCCGGTTCTCCCCGAAACTGATGAAAAATGACTTCTGGCTGAATAAAGTTCAGAAATCCTTCCATTTTTTGAATCGCAGTTCGATATTGATTAATCGTATAAGAACTGGAGTTTTTCAGGTGATGATTGGTTTCGGGTAAAAGATTCCAAGTATTATCTAAAAATCGAGCAGCACTCGGATGAGCAAAGCTGCCGACATCTCGATTAGATAATTGAACTGAACATTTAACGGTTTCAATTAATGCTTCATCTGTTAGATCAATCGCAAATTGATCGGTAATTTTCTGCAATCGTTGATACAAAATTTCACTATTACTCAATTCTTGATTATTGTGATAACGAAAGGGAATCGTCGCTTCAATACAAGCAACAATTTGAAGAATAAATTTTACCTGTAAAATCGGTTCTAATACTTTAGCCGCTACTAAAGCACTGAGAAATTCATTTTGGCCTGCCAGTGGGGATAAAGTTTGACCCATTGAAAAGTCAAAAACTTGCAACACCATCTCAAACATTTGATCTTCCGGTATTTCTGAACGATCTCGAATTAACAGATGTTCTCCCACTTGCCGTGCGAAAGGGACAATATAATAAGTCAGATTAAAATTAACACTTTGATCGACCTGAACATACACCACATCGTGAAATAAAGCCGCTAAGACTTCAATCGCCTCTTGGGTTCCCCCCACTTCAAAAATATGTTCTGGTGTGTGAAAATATCGCCAGGGGCCGGTCATCGTTTGAACAATCAGTTCAGCAATTTTCTCCAGTTGGGCTAAATCAACGTTGACTTGAAGCCTGGTCATTGCCCAAACTAACTTATCGAGGCATTGCTGATTATATTCTGATTCAAAACTCATCGAACCAGTTCCAGTGAGATTTGACATAATGTATGAATATCTAATAAATAAGCCCTTAACGGATCATAAACTAGGGATTTGTCCTGAATATTGCGAGGAAAAATGCACCTCAATCATCTAATGCGATCGAGTCACCGGGAGAGGTTGAGAGCAATTATCCTCTGTTTCAGAACTGCTAGCAGTAATTTTTGCGTCTAAAATAAATGACTTCAAATCGAATCATGAGTCAATCTGCTCTTAATTCTCCTAATCAGGTTACAGCAACGGACATCGATTGTCCTAATTGTAGCTTTATCAACCCAGGGAGTGCAAAATTTTGTACAGAATGTGGGACAAGGCTAGCCAAAATATGTACTCAATGTCAGGCAAATAACCCCCTCTCAGGACGGTTTTGTTTGGAGTGTGGAACATCCTTGTTATCGTGGCATCGATCTGGCCTGCAAAATCGACAGTCAGTCCGGGAACCGAGGCATACTCCGTACCGTCAACCCGCTGAACGTCGTCATCTGACAGTGATGTTTTGTGACCTGGTCGGTTCGACTGCCATCTCAGAACAACTAGATCCCGAAGAATTACGAGATTTGATCCAAAAGTATCAGCAAACTTGTGCGGATGTTTTGATCAGAGTAGATGGCTATATTGCCCAATATTTAGGGGATGGTATTCTGGTTTATTTTGGTTATCCCAATGCCCATGAAAATGATGCTCAGCGAGCGGTTAAAGCGGCTTTAGGGATTATCAAAGCCATGGGAAAAATCAAGTTAGAGTGTATTAGACAGCATAAAATTAAATTGGCTGTTCGTCTGGGCATTCATACGGGTTTAGTGGTAGTTGGAGAAGTGGGGGCAGGGAATAAAAAAGAACAACTCGCGATTGGGCAAACCCCTAATATTGCGGCTCGTTTACAAGGTTTAGCTGAGCCGAATACTGCTGTTTTAAGTCCCACTACTTATCGATTAGTCCGAGATATTTTTGAGGTAGAGTCTCTGGGAAAGTATCATCTTAAAGGGGTGTCTCAGCCTGTTGAAGCTTATCAAGTTTTGCGGGAAGTGGGATACTGTAAACGCATGAAAGTGGCGGCCAATAACTGGACGGCTTATGTGGGGCGAGAAGCGGAATTAGAGCAGTTACAACAATCCTGGGAACGTGTTAAATCCGGTACAGGAGAAGTGGTTTTAGTGACGGGAGATGCGGGAATTGGAAAATCTCGTTTACTGCAAGTTTTTAAACAACGTATTGCTCAAGATTCCTACAAGTTAAGAGAATTATATTGTTCTTCATATTATCAAAATACGCCTTTTCATCCATTAATTGAGTTGTTGCGCGATCGCGTGATTCAATTGACTCGAGAAGACACACCCGCAGAAAAGCTGGCAAAGTTAGAAAATTTCTTACAAGAAAATCAAGTTCCTCTGAATGATTTTGTCCCGTTATTTGCCCATTTTTTTAATATTCATTTAAGTCAAAAATATCCCGCTTTAAATCTTTCTCCCAAAGCACAAAAACAAAGATTATTAGAGGCGATGTTAATGATTATTCGCCAAACTTCTATTCAAGAACCGCTACTCGTGATTGTTGAAGATTTACACTGGATCGATCCCTCCACTTTAGAATTAATTAACTTACTGATTGAAGATGGCTTAAATTTTCCAATTCTACGCATTTATACCACGCGACCCGGATTTGAATCTCAATGGTCAGATTTACCGGGTTTTCATCAAATCAATTTAAGCCATTTATCCGCGCCCAAAATTGAGCAAATTGTTCTGGGAGTGACTCAAAATAAACGATTACCCCCAGCAGTGATGCGGTTACTGATTGAAAAAAGTGATGGCATACCGTTGTTTGTAGAAGAAATGACGAAAATGGTGATTGAGTCCGGTTGGTTAGAGGAAACAGAAACCGGATATCAATTAACTGGAACCTTACCCACTGTAACTATTCCAGATACTTTAAAAGGCTTGTTGATGGAACGTTTAGATCGCTTAGAAACAGCTAAAGAAGTGGCACAACTGGGGGCAATTATTGGCAGAGAATTTAGTTATGAGTTGTTGCGATCTATTGCACTAAAGCAAATGGAGGTCAGAGGAAGTTCAACTTTAGCTTTAGATGAATATACAATTACCCATGGCTTAGAACGATTAGTTGAAACGCGCCTCTTATTTATGACAGGGGAACTGCCAATGGCTTCTTATATGTTCCGCAATGTATTAATTCAAGATGCGGCTTATGATTCTTTACTCAGAAGTACTCGTCAGCAATATCATCAACGCATTGCCACAGTGTTAGAAGCAGAATTTCCGGATATTGTACAACAAGAACCTGAATTATTAGCCTATCATTATAGCCGAGCCGGACTTCCTCAATCAGCAATTTCCTACTGGCAAATAGCCGGAAAAATGGCATTTATGGCCTCTGCTAATGAAGAAGCGATCGCTCACTTACACTCCGGCTTAGAATTGATCAATCAATTACCCGAAAATACCGAACGTTTACAACAGGAATTATCATTACAAACGACCCTTGGAAAAGCCCTAATTGCCACAAAAGGTTATGCCGCTCCTGAAGTAGAACAAGTGTATAGCCGCAGTGAAGAACTCTGTCAACAATTAGGCACAACACGCCAATTATTCTCTGTACTTTGGGGGTTATTTGGTTATCATGCTGCCCGGGCAGAATATCGTTTAGCTTTGGAATTTGCCAGTCGCTTAATGGGGTTAGCACGACGAGAAAATGATTCTGTTTTGGAAATGGAAGCCCATTTTACTATGGGGTTAGCATTATTTTATCTCGGTCATTTGCAAGCCGCACAAGACCATTGGCAAGATGCAAACGCCTTGTATCAAACCCTCTCAGTTAGCTGTCAGACTTGTTTAACAGGGCAAGATGTGGGAGTTGCTAGCAGTAGTTTTCTGGCTTGGTGTCAATGGCTACTGGGGGCACCTGAACAGGCATTAGCATCCAGTCAAAAAGCGGTGGCTTTAGCCAATCAAATGGCTCATCCTTATAGTCAGGGATTGGCATTTAGTTTAGCAGCAATGTTTCATCAATGTCGTCAAGATACTCAACAGGTGCGTCAGTATGCTGAACAAGCCTTAAGCTTAGCTCAAGAACAACAGTTTTCGTTTTGGTTAGCAGCAGGAACCATTTTACAAGGTTGGGTGAAAGTTCAACAGGGAGACATTCAGGTGGGAATTACTCAAATTCGTCAAGGCATTGAAGCACACGCGGCAACGGGAGCTAAGATTTCATGGACTTATTTCCTCGGAATATTAGCGAGCGCTTATGGAAAGGCAGGACAAATTAAAGCGGGGTTAGCGGTGTTAGAAGAGGCATTTGCAGCGGCTGAAACTACAGAAGAACGATTTTGGGTAGATGAGTTGAACCAGACTAAAAATAAATTATTAATGGAATTAGAACCTCTGTCATAAAGTAGATTATAGTAAAAGTTTCAGTCTATTCCAAATGAATGAACGCAGTTATTTCTTTGGGATGATTCATTCTTCAATTCATAACTGATAACTTAGTAAGTGTTAGAAACACACATACCGGATGAAGGTTTTGCTGTTGTGACTCATTACTTTTTACCGAAGGAGAGCGAACTGGCAGGTAAAAGACGGTATAGTTTGTTTCAAACAAATTGACAATTGCGGTACGGAGTTTTTATCGCTTCCTCTGTTTTACCCTCATCGAGGTGGGGCGCAATCCTCAGTCAGAACAGCCTGAGATGATGGACGTAAATCGTCGGTTTTATATGATGACTAATTAAATAATTGTACTCGGAATGGATGAGTGTTTTGCTGTTATGACTCATTGCATTGTACCGAAGGAGAGCGAACTGGCAGGTCAATGACATCCTAGTACAGCTAAGACAAATTGACAATTGCGGTACGGAGTTTTTATCGCTTCCTCTGTTTTACCCTCATCGAGGTGAGGCGCAATCCTCAGTCAGAACAGCCTGAGATGATGGACGCAATCTCGTCGGTTTGATATGATGACTCTTTTTCACAGGTAAAGTTGGGTTAACAATTGTAGTTTTTTCCCATCGAAAGTCAGAAAATATTGGTTTCGATTAAACTAATATATACCCTAGCAAATAGAGAGGCTATAAATTTTATCAATACCTTGTAGGCTTATCTTCTTTGGAGGATAACCTATTTTATTGTACTGAATAGTTGGCGGCGGAGGAGACTTAAACAGCTAAATTATCTCTAACTCAAACTTAAACCTGATACAGATACTTTCTATGACTTTTTAGAAAAACTGATAAGACTCATTTATCATCGCTGAATATCACTAATCAATTGACAGACATAGTCAAACTCAAATGGAACCTAAAATCATTCTCTACATCGCATTTGGTCTGGCTACACTTGGATTAACTTGGTTGCCTAATGTCAAAGGCATTCGCCTCGTCGGTGTTCCCATTCTCTACGTCTTGGTTTTCACACTACTATTTAGTCTGCCGTTAGGGCTTCCTACTATCGATCCCATTACGAATTCACTTCATACTCAGCTCACCGAATATATCACTGAATTGATCGTCGTTGTTTCTCTGGCTGGGGCTGGTTTAGCAATTGATTGTCCTTTTCAGTTCAAAACCTGGATGTCCACTTGGCGGCTTTTGGGTATCGCCATGCCAATGTTTATTGGTATCACAGCACTACTCGGCTATCATCTGTTAGGTTTGTCCCTAGCTAGCTCTATTTTACTCGGCGCTTTACTCGCACCAACCGATCCAGTAATGGCAGGTAGCGTTCAGGTAGGGCCACCGAATCAAGGGGGAGAAGACCCAACCCGATTTAGCCTCACAACCGAGGCTAGTCTCAACGACGGGCTGGCTTTTCCCTTTGTATACTTAGCCCTAGGCTTTGCTGAACATCAATTCATCGGCAACTGGCTCATCAGTTGGTTTGTGGTAGATCTGCTTTATCGTGTGATTATGGGGAGTCTAGTTGGCATCGGGGTAGGCTGGCTTCTAAGCCACTATGTTTTTTGCCATTCAGACGAGACACAACAAGAAGAATCTAATGAAGGTCTACTGGTGATGTCTGCCATCTTCCTTGCCTATGGTTTTGCAGAGTTGCTTCATGGCTATGGATTTTTGGCGGTCTTTACCGCCGCAGTTGCAGGCCGACAGAATGTAGCCAAAGGCGATAGCTATCATCGAAAACCTTATCAGTTTGCGACTCAATTAGAGGATATTTTACTCGGTTTACTATTGCTGGGACTGGGTGGATTTATTGCCACTAGCAACATTCAACTGGCAACCGGCAGCGGAATCATTTTTGCCGCTTTGTTACTACTGTTAGTCCGTCCATTGGTAGGTCTGGTGTCTCTAAAAAAACTGCGATTTAGAAAAATTGAGAAATGGGCGATCGCTTTTTTCGGCATTCGGGGGTTTGGCTCGTTCTACTATTTAGCTTATGCTCAAAATAACGGCACATTCAGCGATATTGAGACATTGTGGCAAGTTACAACTATTGTGGTTTTAGCATCATTACTGATTCATGGTGGTACTGCCACACTAGCGATGCGTAAACTAGATCGAACGAAGTGGAGTTAAAGTCTTATAGTCTTATCCCATTACCTTTTCGGGCTGTTACAAAAAACATTGTAATCTCATTCCAGTAGCCTTTTTCGGTTGAAGCTTTGTCTATTTCTATAAAATATTCTTGCTGACACTGTTCTAACTGTTGGGTTGACCACTTCACATCCTGAAGTCCAAATGCACTTTTGGCATTGCCAGCCCACAGCGCGATCGCATCTTGCAGGTAAAAGCCAAATGAGTCAGTTTTGACTGAAATCTCCTCGAAGCCTGCCATTTCAAGCATTTTAATGCACCGTTCAGGCGTTCCCAGTCGCTGATTTGGGTTTGCAATAGTGATACCATATTTTTGTACGACCCTGCGAAATAAAACAGAAGCAGCAGGGGAGGTGCAACTTAGTACTTAACGTCACTTTACGTTACTTTTAGGCAGTTTGCGTATATATTCGCGAACCACCTGAGACATTGACCATCCTTTCGAGTCAGCGTAGCTTTGTAAATTAGTTCGTTCATACTCTGAAAGTATTGCCTTAAGCCAGTAATCGCGCTTGCTAATTTATAAATTTGTGGGTACAATGTAGGTAATGAAGTTTTCACACCGATGACTCCCAATCACTCAATCACAACAAAACTCAAGTTAAATAACCGTCAAAAAACTTTGATGGCCGGGCACGCGGGTTTTAGTCGATGGGTGTATAACTGGGGTTTAGCGATGTGGAAAGATGCCTACAATCAAGGTTTAAAGCCAAATACCAAAACCCTCAAACGCTTGTTTACCAATCATGTCAAACCCGAATATCCCTGGATGAGTGAATTATCATCAAAGGTTTACCAATATGCATTCATCAATTTAGGTGAAGCATTTAAACGGTTTTTCAAAGGACTAGGTAAATACCCACGATTTAAACACAAAGGTAGAAATGACCGATTCACTATTGATAATTCGGGTAAGCCGATTAGATTAGGTGGCTCATGCCATAAGCTGCCGTTTAATGAACTACCCCGCCCTATAGAGGGACGGGGTTTCAGCAGTCCCATCCTGAGAGCGTTGCTTTTGACGCTTCTTCTTCCCTAGTTGCTTCATCGATCCAGTGTGAGCGGTCTTTGAAGTAGAGCTAGGAAATCCACGTT
>CAYNXM010000325.1:0-3066 GCA_964401105.1 uncultured Lyngbya sp. | reverse complement strand
AACTGTATCTTTAATCACAGTTAGAGAGTAAACCTCCCTCGCTTGTCTGAGTGATTAACTTTTTTCTGAGACTCTCAGTATAATCTACAGGATCTTCACAAAATATTGCTCCATCTTGTTGAAAGATTTACAGAAGACTCTGTGTATTTTCGTAACGCGCATGGTATATTACAGATAGCGAGCTGTGTAATCCTTCAGAATTAGCATCTACAGAATCAATCACAAGGTTACACAATGTCTCCGAGTATCCTCGGAGGAAAATCCTTGAATACTCAAGTGGTTTACAGAAGCTTTATATAGGGTGTGCGGTTGAGGATCAAGAATGTTACTCTTTTGTCTCAATTGCGGTCAAAGCTGAATTGATGATCTACTGAAATCACTCAAGCTTGTCCAATTGATTCAGAGTAACAAACGGCAAATTTTTTAGATCGCGAGACTTCATCACTCAGGCCAGAGAGGAGTCAGATCATTTCAAGGGGTTGTTTTCTAGGAGATATCATGAAGTTGATGATGGAAACGATTGATCGGGTGCAGTTAATCGAAAAAGCAACATTAATTGCAAAAAATACACTTATTTATTTCGCATCTAACCCAAGTTTTTCAGAAATCATCACAACTGCTTTTGGAACTAATTTTAGTTCTCAAAAACTCTCCCATTTGCATCTCACTTGGATGACGGAAAACTTTTCAGAATTGCCGGAAATTGAGATCCGTTCCCGTATAGAACTTCAGGGTGCAGATGGTGCATTTTCTAAAACAACTCGCAAGATCTACCTAGCGTCAGAATATCTAAATCACTACTACAATTCTCCACAGGCGTTCGCGGAGCGTGGCGTTAGCTGTATCGCCAATGTTTTACTCGAAGAAATCGGACATTGGATTGATGCCGAAATTAATTTAGAAGAAACACCAGGGGATGAAGGCGCTATTTTTTCTGCCTTAGTTCGAGGAGAAAATCTAAGTGCAGAACAACTATTTCAATTAAGAACAGAAGACGATAGTGCAACTACTATAATTGACGGCGAAGTGGTTGAACTGGAACAAGCGATTGTTTCTATTACAGGAGATATTCAAGAAGTTCCAGCATCTAACCTGTGGCAAACAAATACGAATATTGAGTTTTCCTGGGGGACTTCAAATAATTTTCTCCAAATTTTTGAAGAAGATCAAAATGTCACACTGAGTCGAGATATTGACCTCAGTAATCCTCAAAATTGGGATGACTTAAATAACTTAGGTTCTCTCTCGGCCGGTACAACAGTTGATAGTCATTTTATCTTCTTAAAAAATCCTAATGCAGGAACAACAATAACCAGGCAGGCTACCATCACCTTCGATCAACCCATTATTGGGTTTATGGGCGATCCAAAAATTATTAATCCAACAAATGACTTGTTTCTCTCCTATTCTGTTCAACCGTTAAATAATGGCGGAACTTTAGAAACAGGAGAACCCAGTGACGACGTTGTAGAAATTTTGGGAGACAACCAAAATATTTTACGAGTTACTTTAGAGAATACTTCAGCAGTAGAACCCCTTCGCGTCCTAACATCATCCGACACAATAATTAATCCACCACCACCTATGACTACACTTTTTACGATTGAAGCAGAAGATTTTAATTTGAATTCCGCTGCCAATGAAGCTGTTGATGGCAATGGTAATCCTATTCTTGATGGTGGCAACCCAGTTTTTGGATACATTGCTGAAACAAGAAGTGGTAGACAGGTTATTGGAGTTAATCCTCCTAACAACAATGTTCTAGAAGGAACCGCAATATATGAGACTTTTGGCACAACACAAGACTTTGTAGCGGGTATTTATGATATTGTCATTACTTACTTAGAAGACAACGATGCTGATGCTACAGCAGAAATTCTAGTTGATTCAATATCATATAGTACATTTGCATTTGATGGTAATAATAACGGTTTTCGTGATGATTGGACAATAGACGATGTACCGATTTTTGATAATAGTATCCTGGAATTGATTGGGACAAAAGATCCAGGAGATAATGCTCGGGTTGACAAATTTGAATTTGAATTAGTCAATGCAGCCCCCACAATTACGGGAACTCCTGCAACCACAGTAGATCAAGATGCTGCTTATAACTTTACTCCAGCTACGGCAGATGCTGATGGGGATGCTTTAACCTTCTCTATTACCAATCAACCAACTTGGGCTTCATTCGATGCTACCACAGGAGCCTTAACTGGAACGCCAGGAAATGCGGATGTCGGTACAACTACTGGCATTGTCATCAGTGTTACAGATGGCTTATCAACAGTTGCGATAGATGCATTTAACTTAACTGTTGATAATATTAACGATGCCCCAACCATTACGGGAACCCCTGCCACCACAGTGGCTCAAGATGCCGCTTATAGCTTTACTCCCACGGCCGCAGATCTTGATGGAGATGCTTTAAGCTTCTCGATTACCAATCAACCGAGTTGGGCAGATTTTGACCCCGCTACAGGAGGCTTAACTGGAACTCCGGGTAATGATGATGTTGGGATCACAAACGATGTCACTATCAGCGTTACAGATGGAACCGACAGTGCGAGTTTGGCTGCATTTAACCTGAGCGTTAATGATGTTAACGATGCACCAACAGCTATTACTTTGTCTGCTAATACAGTCATAGAAAATGCAGTCGCAGCCATCATTGGAAACGTAACAACTACAGATATTGACAGTAGCACTTTCACATACACTGTGAGTGACGAGCGGTTTGAAGTAGTAAATAGCCAACTGAAGTTAGGCAACGGAGTTAGCCTCGACTTTGAAACCGAACCTAGTGTTGAGCTTGATATCACAGCCACTGATGATGGTAACCCAGCAGCAAGTTTCACTGAGACATTTACAGTTGCTGTTAGTGATGTTGCTGACCAAGCACCAGTTCCCACTCCGACTCCGACTCCGACTCCGACTCCGACTCCAACTCCCACGCCAACACCCACGCCAACACCCACGCCAACACCCACGCCAACACCCACGCCAACACCCACTCCCACTCCAACTCCCACTCCCACTCCCACTCCCACTCCCACTCCAACTCCC
>CAYNXM010000324.1:0-20999 GCA_964401105.1 uncultured Lyngbya sp. | reverse complement strand
AGCCTACTGTTGTCGATACCATCTCCATTCTACGGGGTCTGAAAGAACGCTACGAAGTCCACCACGGGGTGAAAATCTCTGACTCATCTTTAGTGGCGGCAGCAACCTTATCAACGCGGTATATTAGCGATCGCTTTTTACCGGATAAGGCGATTGATTTAGTGGATGAGGCTGCCGCTAAGTTAAAGATGGAAATTACTTCTAAACCGGAAGAATTGGATGAGATTGATCGTAAAATTTTGCAGTTGGAAATGGAACGATTATCCTTGCAAAAAGAAAGCGATCCAGCATCAATTGAACGGTTAGAAAAGCTAGAACAAGATTTGGCTAATCTGAAAGAACAACAGCGGACGTTAAACGCTCAATGGGATGCTGAAAAGAACGTCATTACTACGATTCAGTCGATTAAAGAAGAAATTGATCGGGTGAATATCGAAATTCAACAAGCTGAACGGAATTACGATCTTAATCGGGCGGCTGAGTTGAAATATGGTAAATTAACTGAGTTACAAAAACGACTAAAAGAGGCAGAAACTCAACTCGAAGCAACCCAAACTAGCGGTCAAACGTTATTACGGGAAGAAGTCACTGAAGCCGATATTGCGGAAATTATTTCCAAGTGGACAGGAATTCCGATGAGTAAGTTAGTTGAGTCGGAAAAAGAAAAGCTGTTAAACCTGGAAGATGAACTCCATCAACGGGTGATTGGACAAGACGAGGCGGTAACGGCTGTGGCGGATGCGATTCAACGTTCACGGGCGGGACTCTCTGACCCCAAACGTCCGGTGGCTAGCTTTATTTTTCTCGGGCCGACAGGGGTCGGTAAAACTGAACTCGCCAAGGCTTTAGCGGCTTATCTGTTTGATACCGAAGAAGCCATGGTCAGGATTGATATGTCGGAATACATGGAAAAACACGCCGTTTCCCGGCTGCTGGGGGCACCTCCAGGGTATGTTGGCTATGACGAAGGGGGTCAACTCACGGAGGCCATTCGTCGTCGTCCCTACGCGGTGATTTTATTTGATGAGATTGAAAAGGCCCACCCGGATGTGTTTAATGTGATGTTGCAAATTCTTGATGATGGTCGTGTGACTGATTCTCAAGGACATACGGTAGATTTCAAAAATACGATTATTATCATGACCAGTAATGTGGGGTCACAATATATCCTCGATGTTGCCGGAGATGATAGTCAGTATAACGAGATGCGAAATCGGGTAATGGAAGCCATGCAAGCTAATTTCCGCCCAGAATTTCTTAACCGCATTGATGAGATGATTATCTTCCGTGGTTTGCAACAACAGCAATTACGTCAAATCGTTAAATTGCAAGTTCAACACTTAGCAAGTCGTTTGGAAGAACGGAAAATGGCGATTAAATTATCCGATGCTGCCCTTGACTTTTTAGCAGAAGTGGGATTTGATCCCGTTTATGGGGCGCGTCCCTTGAAACGAGCCATTCAACGGGAATTAGAAACCCAATTGGCAAAAGGAATTTTACGGGGCGAATTAAACGACGGCGACACTATTTATGTCGATGTTGAAAATGAACGATTGTCTTTTAAACGTTTACCGGTCGAGTTGTTAAAGGTAAATTAAAGATTGATTAGGCGGTTAATACCCGCCTTTTTTTTATCATTTAATCTAATATCAAGTCCGGATAATTAATCATCATTTTTTATTTTTTGATCCCACTCCCGTAGAGACGTTGCATGCAACGTCACGACAGACATCTGCCCATACAAGATTGAGTATTCAACCGGATTTAATCTAAGTTTAATGGAGGGCGATACGTGAGTCACGCACAGGCTACGCCAACACATTAAAATCAAGCATCAAGTATTTTTTTCAGGTCTAAATTTTCTGCCACCATCTCGGCAATGGATGATAAGATTAATTCCCGTTGCTCGCGATAGTTGGGAATTCCAGTGGGTAAACTCGGTAGTCCTCGAGATTTCCGCAGATGATTTAACCAAGTACGCCGCCAAGGACTATTATCAAAAATGCCGTGAAGGTAGTGACCCCAAACGGAATATTGAGTATTAACAACGCCTAATTTGCCATCATCAAATAAAGGTAACGTTTCTTCAGGATTTAAATTTTGGCTTCGTCCATGATGAATTTCGTATCCTTCAACGGGGAAACCTGCTTGAGGATTTTCTGATGAAATCAACCGCTTTTGCGATACTTTATGTCGATTAATTAAAGTGCGGATGGGTAATAATCCTAAACCGGAATATTCCCCCATTTCCCCTTCTAAACCGGCGGAATCAATTACTGTTTTTCCTAACATTTGATAGCCGCCACAAATTCCCATAATTTGCCCACCCGCTGCCACATAATCTTTGAGGGCTTCCGCCATCCCTGTTTCTTTCAAAGCTAATAAATCTGAAATTGTGGTTTTAGATCCGGGTAGAATGACGGCATCTGGATGTCCTAATGATTCCTGAGGACTAATATAATAAAGATTAACGCTAGGTTCTGCATCTAACGGATCAAAATCAGTAAAATTGGAAATACGCGGCAGGCGAATCACCGCAATATTAATTTCACCTCGAGATCCCCCAGAATGGTGATCCAATAAACTCAGAGAATCTTCTGCTGGGAACGCCATTTCAGCCCAAGGAATCACACCAACCACCGGAATTCCTGTATATTCTTCTAACCATTGAATGCCTGATTCTAATAGCGATCGCTGTCCCCGAAATTTGTTAATAATAATACCTTTAATTAAGGCACGTTCATCTGGTTCTAACAGTTGTAAAGTACCAACAACATGAGCAAATGCTCCACCGCGATCGATATCAACCACTAATAGGGTTTTTGCGTTTAAGTATTTCGCAACCCGCATATTAGTTAAATCTCGATGTTTGAGATTAATTTCAGCAGGACTTCCCGCGCCTTCACACACCAATACATCAAATTCTGAGGCTAAATAATCAATGCATTTAGTAATTGTTTTCCAGCCAATATCAAAATATTGTTCATAATAATCTTTTGCCTGAACCACTCCCACTGGTTTTCCGCGTAAAATCACTTGGGAAGTCATATCACCTTGGGGTTTGAGTAAAATTGGGTTCATGGCAATCGATGGCGTGACTCCAGCCGCCCAGGCTTGTACTGCTTGTGCATAACCCATTTCTGCCCCATTGGGAGTAACATAAGAATTCAACGCCATATTTTGCCCTTTAAACGGCGCGACTCTAATTCCTTGACGGTGGATAATGCGACACAAGGCAGTAGTAATCATTGATTTACCTGCGTGGGAGGTGGTTCCCACAACCATAAATGCTTTCATCTTAAAACTAGCAAAACTTGCATAACGGATTAGTAAACTTAGAGGGGTAGTCTCAACCAGCGTTCGATTGTATAGTAGAGGCGGTCGCCCCAAGTCGGAGTGGGTAGAGATGAGTTTTGATCTCGCCACTTTTCGACGAGTTGACGACCTAGGGGGGTGAGGCGAAAACTATCCGTAATTCCCTGTCCATCCACTTCTCGCCGCAATACTCCCACTTGAATCAGCCAGAGTAAGCAATTTTCAATCCTTAATTCTCCGATTTGCGATCGCGTATAACCCTGTTCGACTCCCTGACGGTTAGCAATTTGATTGAGTTCAACTCGTTCATAATACATTGTAGAGAACAGATGCAACTTAAACGGAGAGCATCCCATTGCTCTTTCAGCTCGTTTTAGGGTTTGACTGGGGTATTGGATTGATTTTGAGGTCATTGATCGTTTAAGTGCCGCTTAACCACTGCTAAACAGTTAAAAATCCGGTTGCATCAGCCAACACCGGGCTTGTGCAAGCAAAGTATTTTTATTTTGACTTATTTTTATCGCGAACTACAAGGTCGGGAGATCAGCCACTTGGGTGTGAGCCTCTGGGGTCTGGGGAAAGATCGCCTCCACAATCACCAAAGGGAGTATCAATCACCCTATTTATTCTAATTACAAATCACTAAGATATTGAAAAAAATTGTTCTCGATGCAAAATAATTTCCCCATGTCCTGCTACCCAAGCGACCCATTCATCTTCAGAGATGGGACATAGGAGTAATGCTTCATCGTCGCTATAGGGGTTGGGTCGTTCCCACAGATGTACCCAACTTCTAGGTTCTGGGGCAATGGAACACCGTAAGCCAGGAATCACAGGAGTCACAGGAGTCACAGAATTCGGAAAGTTGGCTGTCGCCAAACATTTTCCGAATTGAGGCCGGACGTGAGTTGAGTTAGGCTGCAAATTTAGTTTCATCATGACATTTCCGTTGAATGGGAGTAGGAACCCGATGAGAATTGAGTAATAATTATAATTTTATAAAAATCTGTATGATAATATACAAAAAAGATTTTTTTCTTCAAAAAATATCGCAAAACTTGATGATTTTATGGTGCTTTGCTGACATACTGATTCTCAGAGTGCTCAAAATCCTTTACAATAACTTTTGTTAAGAAAATTTGAAGTCTATCCATCTAGTTTAGGAGAATTGACCCATGGCTTTATCTGCTGGTACAAAAGCCCCAGAATTTACAACGAAAGATGATGCAGGAAACACCGTTTCTCTGTCTGACTTTGCGGGCAAAATCGTTGTGTTATATTTCTATCCCAAAGACGACACCCCAGGCTGTACTAAAGAAGCCCAAGGTTTTCGGGACAACTACGCAAAATACGAAGGAAAAGATATGGTTGTTCTTGGGGTGAGTATGGATGATGAAGCATCTCACAAAGCCTTCAAAGAAAAGTATGGTTTACCGTTTACTCTGTTAGCCGACACAGATGGAGCCATTACAAAAGCTTATGATGTAGAGGGTGGTGGCTATTCTAAGCGAGTCACATATATTATCAATGGCGAAGGAATGATTGACGCGGTTGACGAAAATGTTAAGGCAGCAACTCACGCTCAAGATATCTTAGCCAAAATGAGCTAGTCTGTTTCATTCTAATATGATATCTGGCTGATTAATAATCCTGTAGAGATGTTACATGTAACGTCTCTACCTAAATTTTAGATGAAGATGAGACCCAGCACGTTTGAGATCAAACATGAACCACGGAATTTATTCCGCCACGATCCTGCACGCTTCTGTAGGATTGTGATCAAATAGAAATATGGCTAAAATGAAGCAAATCTGGAAAGGGTTAAAACAATATAATAAATTTCAAACCAGTTATACCATAGTCAAACCCGATTGGTATTTATTGTGGAAAAAAAATACTCAACTTGATCGCTTTAGTTTATCCCTAGTCAATTCGTCATCTTCTATAGCTTTTGAGCAAGACATTACGATTGTGGGTGATATTTTCTTGACTAATGAACGAGAATTGATATCCTACTTAAATTTAAAACAACAAAATCCTAGTACTCATGAAATTATTGCTACCCTATGGCAAAAATTGGGAATTGAGTCTTTAAGCTTTTTAAAAGGAATGTTTGCTTTTGTGGTTTGGGAGCAACAACAGGGAAAATTACACTTAGTGCGCGATCGCACAGGATTTCGGACTCTCTATTATATTTTTACTGAAAATACTTGTTATCTTGCACCTCGTCTGAGAACTTTACTACCGTTTCATTGCCAAGAACTAGATTTAATTGCTCTTAGAGATTACCTTTGCTGTGCTTTTGTTCCAGGTGAACGAACATTATGGCAAAATATTCGAGAATTACGTCCAGGGACAGTATTAAGCCTGCCAAGGGTAACAATTAATACCTATTGGCAACCTCAGGAAATAGTACATAAAGATGCTTATCCTATTGAGTGGTACGGGACTCAATTAAGATCGCAACTCGAACAAGTTGTCTCTGAATATTTACCTCAAAATGAGTCTATCGGTGTTTATTTATCAGGTGGTTTAGATTCTAGCTGTATTACAGCATTAGCAGCAAAATATCATCAAAATCCTATTCATACCTATTCTATTCATTTTGGTGCAGAACTTCCCAACGAATTAGAATTTTCTAGTTTAGTCGCTCAACATTGTCAGACGCAACATCATATTCTAGAAATCACACCACAAATGATGTGGGAAAATCTCGCTATCGTCATGTCTCATCTTGACGATCCCATTGGTGACCCCCTAACTGTACCGAATTATCTGCTGGCACACCTTGCCAAACAAGATACTCAGATTATTCTCAATGGTGAAGGAGGAGATCCCTGTTTTGGTGGGCCGAAAAACCAGCCGATGTTGCTAAACCAATTATATCAGGGTTCAGGGAATATGAATAATTTATTGAAAGCTTATTTAACTTCATTTAAAAAGTGCTTTTTGGATTTAGAAAACTTATTAAAACCTGATATTTTCCAAGAAACAAAAGAAGAAGAATATGTCTGGGAAGCGGATTTAAATTCTAATGCTCAATATCTTAACCGTTTAATGTTACTCAATATTAAATTTAAAGGCGCAGATCATATTTTAACCAAGGTCAATAATTTAACTCAATCTGCAAATTTACGAGGACTTTCTCCTTTATTTGATTATAGAATTGTGGAAATCGCGATGGCAACTCCACCCAAATTTAAGTTGAAAGGAGCAGAAGAAAAAGCGGTTTTAAAGCAAGCTGTTTATGATCTATTACCCGAAATGATTATTAAACGACCAAAAAGTGGAATGCAAGTACCAGTACAATACTTTTTTCGTAAATATTGGCAACGTCAAGCTAGAGGATTATTATTGTCGAAAACAGCAAAGATTAAACCCTATCTCAATCAATATTTAATTCGAGACTGGTTAAATTATCAAGGAGATGTTTGGAGACGTTATGGGGCAAAATTGTGGTTATTAGTCAGTTGAGAAATTTGGTTACAAGTCAATCAAAAGTAGAGTAAGTACTGCTTATCCTAATTTAAATCAATAACACAAATCAACCAAAACTATCAGAAGTAATATTGATTGTTGAATCATAACGACTACTAACAGCAAACTCTCCATCATCACGAATCACTTTCCAATTCTCTCTTTCTTGATCATTTTCTTGATAATTAATGCTAGTTTTTTCTAACCGTCTAGTTTCCTTGATACTTTGAGATACAACTCGCAACAACTTCTTAGGTGTAAAAGATTCTAATTCTACAAATAAACCCGACTCTAACCATTCTATTTCTTCCTGTGATAAGCTTTGACGGACTTTTGGAGATATTTTTTTTGCTTGCTTTTTAAATTCCGCTGACTTTTCAACAAAAGTATTAGATGTTTCTAGAACATGACGGGGTAATAATCCAATATTATAAATTGCAATATCATAACCTGCAAACCAATTCTCACTAGTACGTAAATGATCAACTAAACCAATCCCTTTAGGCGTACAATCATGTAAAGCATATACTTTTAATTTTGGGTTGGGTTTGACCATCTCTAGAATAGTATCAAAGATATTTTCTGGATAACCTGTAATACTCAGTACTGCACAATTATTTTCAAAGTGGAAATTATTAGCGATTAAAAATTGAGCAATTTCTGTAGTCTCACAAACAAGCAATTTATCAAAGCTATAATCTTCAATATCAAATTCAATTCGAGGAGTTAGGTTTTGTTCACTAGGAGGAAGTAAAATATTTTCTATCTTTCCATTAACGGTTTGCCATTTTATTAACCAATTTTCTATTTGACTGGGTTGAAATAGAAAAGTTTGAACACCCGGATTTTTACTTTTAATAATTTTTCTTCCCGAAGTAATCGCTATTATTTCAATTATAATATTGATCATAGCAAGAAAGAGGATAAATAGAATTGAAATCATTTGATTTCTCACATTAGATTTGTCATTAGCTACAATATTTATAGCAAATACAACAACAATCAAACTTCCTATGAATATACCTATATATCCGGCGATCTGTAAAGCTTTTCCATATTTATGACGCTCTTTTTTAAGCGTTTTATTAGAGTAGCCTTTTGCGTACAATACAAGTATCACAATAAGATGATATATCGGCCAAAAATAGAAAAATAAGTAACTGAAAAAACAGTATAAAAATATCAGCAAATATAAGATATAAACTGGACGAGGTTTTAAAATATTATCTAAATAATAGGTAAATTGTTTAGGATTATAAAAAAGAGAATTTCTAACTGAAATGTCATTCAGGATTTTAGCAAACTGTGGATCGGTTATCTTGTTCATCATGTTTTTAGGTTCAAATACAAACTGATGACCACAATTTTTACATTTACTCAAAAATTTACGACGATCTTGATAATTGTTATCTGTGCCACATTGAATACATTTCATTTTAAATTTACCCTTTAATCTAAAACTTGATTAGCCAATAGAACACTATAATCCTCACGCTGACGAATTAATCGATGTTGTCCATTTTCTAATAATATCTCTGGAGGAAGAGGACGATGTAAGAAATGAGAAGACATCGCATAACCGTAAGCACCAACATCTAAAATAGCAATAATATCTCCAATTTCTAAAGCCGGAAGTTGGCAGTTTTTACCTAAATAATCTCGTGAATAGGTTGTATTGCCACAAACATCTGTTTGAAAAACTAAGCCTTGATTCTTTTTAAAAGTGATGATTTCTCGATAACCACCATGCACAGCAGGAACAGAAATATTAGCAACAGTTGTATCAACACCAATAACCTGTTTTTCACCTTGCCACTTTACTGAAACAACCTTAGCCAATAAACTCGCACAACCTGCAATAGCTGACCGTCCAGGTTCAATAATTAAATCAATCTTTTTATCTAGCTGTTGTAAAGAATAAGTTAATTTATCCCCAAACTCTTGCCAGTTAAAAGCCATACCATTGTGATGATAGGGATAACCAAAACCACCACCCAAATCAAGATATTGCCAATCTGGTAATTTTTGACAAATTTCTAGTAAAGTAGAAATTACTTTTGTAAAAGCATCAGTTGCATTTGTACCTGTACCACGATAAAAATGTAAACCTGTGAGTTTGAGTCCTACTTGTTGGGTAATTTGAATTGCCTCAGAAAAGTCTTCAGGACGTAATCCTATTCGACTACCTCCGGTAATTTCTGGTAAATTCAAGCGTAATCCTAATCTTATAAAAGCAATTTCTGAACTCAATTATTGATAGATTTTACAGCATAAATTAAGCTGAGAAATACTATCTAAATTTAAAGTATTTACTCCCCATTATAAGACCTGCGCCATTTCTTTAGGATTAAGATTACTACCACTATAAACAATCTTTTTCGGGTCAAAACCCGCTTTTAAACCTAAATAAATATCTCCGGGTGTATTGGCATGAAGTCCCCAACCCGAATGGTTAAATATTTTGAGTAGATGAATATTACCATTAGTAACACTAGCAAACTTAAACTCAGTATAAGGATAGGAAATAGATTGAGTAATACTTTCAATGGTTTTCCGTAGCCGCTCTCCTTGATAAACGTAAACGGGAGAACCATAAATCTCTAGTAATTCTTCAGCAGTTTGTTGTTGAATCATCTCCCAATTATCAATAATTACTTAATAATAAAGGTGTTGGAAGGTAGTAAGCTATTCTCCGAAAATATTTGGATGTTCCATTCCTTGAGTTCATCAACTATTTCAATATATTAACAGTAGAGAATAATTATGTAAATTATTTTGACAGGCTTTTATTATATCTATATTCCCTATTCCCTTTTAAGATAATTATCATGTCAAACACAAACACAATGTAGCTGCTATAGTTATACCAATATACAGTGAGTAGCAATGCCAGAGTCTGAAGAATTAACTAACATTATCATCAGAGTTGAGTGCTTCCCCATTCGACTTGACTAACTTTAGGGGTGGACTCGGCGGAGAAGAGCGAGGAACATCTTGCTCCATTAAATTAACGATTTCTTCAGTCAGTTTATCAGGATGCATAAAGATAATTTTTGAGTTATCACTTTTACTGAGTTTTTCATTCGCTTCAACGTACTGTTTTGCAATTAAAAATTTAATAAATTCAGGACTATTTGGCTCCATTTTCATCACACGAGCCAACACTTCAATAAATTTGGCTTCACTTTCTGCTTCTAAAATTGCAGCTCGTTGTTTACTCGCTGCGGCTTTTTCTTTCTCTTGAGCATCTGTCACCGATTTGGGAGGTGTAATCGTTTGAATACTGACCCGTAGGACTTTTATACCCCAAGTTGGGGTGACATCATCTAGGGCTTTTAGTAAGGCTGTATTCACCTGACTAATAGAAGCTAATAGTTCTGATAAACTGCGCTGTCCCACTTCTTCCCGCAGAGTGGTTTTAACAATATCTGCCATCAACTCATCAATTTTTTCAACATCATAATAGAGTTTATGCAAATCTTCGATTTTCCAATAGACTGCTGCATCTATTTTTAATGGAATACTTTCTTCGGTCAACACATCTTGGGGCGGAATATCCAACATTCGTTCTCGAACAGTATCGTAATAAACGATTTTTTCAATAACGGGTAAAACCAATCTTAGTCCTGATTTTAAGGTACGATTATATTGACCTAACCGTTCTACGATCGCTTCATCACTTTCATTAATAATCCTCACCGAAGAATTTAATGATAAACTAAGAATTATAGTTGTAATAATGGGTATAATATACTCAATCATAGAAATATTTTTTTAATAAAATAATAATTAAAACATTTAAAAAACGGAAAAAATCTGTATCGGTTTTAACTAATTTTCTTTAACCGTTCTGAATTGAGTGGGTAAAAATTAAAGACTTTATTTTTATTGTAGCACTTCTGACAGTAGCGCGACCCAGCAATGATCCGGGAGACGTTGAGCAACAAACATCTCCCAGTGGATTGAATTGAATTGAGACTTTAAAGTCTGGAGCAATTAAGACTGAACAATTCCAGAATGACCTGTAATCTCTCCGAGGGGTTCAAATCGGCCCCCCAGATACTGGGCCAGAAATTCCTCTGCGATCGCATAAAAATGCAGTCGATTTTCAGGGCGAGCAAACCCATGTCCTTCGTCGGTATACAGAGCGTATTGTACGGGCTTACCTGCCTGTTTCATGGCTTCAACAATCTGTTCACTTTCAGCTTGCTTGACTCGCGGATCATTAGCGCCTTGAGCAATCAGTAGTGGCTTGTTAATCTGATCGACTACAAATAGGGGCGATCGCGATTTTAAAAAGTCCGGTTCTGTTTCTAAATTCCCTACACGATGGTAAAAATTAGCCCGGATCGGTTCCCAATATGGGGGGATACTCTGCATCAGGGTAATCAAGTTACTGGGACCGACAATATCCACTCCACAGGTAAATACATCCGGGGTAAAAGTCAATCCGACCAACGTGGCATATCCGCCATAAGAACCCCCCATAATCGCAATTTTGTCGGCTTGGGCGATTCCTTGTTCAATCAGCCAATTCACCCCGTCTATGAGGTCGTCATGCATCGCTGCGGCCCATTCTCGATTACCGGCATTGAGAAAAGCTTTACCGTACCCCGTGGAGCCTCTAAAGTTGACTTGCAACACAGCATACCCTCGGTTGGCTAACCATTGCGCTTGAGGATCGTAACCCCAAGTATCTCGCGCCCAAGGGCCGCCATGAACCAGTAACACCGTTGGAGCAGGGGCAGGGACTCCGGGGGGTTGTGTCAAGTAGCCGTGTATTGTTAGACCATCTCGGGCGCTATAGGAGATGGGTTTCATATCGGCAAGGGTTAAGCCTTCTAACTTGGGTTTGTTAGTGAACAGAAACGTGCTAGTTTGGGTTGTACGATCATACACGTAATAAGAGACAGGGCCATCATCTGTGAGAAAGCTGACTAACCACTGTTGATCGTTTAAAGTTCGACTGATACTAAATTCTCCGGGATGAATTGCCCTCACCGCTGCCATATCCCCTTTTAAACTAGGGTTGAGAATCTGCCACTGTTGTTTGTCTTTGTAAAATGACACAGCCTCAATTTCACGGGAAGTGGGATGAATTAAAACACCGCCGACATCGTATTGAGAATCTGTTGTAATCACAGTTTCTTTCTGAGTTGCTAAATTGATTGCAATTAACTGTTGAGCATTAGCATCATGATTCCCGCTGATATAGAGGGTTTGACCATCATTGGAAAATAGGAATGCACCCCCTTCTTCATCGGCGCTCCAGTGCCGCAGGGTGTCCCAAGGGTGTGTAACAGTTTCTCGATACAATAAATCAAATCCACCATCGGGGGTTGAGGCAGTGGCAGCTCGAATTTGAAACTCAGCATCTGCTGTCCAACTGACAATATTACCTGGATTTTCAGTATGAAATTCAACTGCACCATTGGTTAAGTTGACATGATAAACATCAAAGACTTGAGGATTTCTCAAATTCATCCCCACTAACATTTCATTTGGAAAATTATGATCTAAATTGATTACCTGGGCTCGGACTCCCTGAAATGGGGTTAAATCCCGAACGATATTAGACTGTATATTGACCAAATACAAATGCCAGTTTTCATCTCCGTCAGAATCCTGGGCATAGATCAGCTGATGAAGACTGTAAGTCCAGAAAAAGAAACGAATACCACGTTTTGAATCTGCTGTGAGTTGGCGGTCATTATCTTGTCCAACCGTTCGCAACCACACTTGCAAAACATTATTTTCATCTGGAGCGATATAAGCTAAAGAATGACCATCAGGAGACAAAGACGGACTCGTGCGTTCAGGATTGCCAAATAGAATGTCACGGGAAATTAATGGAGGTTGTTGGGTAATCGGTTGCTTCCCTGTTACTGTTGTCATGTTGATTTTGGTTGATTTAACGTGAGCGATTTTAAGACGGTACTTCGGCGGAGTGATTACTGGCTGATGGTAAAAATATTTGAGGAGAGAAAACCACAAAAATGTGTGTTTTTGCCCGCTCATTATTAATTTTTTTGCCATCTTGGCACTTTTCTTACCGTTTTATCACATTGTGTATTAAGTTCGATATCATATCGACATTCTTTTTGTGTTATCCAGGATTATATAACCCTAATTTGGTGAAATAATTTTCACCTTCTCAGTCACCCTTTAGTCATTGAAAGTATGATCTTAATTTGTGAACAAAGAAGATGAATAGGTGATATGTCATATTGTATATCACTTTTGATTTTTCACTTGAAGACTCAACAGGAGCGATGTTAGTTCTTATGAAATCAGAGATTCCAAGGCTCATTCTAACCCTCAGAAAACGTCTAGGGCTGTCACAAGAAAAATTGGCAGCTCAACTGGGTGTTTCCTTTCAAACGGTCAACCGTTGGGAAAGGGGGCATTCAAGGCCTTCTCAGCTTGCGTTGCACGCCATCAAACAGAAATTAATTGAGATGGGAGAAGCAGGAGCTGACTTATTAGCGGATTATTTCGAGGATGAACAAAGGCAAGAAATAGACGACCAGAAAAGACAGGCAATAGATGATCGAAAGTTTCAGACTTAAACTTTTCCGATAATCGTAACAATGTTTTTGTTACATCACTTAGATTAAGTGGAGCATATTGGAACCCTCACGCCGTACGAATAAATCGTTATCACTAACGGTTGAAAGTTTCTATCACCCTTTTTAATTGCAGTTATTATAACTCTTTTATATAGCATTTTATAGCTAACAAAAAGATGAAGTAATGCTCAATTAATGAATGAGTTGCCCTTTTACTATATCCGAGATATTACGATTCACCCTCGTGCTTTTTCGAGCCTCAATTCAATCCTCAGCTTTCCGTAATTTTATCAAATGAGTCCTAATTTTTTGAAAAAAAGAGGGTGATTGATCTACAACTTATTAGAATAATTTCGGAGGAGTTATTACTACTTTAAATTCTCTATTTTAGAGAGTATATCTAGATGAAAATTAAAGAAAAACAAGTAAGTAAAAACTAGGTTATTGATATTTTAAATATTGTAGTTCGCTCGATATCTTATTATTGATGTGTATCTCAATTAAAATCTAGATTACCTAGATAGAGACGTTCAAGAAAACGTCCCTACAAGATTAAAAATATGCCGGATATAATCCAACTAGTAATGAGCGATAATTTGAAAAAAGAGTTTATTCTAAATGCCAAACCCAACCTTGAGGAGCATCACATTGAGCTGTTTTAATTGCCTTTAGTTTTTGATAGACTGCGTTACCATAATTCCGTTGTGAAACGGGCGGTAACGTCATCTCTTTTCCTTGATAATTAATTGTAGAAATATGAGCAATGGTTGCAGCGGTTCCCATACCAAATGCTTCTTTTAATTTACCTTGAGAGTAAGCTGTTGCAATTTCATCAATACTAATTAATCGTTCTTCGACTTTTACTCCCATATTTCTAAACAACATTAAGACGCTATCACGAGTAATTCCAGGTAGAATTGTTCCGGTTAATTGAGGAGTCACAACCACATCATCGATCACAAATGCTAAATTCATTGTCCCACATTCTTCAATATATTTGTGCTCAATTGCATCTAGCCAAATGACATTATCATAACCTTGGGCTTTCGCTTCTTTATCTGCTAATAAACTAGCCGCATAATTGCCTGCCACTTTCGCAGCTCCTGTTCCCCCTTCACAAGCCCTTACATACTTCTCAGTCACCATGAGGCGAACCGGTTCAGAATAGTATGAACCGACAGGACAACTAATAATAATAAATTTATAACTGCTAGATGGTTTTAATCCTATTGACTCATCTGTCGCGAAATAAATCGGTCGAATGTATAAAACACTATCATCTTTTTCTGGAATCCAATCTGCATCAAGTTGAATTAATTTTTTCAATCCATCAATAAAAATGGCTTCCGGAACAGTCGGCATACAAAGACGTTCAGCCGATTGATTGAGCCTTTTATAGTTAGCATCCGGTCGAAATAAAAGCGGTTTTCCAGCAGGACTTTTATAGGCTTTCATCCCTTCAAAAATCGCCTGACCGTAATGAAGGGCGGACAAAGAAGGTGACATGGCAATGCTACCATAAGGCATAATTTTAACACTTTGCCACTGCCCATCTTCATAGGTAGCAACCAACATATGATCGCTAAAGATTTTGCCAAATGGTATATTATTGAAATCTAGAGTTGCCAGACGAGACTGTTGGATTTTTTCGATTTCAATCGGAAAAGTGACTGTTTTCATAAAGTACGAAATCCTAGAGAGTTTATCATTTAGTCTAGGATAGCGCTTTCTTTCAAGAAATAGGAAGTTGTGAGACAGATCTGCTCAATTGAATCCCAAGAGAAAGTGATTAAGAGCCTTTATCGACTTTAGCAATCACCCAGATCCCATGAACAATACCCGGAATATATCCCAGAACAGTCAGTAAAAGATTAATCCGGCAATGCCGTCTCTAAACCAACGGTAAGAAATATACCCAATGGAGGCGTAAGAATTGCTGCAATAACTCGTTGAATATTCATGTTTTTCACTGAGGAACCGTTCCCTTTCCAAAAAATTTTGGAGGTTGGGCAAGGGTGTAAACTTCCGTTTCCGCTGCAATGCGCGATCGTATATGTAATGGCGTTTGCATCATTCCCAATAAGCTTACCCCATCAAGCATTTTTAAATCTCCTGTCGTTTTTTCTTGCAATAATTGATCCACTTGATGGGGATCTAAACGAGAATTAATCGCTTTAACAGAAGCGATCGCAAATCCCCAAGGTGCGCCATAGGTAGAGATATAACTATTATAAGAAACCGTATGCTGAAATACGGTATTAATGGTGTTGACCAAGCGGACGTGTAAATCCATCCCTCCTGGAGAAACAGGGCCTGCTTGAACCACTAAAAACCCCTTTGGAGTAAGGACTTGACGGAGTCTCTCGAAGTATTCCTTGGTAAAGAGTTTAAATGAGGGTCCCTCTTCAATGGGATCGGATAAATCCGAAATAATTACATCCCATTGGGGGTTAGTCTGATCCAAAAATTCTAAGGCATCCCCAATCACTAACTCAACCCGAGGATCATCAAAAGCGTTTTGATGCATTTCTGGCAAATACTGACGACAAGCTTCTACGACTTCCCCATCAATATCTACCATTGTCACTTGTTCAACACTATTCCACCGTAATACTTCTCGTAACGTCGCTCCTTCTCCGCCACCCAACACTAACACCCGAGTCGGCGAACCGTGATGTATCATGGCAGGATGAACGAGGGGTTCATGGTAAAGGAATTCATCTCCTGTACAAGATTGCCATTTGCCATCAAGGACCAAGGCTTTACCATAGGCTCCCGTTTCTACAATATACATTTCCTGATATGCCGTTTTTTTGTGGATCAAAACACTGGTGAGTCCATGAATATAGATATCCCACGGCGTGATATACTCACTCATCCAAAAATCCGCCCCTAATTGATTCCCTGACATACTGACTCCTCCGAGATAGCAGATTGAATTTTGCCGAGCAAGACTCCAAAATAGATATTACAACTTTTGGTAATCAAATAAGGGACAATCTCGATCTCATCAATCCGCCCTAAAATATTAAGGATTGCAACAAGAGAGAAATCGAATAGAGGTTTCGTGGTAAGAAAGGAAAATTAAGATTTAAAAATCCGACTTGTGTCCACTCAATCCATAAATAGGAGTCAATCAAGAGATGTTTTCAGTGTTATTGGCTGCAACTGCAAATCAAGTTACGACGGTTTCCTGGAGTCCTAAAGTCGCAATTGTGATGATTCTTTGTAATATTGTGGCGATCGCGATTGGTAAATTTACCATTCAACAACAAAATGTTGGGCCGTCTTTACCGTCTCCTAACCTCTTTGGTGGAATGGGTTTAGGTGCATTACTCGGCACCACAAGCCTCGGCCATATTATTGGTGCAGGTGTGATTCTAGGGTTAGCCAACGTTGGCGGTCTCTAATTCTGTTTCCATCGATCATGTAGAGATATTCTACCGAATGTCTCTGCTCCCCCACTAATTGTTACTGTATCGGAGATCATTGGTCGGGAGTTGAGTGGGGACTAACTTTAGGTCAATTTATCATTACATCTGCGTTGATCTGGGCTGAGACGCAATTGATTAAACTCATCACTGACGGTTCGGTATCGTTGAAAGTAAAATTCTACCCGAAAAATGTCAAGAAATCCTGACAAAAATAGGACTATCCCTAAGAAACAGTTTTCTAGCTGCTGCAATCACCGATTCTGCTTGAGTAATACATTCGTGAGTGGGTTCAGAAGCAATTCACTCAGTGAGGTTTGAAGAGAATACGTAGCCCGGTTGAACAGACTGTTGCATCCCCCTGAGAGGTTCAAGAAACTGCTTGAGATCAGCTTGTAAATGATTCTGCTCGTCAGTTAGCTCCCGATTAGACTAACGGTAGACATAATAATTAATCATCAAAATAGATTAGACTAAACACGAGTTTAGTGTTTGGAATTGCTGATCTCAAACCGATAACAGAAACGGTTACTGCGTCATACTGAGTCGTCCGGCTGCACCTCGCTGTAGAGCCGTAACCCGCTCAGCATTCGGATAAATACCCTCTCCTTCGAGTTGAACCAATGAAGGTTTTACTTCAATTTTCAGCAGTTTAGCTGTAGAGATGATTACAGTTTGATCCATCAGATGAAAAGTCAGCCAGGGTTGACTTAACATTTCAGAAACCTGCTGACTAAAATCAGTTGCTGCAATTGGTAAACTTAAGGTTTCAGTTTGACCATTTTCATAGTAAAACGTGACTTGAGTCGTGTTAGTTTTCGTTTGCATCGTTGCAAAAGAACCCCTAGGCATGATTTGATTCTCCGTAAATGATAACTACAACGTCGGTGAACAATAGCAACTGTGAGCTGCTTCATCTCAATTGTAAGGGAAGTTGAGATCTAGCTTATTGTGTGAAGATGGGGCTGAGGACACTATACTCAAACATATAATGGGAGTGCTCAATCATCATCTAGTTTTCAGACAGTGTGTGAAATTCCCCGTTGATCGATATTGTGGCAACAATTAGTATGTTTGGATGGGTCAAGATATAGCAATCAGAAATGATTCATAAAAAATCTTGAAACTTATAATTATAAAAAATTTGAAATGATTTCCCCGATAGCAAACTCGAGTATCTTGTCTATGATCTTTTTAAATTAAGTTTGCTCGATCCCTAAAATAGGATTGCTATACCCCTTTGATACTGCGACTGACAATTAATTCAAATTTTTAAACATTAGTGATAATCAGCTTTTTAATCCAATCTTTGAGATGCAATCCCATGACTTAGAGCCAAATCCATACAATCTTTATGGGTTAAGGATTTCGATAGACTCAAATCCGGTTTGAAAGTCCCTTTTTCCTATGAAATAAAATTAAGAAAATACGGAAAAAACAAGAAAGACTCCGTTCCCTGATCCGAGCTTCAAGGTAGTGAATAAGATGCAGAATAGATTACAATGAGTTTGAAGGTAAATTTCACAAGAATTTCACAACTTTATCCATTTCTCTTTTTTTCAGTTCTCAGGAAATGAAAATTCACAAATCCAATCTAGATTGGTTAACAGGGGTGTTAGCCGCTCATGCTGGCTCAGTTTGTAAAGTTCAAGGTTTTGTCTTAGGAATAGTGGCGATCGCAATCTCAGCGGTGCCCAGCGTTGCCGCAGAGCGGGTTTACTTATCCTATGCCTCAGCCAATATTTCAGTTTCTGTCGAAGCACTCGACGCTTACGCAGAGCAACAGGAAATCAATCCTGAATTAGACAGTTACTTACTCCTACTGAGTCCAAAAGATCAGCAAGAATTTCGGGAGGTGTTACATGATTCAGTTCATCTCGATCCCCGTATGGTGGATCAATTTTTTCGTTCTCCGACGGGGAAATGGGTCTTAGACAAGCTAGGAGACTTAATTCAAGCTCAATCTAATGAAGAAGGTGAAACAACCGTCGAAAATGGTTCTGAGGCGATTCGCACAGCGCTGGTTAAGGCGGCTGAAGATCCTCAAGGTTTAAGTCTGATTAATATTCTGCGATATTTTCCCAGTGAAGGAATATACCTGAATACGGCTTTAATGTTTGATTTAAGAAATCAAATCGAAACCTTACTCAAAGAAACCGATGCAATCATTAGCGAAGTCGTCAGTTTATCTCAACGGGAAGAAAGCTCGAATAATGGGATTGATTTTAAGCAAAAACCCGATCTCAGACAAGCAGGCCCCTATCAAGTCGAAATGCAAACCAGTATTCTTTTCGACGCGGGACACAAGACACCCGAGGGTAACATCCGCGACCGCCGAATGCCGGTCGATCTATATCTTCCCAGTCCTCTGAAAACAGTTAATCTCGGTCAGCCCAATTCAGTTCCGGTGATTGTCGTTTCTCATGGCTTAGGGGCAGATCGAACCAGTTATGCTGATTTTGGTCGGCATTTAGCCTCTTACGGGTTTGCTGTTGCACTGATCCAACATCCCGGTAGTGATACTGAGCAAGTTCAAGCACTGTTATCCGGTCAAGCAACGGAAGTGTTTAAAGTCAGTGAGTTTATCGACCGACCAAAAGACATTAGCTTTCTACTCGATGAATTAGAGCGGCGTAATCCAGCACTGTATAATAATCAACTCAACCTGGATCAAGTCGGAGTGGTGGGTCACTCATTTGGTGCTTACACTGCTTTGGCCATTGGCGGCGCTCAGATTGATTATAAAAATCTTGAACTTGACTGTCTCTCTAAATTTGACTCGGTTAATTTGGCGCGAATGTTTCAATGTCGGGCGCTAGAATTGCCACGCCAGGAGTATGAGTTACGAGATCCTCGGGTTAAAGCAATTATGCCGATTAATCCAGTCAATAGTAGTATTTTTGGGCGGCAAAGTTTAAGTCAGCTTAATCTGCCTATCTTATGGAAAACCAGTGGTAAAGATACGGTTACTCCGGTCGCTCGGGAACAAGTGCGCTCATTTACTTGGCTCAAAGCCCCAGAGAAATATCTACTTTTAGCAGAAGGAGATCATCATATTAACTTAAATCTCAGTTCTGTTAACCGAGTGGTCAGTATCTCACTCAAAGAGATTATTCAACCGACTCCAGCAACAGTTAACAGTTATGTCAATGCCATGGGTTTAGCTTTTTTCCAATTCTATCTGATGCAGGATGAAAACTATCGGGTTTATCTACATCCTGCTTATGCTAAGGCGATTAGCGAAGACCCTTATCCCCTCAGTATGGTGCGCTCAATTACTACTGAACAATTTTTTAGAGCTATTGAACAAGCTCGTTTGTAAAGTCAGTTTACTATCGGAAGCGAAATAGATTTGCTGAAATTCAGTTTTGGAATGGGAAGTATTAAGAAAGACAAGACATCTCAAAACTTAAAATATGGGTTGGCTGAAATCTTGGATATCCACAATGGCGACAGTGTTGCTAACCGCAGCACCTGCAACAGCCGCTGAGCAAATTATTTTTCCTCTGGGGAAAGTTGAAGTTTCTATTTCGGTTGATGAATTGGAAACCTATGCTGAGTCTGGGAATTTTGATCAGTCTGGGGCATTAATGACTTATCTGCAATGGTTTCAACCCCATCAACAAAAGCAGATTCGAGCATTACTCAGTTCACAATATACATTCAATCCTAATGCCCTGGAAGGATTGTTAAAATCTCCTATGGTTGCCTCATTTTTACTTCATATTGGCCGTATGGTCGAAACAGAAGCGGGTGAAAATGGGGCTGAGGCGATTCGGACTGCAATCGTTAAAGCTGCCTCTGAAGGTCAAAACTTTACGTTAATTGATGCGCTGCGTCAGTTTCCTAGTCCCAGTTTGCGGATTAATCTCCAACAAACGGTTGATTTACTGGGTGAAATTGCCACCCTAATTCAACAAACGGATGCCGCCGTCACTAAAGTTGAGCAATTAGCAATTCAAGAAGCCCAACAGCAACTTCAGCCAGACTTCAGTCAAACAGAAGATTTACGAAAATCCGGCTCATTTGTTGTCAGTCAACAAACCCTCTCTTTTAATGATATCAGTCGCCGTCGTCAGTTTGAAGCGGATTTATACTTACCGATTGCTCCAGATTCTCTGACTCAAAAAGCTCAGCAACAACAATCTATTCCGGTTATTGTAATTTCCCATGGTTTAGCTTCCCATCGGTCTCGGTTTGCGATGCT
>CAYNXM010000323.1:0-8461 GCA_964401105.1 uncultured Lyngbya sp. | reverse complement strand
TCTTGAGGTTAATGTTCTAAAGGATGATGTCAAAACCTATCACCCATCCAAAGGGAAGAGACTTTATCCATAACATCTCTCCCTATTTTTATCAATATTATTTAAATCTGTTCTTTACCGACCCAACTCACTCGTTTTTCTATTGCAAATCCATCTTCTATGGTAGAATCAGGGTGGGAGTTAATGCGAGACTGAACTACAATAAAGCACAAATTGTCTGTATCGGAAGTATTGCGTAAACACCGTTCTCCTTCTGGGTTGACTCTGACAACGCTGCCTTCTTTTATCGGGAAAACACGGTCATCGACTTGAAATTCTCCTTCTCCTTGAACAAAGATATAAATTTCTTCGTTTAAGCGGTGTTTATGATAAAATGGAATAGACTTTTCCGGCGGTAGGTTATTTAAGGAAACTTCCGCACTCGTCAAACTTAAAACTTGATTAAGAAAGGCTTTTCCTGAAAATTGAATTGATTTTTCGGGAATGTCAAAACTGTATTGATGCAGTTGAGAAAATTCTCCCATATCCACCGCAGCAAAATTTACCCCATCTTTAACCGCAAGAGAAAGTTGAGTCGTCATCTGTATTTACTTTTAAATTGCAAGTTACAACCTAATTATAATCATAGTTACTTGTAAAATGCAAGATGCTGCTTAATAATGACTGATGAATCAACCTCAACGTTCTTACTGTCCGATAGCCTGTACCCTCGATTTAATTGGCGATCGCTGGACGCTGCTGATTATTCGAGATATGATGTTTTTTGGCAAACAGCGGTTTGATGAGTTTCTCGACTCTCCTGAAAGCATTTCAACGAATATTTTGGCGAGTCGGCTAAAATCCCTGGAAGCATCCGGTTTAGTGGAAAAAAGACCTTATAGTAATCATCCCCGTCGTATGAATTATTGTCTCACAGAACGGGGGGAAAGTCTACGTCCAGTGCTTAAAATGATTACAAAGTGGGGGTTAAAACAGCTTCCAGATACAAAAATTCCAGAAATAGACTAAAAATTATATTGATTAATTGTCTAATTGTCTAATCCTCCGTAGGTTTGAAATACCCATTTTAAGCTTCGTCTCATTCCTTCTTCTAGGGCAATAGTGGGGGAATACCCTAGTTCTTTTTTTGCAGTTGCAATTGAACAAGCAATGGTTTTATTCAATTCTGAAAGTACATGGATTTTTTGATTGTATAATCCTAAAGATTGTAAGGTGGCATCGGCAAGGAGTGCCATTTCACTGGTGATTCCGGGTAACTTGAAGCGTTTATGAGTACAGTTTTGCTGAAATTCTGTTTCTAACAATTTTTCAACTATATTAACAATTTCATTCATAGAGTATGGACGTTCATCTGCTATCCAATAGGTTTTACCATTCGCTTTTTCTGTAATAGCGGCTAAGATTAATCCTTGACAAAGATTATCTAAATAAACCATCGAACGTAAATTGTTACCGCTTCCCGTGATTGGAAATTTACCTTGTTGAATCAATTTAAAAAATAAGGTTTGTCGTTGGGGTTGATAAGTTCCATAAAACCACGGCGGACGAACAATCACTGTTTCAATTTTACCTAATTTATACTGTTCTTTGACGGCCAATTCCATCAGCATTTTAGATCGACCATAATTCATATAAGGATGATAATCAGAAGTTTCATCAAATAAATGGTCAGGATGAGGATTACAGCCACAGGGAGAATTAGAAGATACAATCACTGCCCGTTTTACTCCTGATTTTATTGCTGAATTTAATAGATTTTTTGTGCCTTCAACATTAATAGAATAAAATTCGGAAACTTTTTGAGGATGAATAATTCCGGCTGTATGAAATAAAATAGCATCTTTGGCATTTTTACAAAATACATCGCAATCTTTGGGATTAGTTAAATCTCCTTTTATGACTTCTATGTTTTCTGATATTTTAGTCAGGATAGAAGCATCTTGATCGGGTAAAATTAGACAACGAATTTTTAGAGATTGTTGGGGTTGACTCAGTTGAGGACAATCTTTTAAACCTTCTGTTAAGGCTTTTACCAGATTAATCCCTAGCCAACCTAATGCACCTGTTACTAATATTTGAGAACAACCTAATTTCATTTCGATTATACTAAAGCTTACCTAAAAATTGTAGAACATTTCGGCGGGCGATCGCCATAATTGAACCTTGAGGATTTACACCGGGTGCAGTACAGAGTAAACTGGCATCATTAATATAAATATTCTCAAGTCCATGAATTTTACCAAAAGAATTGGCAGCACATTTTTGTTGATTTTCTCCCATCGGACAGCTAGAAAAAACATGAACTGTCATTAGATTAGTTCTACTTCTGGATAAGGTTTGAGGAATATGACTTAATTCTTGTCTTTTTTCTATCTTTTTAAATTGAGAAATACTAGGATATAAAGTTTCTGCCTTTGCTTCTAATAAGAGTAAGGATAGTTGATTTAATGCTGTGGATAAATTCGTTAAATCTTGTTCTGTTAAACGGTATTGAACAACAGGATCTTGATAGCCAGGAAAACAGCGAATTGAACCTTTTGCTTCACTGGTTATCATGGCATAATAAATAGCCATTTTTTGCCAATTTTCTATAAATTCTGCCTTATCTTGAGAATAATCATTCATGCCAACCCTTAAATAAGGTGGGGAACTAATAGAACAACCAAAACTGTATTTTGGAAAATGTTTAACTTGATGAACCGGAACTCCCATATCAAGACTATTAACAATTTCAGGAAACTTAGCAATCACTTTTACTGTGGGATGCATCTGTAAAGAATTACCTATATTTTGCTTAATTCCACTGCGACGTAATAATGCCGGGGTTTGAATAGCGCCACAACAGATAAAGACTGTTTCTGCAATAATATTAACGGAATATTTTGTTTTTATTTTTCCTGACAATACCCATTTTTTAGACTTTTTTTTAATCCGATTAATTCGAGTATTTTCTAAAAGCTTACATCCAGCTTTTAATGCCCGAGGAATAAAGGTTTTTGTCATTGACTGCCGAGTTCCTTTTGGCGTTTTATTCCCCTCTTTTACTGTCTCATAACGAAACCATCGAGGCACTTCTACGGCATTCCATCCTAACTGCATCGCCCCCTGATATAACTTGATTGAAGCAGTCGGTGGTTTTCCCGGTAAATCACAAACATGAACCGCTGTTTCACAAGCTTCAAAGTGAGGCTTTAAATCCTTTTCTGTTAATGCATCTACTTCAAATTCAGTTTGCCAATATTCTAATATTTCTGTAGGCGTTCGATGATAAAGTCCGCTATTGATTTCACTCCCACCTCCCACACAACGCCCTTCGACATACTGAATTTTAGGTTTGCCAAAAGCAGCGGTTAAACCCCCATTGCGATACTTTTGTACCATTTCCTGTTTGGAAAAAGGTAAACAAGATTCTAAAGGTAAAAAATTACCTTCTTCTATTAATAAAACATCCCGACCCGCTTCTGCTAATAAACAAGCCGTAATCGCTCCCCCTGGCCCCGAACCAATGACAGCAATTTCACAATTAATTGTTTTATTTTGATTGTTCATAACTCTCAGATTCCCAAGCAAAAATAACTAAGCTTTCATAAAATCGAATTAAATCCCGAAAGATGCCCAATGGTAACTGTTTACAATCTTCTATTTGTTGCCAACGGACTGTATCTTGTTGAACATGAAATAAACAACCCCTTCTTAAAATTCCCCAGCTATCAAAAATTAAGGTTAACAATATAATCGGTAATTTTAAATAGTCTGGCATTCGACCATGTTGTTGCAGGACAAACTGAACAATTTGATTATGAGGAAAATCTGTATTATTATTGTCATTCTCGCAACGATGATGAATAATAGAATAACATAAGGCAGAAGCTGTATTTTTAAACAGTTGGCGCATGGATACTACAGAGATTATTGATAATTATTTCAAGGCGAATTGCTGAATAATATTTTTATTTTAAAGAATAATTCAACTTTTGACTGCAATGAGTACACTCAATGATATTATTATATTAGGTGGTGGTTTAATGGGCTTATCCCTTGCCATTGAACTGAAGTTGCGCGGCGCAAACGTAACGATTCTCAGTCGTAATAGACAAGAATCTGCCGGAATGGCCGCCGCCGGAATGTTAGCCCCCCAAGCCGAGGCAATTGCGCCCGGGCCGATGTTAGATTTATGCTTAAAAAGTCGCAACTTATATCCTGACTGGACAAGCAAACTGGAAGCAATCACGGGGTTAAATACAGGTTACTGGCCTTGTGGAATTCTTGCGCCCGTTTATCATATTCCTGAATCAACAACCTCTAACTTGTCAGATGAAACCCCTACCCAATGGTTAGATAAAGCAGCAATACATCGTCATCAACCCGGTTTAGGGTCAGAAGTCGTTGGCGGTTGGTGGTTTCCCCAAGATGGGCAAGTTGATAACCGTCGCGGGTTAATGCAGGCGTTGGTAGTAGCCGCCCAAGAATTAGGAGTTAATATTCAAAATCATATTGAAATTCAGCAAATTTTAACGTCATCCACCGGAGAAGTTATCGGTATTCAAACCAGTCAAGATACCTTAAAAAGGTCTCACTATGTCCTGACTGCTGGGGCATGGGCAAGTCAACTGCTACCGCAAATTCCGGTATATCCGAAAAAAGGACAAATGCTGTCAGTAAAAGTGCCGGATACTATCAAAACCTTACCCTTGCAACAGGTATTATTTGGCCCCGATATTTATATTGTCCCTCGCCGCGATGGCCTAATCGTCATTGGCGCTACCGTTGAAAATGTAGACTTTACCGACGGTTTAACCGTTGATGGCATTCACACCTTACTGTCTCGCGCCATCCAATTGTACCCTGAATTACGCCAGTTTTCCCTACAAGACTGTTGGTGGGGATTTCGACCCGCAACCCCAGACTTATTACCCATTTTAGGGCCAAGTCCATTTGTCAATCTCAGCTTAGCAGTCGGTCATTATCGCAACGGTATTCTACTCGCCCCCATCACCGCAAAAATTATGGCTAACTGGATATTAGAAGAAAAATCTGACCCTTTGTTAAAATCCTTCTGTTGGAGTCGATTTTCCAGCTAAAAATCGGGAAACATAAAACTGTTGCGTTGAAAAGGTAAATCTCCTCGGGTGAAGCTTCAAACACGTCCCTACCCCGTTAAAACAAAATTCGGCTTTCTGTCTCAATGGATATTTGCCACAGTAGCGGGTTTTGCCATCAGTTTATTTTGGGTTGAAGTCGGTGAAAGACCCGACCTCGGGGTGATACAGGGAATTCTGGGCGGACTCGTCATCGGCATTAGCCAATGGTTTGTTTTGCGGCAATACATCACTCAACCCTGGCAATGGATTCTTGCAACGGTCACAGCTTGGGCAATACTGGGGTATAGTCATTTAGGCGTATTAGGCTTCGTTGCCCCTCGCAGCCTCAATATAGGCTTAAGACTGTTTTATGGATGTCGAGATGGATTTTTAATCGGTTTATGGTTGGGTTTATGGCATTGGTGGGCGTTGAGACTGCAAGTATTAAAACCGAGGCGTTTACTGTGGTGGAGTCCCTGGTTTTGGGGGATAGGACTGGCCCTGGGATGGGCATTTGGCGGGCTTTTGCGTCAACTGACTAATATTTTCCTAGCAGAAGTGATTGGCTTAAGTTTAACCTGGGCAATTGTGGGAGGATGCATGGGAAAACTACTCACTCAGTTATTATGGATTGAAAAAAATTAAGTCTTTAATCAGCAGTAAACATCACAAAACTTGCTATAATAAAAAATAGAAGCCTAGAGCAATTATATTAATCCTCGCAACAAACCTTTCAATCTAATTGAATGCTCACCACTACTTTTTATCTGTAGGTTGATAGCCCTGAGAGTGAAACCTAAAATACTCAAAAAGATCGGGGGAATTGCTAAGATCCACTTAGAATTTATCTACAATAGAAAGTAAGGTAATATCCTCTTCCCGATTCCCTCTTTTTTCTCCAGCAATGGTTTACAAATTAAGCAACATATCCTGTTCTTCTCATTTTAAGCTGTAAAGTGATATTAGGAAATCCCTTTGAAACCATTAGGAAAATGTTTGGCGAAGCGTCAACTTTCCGTGCGCAGCCAACTTTCCGACCTACTATAGGGTGTAACATATCCCATTTGATAGGGTCTATTCACTGATTAGTCTCATCCATCAGGCTAATACAGCAATACAGATGTCTATCATCTCTATATTTTTATTCACAATCTTGTCATGAAAATGCTACAAAAAAGTTATAAAACCTTTGGACTGATGCTAACATTACCCTTTTTACTAGCGAGTAATGAAACCGCAAATCTCTCAGAGATTAATCTTGAGACACCAACATCTCAAGCCCCTGAAATTCAACCCATAGTAGAAACTTCCTCAGAACTGATTCTACTACAGAAAGAACCCAAATTAACCCAACCGGAAACCAAAAATAGACGAGAAGGGCGAGAATATTGCCAAGGAATAGGAGTCTGTTAAAATTCCCTGACTCATTTTATATTGAATCCATTAATCATCATCAGGGGTTTAGGGGTGAAAGGAGAAGTAATCTTAATATTCAAAAAATCATGAATCTACTGATATTGATATTTATCCTCAGTAAGATTTCCTCAAATCAATCACCCTTTCCCCCTTTTTTTACTGCGTTGACAATTAGATATTATTAATTTTTGAGAAATTGCAACAAATCTCCCTCAAACCCTTCTCCTTTTAACATCCGATTCCAATATACCCACGGTAGAATATACCGTTTTACTATCCACATACTATAGCGTTCTTTTGCCGGATTCATTGGAAAACTTGACTTCGGTTTATTCTCATAATCAAATTCCGCCATCATCGTTTTTCCGTATCCCGTTACTAACGGACAACAGGTATAGCCACCATAGCGACCAGAGGTAGATTTTGACTGAATTAATGCACAGATATTTTCAACCACCACAGGGGCTTGTTTACGAATAGCTGCGGCTGTTTTTGAAGTAGGGGCAGAAGAGGCATCACCCACACTAAAAACATTGGGATAAACCGGGTGTTGCAACGTCTGCTTATCTACATTGACCCATCCTGCCTCTGAAGCTAAAGGACTATTTTTAATAAAATCCGGCGCACTCATGGGCGGAGTCACATGAATCATATCATATTTCAGGCTAACTTCTTCCACACTATTGTCTGTGGTTACATCAAAAATCGCCTCTTTTGTTTCCGGTTTAATTTTTTTGAGATTATGTTTAAACTTCACCTCAATCTCTTTATTTTTCACCACTTCATTCAACGTTTCACAATATTCTGGCACAGGAAACATCGCGCCACCCGCCGTACAATACATCACATTCGATTGATTTCTAACCCCATTTTTCCGGAAAGTTTCATCCGCTAAATACATAATTTTTTGAGGTGCACCGCCACATTTAATTGGGGTAGCTGGATAAGTAAAAATAGCTGTTCCCCCTTTAAAATTTTTAAGGGTTTCCCAAGTATAGGGTGCATAATCTTTAGAATAATTGCTGGTCACTCCATCTTTTCCTAAAGCATCCGCTAACCCTTCTATTTGATGCCAATTAATTTGAATTCCAGGGCAAACCACTAAAAAGTCATAATGAAATCTTTGCCCATTTTTTAGAATAACTAAATTGTTTTCAGGTTCAAAAGTATCCGCATAAGCTTTAATCCAAATGGCATTTTTAGGAATACAATCCTTTTCATTTTTAATTGTTTTTTCAAGCTGAAAATCACCCCCACCCACTAACGTCCAAGCCGGTTGATAATAATGTTTTTCAGAGGGTTCAATAATTGCCACATCCAGAGACGGCTGCTTTTTTAACAGTTGGGCAGCAACAGTAATTCCACCCGCACCCCCTCCAACAATCACAATTTGATGATGAATCGTAGCGGTAGAACTTTTAGATATTTCTGTAGTTGAACTTGACATTATAATTTAAGATAAACTCTGCGACAAAACTGAACCTTTTAGTTTAAGCCCGCGATCATGCCATCTGCTTAATTTATCCAAAAGTTTTAACAATTCGCCCAATCTGTTGTGATACCTTTTAATTTCATAGTCATAACATAGCCTTGTCAAGTTTTTTGATTTGTTCCATTTTTGCATGTTACTTAATTAGTAATAAACCTCCTGTTTGACTCACAAAAAGTTGTAAATAAGTCAATACTATTCTCAAATTTTACACATTTTTAGGATTAGCTTGCAGCAGCAGTTAAAGTATAATTGGTATTATCATCTGAGCCATTAGTGAAAATCACAATACTATAAACTCCAGGAGTAAGACTCCGAGAAATATTACGGTCTTCTGTCGAAGTTGAAAAGTCAGCAATTCCATCCGTTTCGATAGTTTCTCCATTATCTAAAATACCATCACCGTTAAAGTCTGTAGCAATAGTCAATTGTGCCGCTTCTGTTAGTCCTGTTAGGTTGAGGTCAACTTGAGAAA
>CAYNXM010000322.1:0-7107 GCA_964401105.1 uncultured Lyngbya sp. | reverse complement strand
CCTTCTCTCCACTTAGAGTGGGCTTTACCACCAGAGGCTTAACCCGAACTGACGTTAAGTACATTTAACTATTGCGTTGATAGAACTATTGCGCTCATGTTTGTGTTGGACAATATAATCTGATGGAGTGAGAGGCTCTATTTAACAGACGCCTCAAAAGCGGAAAGTTGCGGTGCGCGCCTGCGCGGGTGTCTCATCCGCCCTGGGTGATCGCGTTCATACTGGACGTTCCCGCTTTTGAGGCATCAAGAAAAAGATGTCAATAACCCATTCCCGTAGCGCTATATTATTGAAATATGACACCGAATTTAACAGTTCAAGACGTGGGGGAACAGGGACTGCTGAAAATTGTCCAGGGTTTTTGTCCTTCAGAAGTAATTGGGGATGACGCAGCGTTACTCACTCCTGACCCTCATCAGTCCCTTGTAGTCACCACAGATATGCTAGTTGATGGAGTACATTTTAGCGATCGCACCACTTCTGCCCAAGATATTGGCTGGCGAGGGGTGGCAGCGAATTTATCCGATTTAGCAGCAATGGGTGCCTCTGGGTTAGGGATAACGGTGGCTTTAGGGGTAACAGGTCAAACACCTGTTAATTGGGTAGAACAACTCTATCAAGGAATGATTTACTGTTTACAACCCTATAATATTCCTATTGTTGGCGGAGATATCTGTCGCGCCGAGGTGCGATCGCTGAGTATTACAGCATTAGGACAAGTTAAACCAACTCGTGCCCTCAAACGTTCTACAGCGAGGCCCGGATACGATATCATTGCTACAGGAGTTCATGGGGATTCTAGAGGCGGATTAGAATTATTATTGCATCCAGAACAGGGCAATTTATTGTCCCCAACAGAACGATTCTCTCTCATTCAAGCTCATCAACGTCCCCAACCGCGTTTAGATGTGATTGAAGTATTACAAGAATTACTGATAGATTATCCCAATGTAGCGATCGCTGGAATGGATAGCAGCGATGGACTGGCAGATGCTATTTTACAAATTTGTCACGCCAGTCAAGTGGGAGCAACTATCATACAACAGCAAATTCCGATCTCCGAGGCGTTGCGAAATTTGGCTATACCCGAACAAGCTTTAAATTGGGCATTATATGGGGGAGAAGACTTTGAACTGATCTTGTGTGTGCCACCCTTATTAACCCAGCCATTATTAGAAAAATTCAATAATGCTGTTGTAGTGGGACACACAACCGTTGAACAGTCTATGGTTTTAGTCGATGCAGACGATCCTCAATTGCAAAAATTCCTCAGTTTAGAACAAGGATTTCAGCATTTTTAAGATGGACTCAGGAGATGGGGAGTTTGTGATTCATCTTCTGTTATGACGTGCTATTGACGCTAGAGAAATATTCGAGATTTTTCTGGCTAACCCGCAATGTCATAACAAATAACGAATTACTCCCTATCCCCTGTTGCCTATCTAATTATTGCCACTTCTGAGCAACTAATTCAGCTAAGTCAACCACCCGTTGACTGTAACCCCACTCGTTGTCATACCAAGCAACAACTTTAATCAAGTCACCATCCATCACCATGGTTAAGCTGGCATCGACGATGGAAGAAGCATCATGTCCTTTGTAGTCAGAAGATACCAGCGGTAAATCACTGTATTCTAGAATCCCTTTTAGGGGACCTTCCGCTGCTTCTAACAGCGCTTGGTTGATTTCTTCAACAAAGGTCTTTTTCTCAACTTGAGCCACTAAGTCCACAACAGAAACATTAGGTGTGGGCACTCGCATGGCAATGCCGTTGAGCTTCCCTTTGAGCTCAGGAATGACAAGAGCAACTGCTTTGGCTGCACCTGTCGAAGTCGGTACAATATTCATCGCCGCAGCCCGTGCCCGTCGCACATCCCGGTGACTAGCATCCAGCAAGCGCTGATCGCCGGTGTAGCTGTGGGTTGTGGTCATCGCCCCTTTAATAATGCCGAATTTATCGTTTAACACTTTGGCGAAAGGTGCTAGACAGTTGGTGGTACAACTGGCATTACTGACGACGTTGTAATCTTCGTGTTTATAGTCACTATCATTGACACCCATGACGAAAGTGCCAATATTGCCACCTTTTCCAGGTGCTGTAATCAGCACTTTTTGAGCACCAGCAGTGATATGCTTAGATGCCCCCTCTTCGGTGACAAATACACCGGTTGATTCAATAATTAAATCAATTCCCCATTCTTTCCAGGGTAAATTGAGGGGATTACGATCTGAGACACACTTGATGGTTTTACCATTGATAATCAAGGAATTTTCATCAGCGCCGATGTCTACCCCTTTGAGGGTTCCCAGCATCGTGTCATACTTCAGTAGATGAGCATTGGTTCTCGGGTCTGAAGTATCATTGACCGCCACCACATCAAGATTGCTATTTTCCCGGGTCAGCCAACAGCGCATAAAGTTGCGCCCAATTCGTCCAAAACCGTTGATTGCGACTTTAACCACTTTGTTCCTCCTAACAATAATATCGCCCAACTGAGGCGCAAGCCTTCTTAAGCATAAGTTTCTATTGACCCCAATCATACAGCAAAGGCTGACCCATTCTTACGTTTAGCTGATTAAACTTGTACAATTCTGCGATCCCTACCCCATAGACGGGAGATTGTTACCTCAATACAGGGGGATCGTGGGTTGATTTTTCTTCGAGAGTTGTTCCGGTGATTTCCCTTTGAAGCAAGGATATAGTATACAACTACTACAGGCTGAAATGTTCTAAATGGAAAAAATCCTTTAGAATGCATTTTGAGAAATGTTGACCAAAGCCTATCGGAAAAAGGCAATTCTTGATATGATATCGCCTGTTATAGGCTTGGTGTGGTGTGTTAAGGAGCGATTTAATGCCTCATTCTATTGATCTCGACGGCAGACCCTTCCACTTCATCGGTATTGGTGGAATCGGAATGTCAGCCCTTGCTTACATTCTGGCGAAGCGCAACCTGCCGATTTATGGCTCCGATTTAAAACCGAGTCATATTACCCAGCGTTTGCAAGCCCTAGGTGCTCACATCTTTTTGGGTCAAGAAGCCAGCAATTTAGAGATTTTTGATCCTTTAGCGGGTTTATCCTCAGATGAAGATGTCAGCGGTGCGGCGGCATTGCGACCGCTTCCTCAAATTATCTGTTCGACAGCCATCCATTCAGAAAATGCTGAGTATCGGGCAGCCCTACAACTGGGTTGCCCCATTTTTCATCGCTCAGATTTATTGGCGGCTCTGATTAAACAATACAAGAGTGTTGCAGTTGCTGGAACTCATGGTAAAACAACCACCAGTAGCCTCATTTCTTATGTTCTGCTTGAAGGCGGTTTAGATCCAACCGTACTGGTGGGTGGAGAAGTGAAGGCTTGGGAGGGAAATGCTAGATCGGGGCAAAGTCCTTACCTGGTAGCTGAAGCCGATGAGTCTGATGGATCGCTGGTCAAACTGGCGGCGCAAATTGGAGTCATTACCAATATTGAATTGGATCACCCTGACCATTATCAGAGTCTCCACCAGGTCATTGACACATTTAAAGTTTTTCACAGTCATTGCGAAACGGTTGTGGGCTGTATTGATTGCCAGGTGGTGCGAGAACATATTCAGCCCCAGGTGAGTTATAGTCTGCATCCAGAAACAGGGGCTGACTATACTGTCGATCGAGTTACCTATGATGGTAATGGTTCTACGGCTCAAGTTTGGGAACGAGGTCAGCTACTCGGTTCATTACGATTGCAGCTACTGGGTTCTCATAACCTCAGCAATGCGTTAGCGGCTGTTGCAGTGGGTCGTTTACTCGGATTGGAGTTTGAGACAATTGCAAAAGCGTTAGCAGGCTTTGAAGGGGCAAAACGGCGATTTGAGCATCGGGGAGAGTTCAATGGTATTTGTTTTGTGGATGATTATGCTCATCATCCGAGTGAAATTCGAGTCACTCTGGCAGCGGCTCGTTTACAGATTCAGTCTTCCGATGTAACGACCACTGAGTCTCAGGAACGGCGAATTGTTGCGGTGTTTCAACCCCACCGTTATAGCCGAACTCAGACTTTTTTACAGGATTTTGCCCAATGTTTCAATCAGGCGGACTGGATTATCGTTACAGATATTTATGCAGCCGGGGAAGCCAATACGGTGGGGATTAGCGGACAACAGATGGCTGATGCGATCGCCCGCTATCATCAAAACGTTTGTTATCAGCCCAGTCTGGCTGATGTTCAACAGCAACTAATATCCGGCTTACAACCGGGAGACTTAGCGATCTTCCTTGGGGCGGGTAATCTAAATCAGATTATTCCAAAAACAATAGCATCACTTCAACAGCTCCAAACATCTACAGCAAAAGATGACCAGCCTGTTGGAACATACTAGAATGCAGGGTTGATTGAATACTCTTGTCGGTTACCTGACGGAATCTGAGCTAAACATCCTCCCCCTGGGGAACTCTAGTTCTCTCACGTTTACCTGATTTAACTGTTGACTTCATCAGAATTATTACAAAATTTACTATGGTTATGACTGTGTCCTATGGCTCCCCAACTCAAGCAAACTGGCAGCCGGAAGGGAGTATTACGCTACTTGGAACTGACTGTGTAATTCGCTCAAAAGTTCCTCTGGCTCCATTTACCTCCTATCGAGTCGGGGGTGCAGCAGAATGGTTTGTTGCCCCTCGAAGCTCAGAACAACTTTTAGCTGCTTTAGAATGGGCGCAAAGCGAAGCTTTACCCGTTACATTAATTGGAGGAGGTTCTAATTTACTGATTAGTGATTGTGGCTTACCTGGGCTGGTAATTGGAACGCGATATTTACGACAAACTCATTTTGATTTTAAAACTGGGCAACTGACTGCGGCGGCTGGGGACGCTTTACCCCGTTTGGCTTGGAAAGCGGCTCGTTTGGGTTGGCAAGGCTTAGAATGGGCGGTTGGAATTCCCGGTACAGTTGGGGGAGCTGTAGTGATGAATGCAGGGGCACATGGCTCTTGTATCGCCGATCTGTTGGTTGAGGCTCATGTGTTATCGAAAACCGGTCAAATGAATATATTACCTCCTGCACAGTTAGGCTACAGCTACCGTAGTTCTAATTTACAGGGGAATCATGGCTTAGTGACTCAAGCAACATTTCAACTCAAACCGGGGGCAGATCCTGCAAAAGTTTTAGCCGACACGACTCAACAGCTTAACTGCCGTCGTAATAGCCAACCTTATCACTTACCAAGTTGTGGGAGTGTTTTCCGAAATCCTACCCCTCAAGCTGCCGGTTGGTTAATCGAACAAATTGGCTTGAAAGGTTATCAAATTGGTGGTGCTCAGGTGGCAGAACGTCATGCTAATTTTATTGTTAATAGTGGCGGAGCCAGCGCTGAGGATGTGTTTCAATTAATTAATTATGTCCAGCAACAGGTGAAAGCCCATTGGTCTGTGTTGCTCAAACCAGAGGTCAAGCTGTTAGGAGAATTCTGATTCAATCCAACGGTTTGAGTTGATTGAGTGGGCTTAACTTCTGGGAGACTATGGCGATCAACTCCAGGTTGATTATGAGTCAACTCAGATTCCAACTCCAGCTTGTTCGGTTCTGGGGATAGGTTTAGACTGTTGTGATCTCGAACGGGTTCAATCGCTCAACTCCCTAATCATCGGGGAAAGTCAATCATTGTTCTCAAACCGTTATAATGTATCACTGAAATCTCCCGCACTGGTACAGAGCCTTTGAATAGGATTTAACCGTTGCTATCACTGTAGCTGAATCTGATAGGATGAAGTGGACTTGGGAAGATATCGTGTAAAACGCTTGAAAATTGGATGAAGTCAAAATTATGACAGGTAAAGGACAAGGAGGATTTGGATTCGGCTTGGGTAAAATGAAGGAGCTGGCAGAAGCCTTCAAGAAAGCCCAAGAAGTTCAGGAAGGTGCCAAAAAATTACAAGAGGAACTTGATGAACTAGAAGTCCCAGGCGAAGCAGGCGGCGGCTTAGTTAAAGTTTATCTGAGTGGTAACCAAGAACCTCGCCGAGTTGAAATTTCTCCGGATGTTTTAGGTGAGGGGGCTGATGTCGTTTCTGAGCTACTGCTGACCGCAATGCAAGAGGCTTACAGTAATTCGACAGCAACTATGAGACAACGTATGGAAGAATTAACCGGGGGATTGAATTTGCCTGGAATGTAATTGAAAAAAACTTCTGTGATTATCAGTGAGTTTTTTTAAGGAGTAAAGAGATTTTACCTTGTAGCTGCTCTTTGCTCCTGAAGATATGCTCAAGCGATTAGCTCATTTAAATTAATAGAATAGGAGCACAAAATGTCTCAGATGCATCCTAAGCGGCTCTTATTTGTGTGCTTAGGAAATATTTGTCGTTCTCCATCAGCAGAAAACATTATGAATCATTTGATTCTACAAAGAAACTTGATCGATCAAGTTTTGTGTGATTCTGCCGGAACGTCGAGTTACCATATTGGCAGCCCACCAGATCGTCGCATGACTCAGGCTGCTCGTCAGCGAGGAATTTCCATGCAGGGGGAAGCCCGTCAGTTTATTGTTGAAGATTTCGAGAATTTTGATCTAATCTTAGCGATGGATCAGAGCAATTATGAACAAATCTGTTGCTTAGACCGCACCGGTCAATATCAGCATAAAGTGAAGCTGATGTGTGAATTTTGTCATTATCATACTGTGAAAGAGGTGCCTGACCCCTATTATGGGGGATCGGAAGGATTTAACTACGTAATTGAGCTGTTGATGGACGCTTGTGAAGGACTACTAGAGACAGTGATTGCTTCCACCCAGAAATGAGGTGGAACTTTGTTTTGTGATGTTTGAGAGAGTATAACGGGGAAACCCTCTCAAGACTAAATCGATTCAGAGCAGAGAATAATGTTGCGATGAGTTAGATAAGGATCAGGTGAAAACTGTCAAAACTTAGCAATCCCACCCAATTGCATCAAGGATGATCTGTCCAAAAGTCAGGTACAATCAAATCTCAGAACAATAAAATCCGTAAAACTTTTAACAGACAAGGCATCCAGCCGATGTCAAAAACAGATTTCCAAAAAAATCAAAAAAGGGGTTGACATTCCTTGGAAGTGAATATATATTGGTAAATGCGCTCGAGAAACGGCA
>CAYNXM010000321.1:0-3119 GCA_964401105.1 uncultured Lyngbya sp. | reverse complement strand
AGCAGGTAAATGCGTACACATCCCGGCTCACCCTGAGATGATACCCCCAGCAAAGGCGCAAACCAATACTTATCATTGCCAGGAACGCTACGGCTTAGTATGGGTCTGCTTAGGGAACCCTGTTCATCAGATCCCTTCGTTCCCCGAATGGGACGATCCCAATTATCACAAGACTTACACTAAGTCGTACTTTATTCAAGCGAGTGCGTTTCGTGTGATGGATAATTCCTTAGATGTATCTCATTTTCCTTTTATCCACGACGGTTGGTTAGGCGATAGCAATCATACAGAGGTTGAAGACTTTGAGGTGAAAGTAGACAAAGATGGCATGAGCATGAGTAAGTATCAATTCCAGACATCAAGGATTGTCAGCCATATCGAAGATGACTCATGGGTTAATTGGTTCAGGCTTAGCCATCCTTTATGTCAATACTGTGTTTCAGAATCTCCTGAAATGCGGATAGTGGATTTGATGACGATAACACCGATTGATCAAGACAACAGCGTAATGCAGATGTTGATCATGTGGAACTCCTCTACAACGTTGGACTCCAAAACGTTAGAGTCAAAGCTACTAGCCGAATATGACGAAACAATAGAACAAGATATTCGGATCCTACATGCCCAACAGCCAGCGCGTTTACCACTGTTATCCCCAAAGGGGATCAACACGCAATGGTTGTCACAGGAAGTCCATGTACCATCAGATCGATGCGCAATTGCCTATCGTCGATGGCTAAAGGAACTAGGCGTTACTTATGGTGTTTGTTAATTTCAGGGTAGTAACCCAAGTTGTCAGTTATGCGATTTCCACGCTTAGAACCCTAGGCGATCGCTTCTGTGTGTGCGATCGCGATCGCCATCTCAGTAGGTGATTTGTCCAAAGTCCAAGAGTTTTAGGTCATAAAAGTAATAAAATCCCCTCCAGGAATAAAAATGGAGAAGAATATGCTTAATGAAATTATTGTAGTATATGCTATCACATAAAACAGCCCTTAAAGGATGACAAGGTGATTAAAAAGCAGTGCCGGAGGAAGATCTAGCCAAAAGCGTCCAAAAAGAATAGGGTGGTTGATGACCACCCAAAACCTTTAAAAATACTGCACCCATTGTATTAAAAAGTCCTGGAAAAACATCTGAACGATAAACAGTATCTAACAATTCAACTGTTGATATTAATGATACAAAGCTTTCGTGGCTGTTAAATTGTCAACCCTGGCTAGTGTCTTTCCGCAAGCCATAAAGTACAACAGCCGGAAGCGGAACTTGCAGAGATTTTTAAGCTTAGGAAAACTGAGTGTAAAGTTGTTGTGGTTTCCAGTAATCAAGCATTATCATGTCTTAGGTGTGCTTCGATATTCTCCTCCTTCTGACAGGCGATCGCGCACAACAAAGCAAGGGGTAGTAGGGGAGGCTACCCTGACTTTTGACCGACGGTGATTAATTGTTATGAGTATCCCATCAAGCTACAGCCTGAAATTGAACTTATTCAAGAAAGGCTTGTTGAAGAGTAAATGCCATGAGAAAGGCTTCAAGTTTCAGTAGAAACCCGTCATAAGTAACAGCATGAATAGATTTAGGAAAGACACGGGTAATACTACTAAAAACTGTTTCAATATAATATCGAGTCTGCTGTTTAATGTATTGCTGAGCTGGGTGAGTCCGGGCGCTTGGATTTTTTTTGCGCATCACTTTTAGCTCAATTTTCTCAGATTGCTTCAAAACCGTTTCTACTCCATAATCACTATAAGCCGCATCGGCATAGATATGACTTTGCGGTGGCAAGTTTAATGGTAATGCATTCAAGGCACGTACATCGTTGGCACTACCAGGTAAAAAGACAAACTCAACTGGAATACCTGTTTTCGTTGTTAATAACTGAACTCTCACCCCATAAAAATAGCGTTTCTTTGAAGCGATATAGCCTCGGAATTGTTCGGAATGGATTAACTTCGCATTAAAAATCCTAATATTGTCACAGATAGGAACTGGGAAGGAGTCTAACAGATACTCTGTATTTTCACTTAGGGATTTGACGATCATCCCCAGTTGATGAAACAAGTCATTGATTAACATCGATAAATTGTGTAATCTTCGATTAAATCGAGACTTTTCTAACATTCTTAAGATCAGCTTATGGTCTTTCATATATTCACAAGCTTGACTGTGATTCCCATTGAAAAACATCGCTGCCAGAGCGTGCTGTCGTGATAATTTCTGCATCACTCATCTGACAACGAATATCTTCATGATGTCCGAGCGCTTTAAGTAGGTCATCAATGATAGCATATACTACAATAATTGTATTAAGCATATTCCCCTCCGTTTTTCTTTCTGGAGGGGATTTTATTACTTTTATCACCCAAAACTCTTAGACTTTAGACAAATTACCTACTGAGATGGCGATCGCGATCGCACACACAGAAGCGATCGCCTAGGGTTCCCAGCTTGGAAATCCCATAACTAGCAACTTGGGTTACTACTCTCAAGATCGCTCTTGAACCTTTACCCACTTACAGCCCTGATTTTATGCCTGTAGAGCATTTATGGCAATGGCGTTGAGCTTGTTATAGACAGAAGTGAGCGAAACCCTCATATTTGAGGCTTGAGCTTGATAGGCAGCATGAATTGAAGGTCGAATTCCACAAGCTACTGTATTCATCATCTCCACTACTGTAGAGAATAGTAGCTCTTTGGTATATTGAGTTTTGCTACTTTTCTCAAATAGCTCATCAAGTCTTTGAGCAGACAAAACTGTTTCGAGCAATCCACGAACCATTACCGACACAGGACTTTCTTCTACAAAACGCTCAAATACCTGAGTGAGAATCATTCTGATGCTTCCCTTATCTACCCACTGTCTTTTTTTAACTATAGCGCTTCGCGGGGCGCGTACTTACAAAGACTGAAAAGCAGCAGATGCTGCTTTATTTACATCGAAATTGTGTAATGGTAACTCTTTCCTAATAGCAGTTTTTACTTTATACCACCAATGTTCAATTGGGTTGAAGTCAGCAGAGTAAGTCGGTAGAAACAGTAATTGGCACCCAGCTTGTTAAAAACTTTGGCGCGACGCAAACCGACACCGCCAAGTTTTCGCTTTTTCAATTAGCTCCCGA
>CAYNXM010000320.1:0-20874 GCA_964401105.1 uncultured Lyngbya sp. | reverse complement strand
TTTCCTAGGAGGAGGGGAACAAGAAGTGTGAAAAACAGCTAAATTACTCAACGATAAAATAGAGATTATTTGCCCTTCTAACCTTCCCTAGCCTTTCCTAGGAGGAGGGGAACAAGAAGGGTGAAAAACAGCTAAATTACTCAACGATAAAATAGAGATTATTTGCCTCTATAACCTCCCCTAGCCTTTCCTATGAGGAGGGGAACAAGAAGTGTGAAAAACAGCTAAATTATTTGACGATAAAATAGAGATTATTTGCCCCTTTAACTCCCGACTACATTCCCCAATTTGCCCCCTCTCCTCGCAGGAGAGGGCTGGGGAGAGGTCTATCTTACTATCAATATTTCTCAGCAAAATGTTGTCTCAATAAATCGTGAATAAATCGATATCCACCCCCAACTCGTTGTAAAAATAAACGGTCTGTAGAATAGTCAAGAAAGCGTGCATAATTCCAGGGAATGTAACGGTTAAACCACAGGACTAAACGTAGAGAAAAATGTTTAATTACAGGTAATCCACTTTTATTAATACCACCAAATAGCAAGCTACCTCCAAAACCCCAAACTAAAATATAAAGAATATTAAATGATGGTTCAGTTTTTCCCGTCATATATGCAACTCCACACCAGGGTATAAAATTAATACTTGTCAATACAATAATATTTTTAATAGATTGCTTTATTCCCTCATTAGGAGTGTTTTTATACTCAAATTCGGAGTCTTTAACCCCTATAGTAATTACTGTAATTATCCATATAAATAGGAAGGTAATTGTCCCTGAGTATACTCCTTTGATTAGCTCTGGAATACAACCAGAAAGCCATCCAACTAGCATAACTATCAGCTTTCTATCAATATGCTTAAATGAAAATTGAAGTGTTTCAACAGTTTTTATTTCACGATCAATAACTCCGTCTAACACCCCGACCATTAGTCCAAAAATTAGCCCGAAAATTAGCCCAATTCTGAGGTTAGTCGTAAGCCCAGAAATTAGTCCGAAAATTAGCCAAAAAATTAGCATAATTATCACAAAAATTAGACTGTAAGTTATTTCTTCCTGTCGCTTTGGTAACCAAGTATGCTGCATCTTTTCAATCAAAAACTCAGTTTGGTTTTCCTGGATTAATTGTCTAGATAACCATCCAAGCCAAAACTCTACATCGTCATTTTTATAAAGCTTTTCTTTATATTTACGCTTAAACATCCGTTGAATATAAGCGTCAAATAGATAGCTTTTTCGTTGTTCTAAGGATTTAAATTCATTCCAGCGATCGAAAGAGATTTCTTGATAGGATAAAATAATTATATTTAAGAATAAAGGACTCTGTGCTAATTCCATTAAATCTGAATCCGCATTGATGTTATTCCATAAATCTTTTCCCTCTATTTTTAATACATGATTTTGAATCTGTTCTGTTGTTAAGGGTTTGAGAATAATTGAAGCCTTTAACCCTAAATTAGTCGAATAGTGTTGATATTCTTCCAAACGAGAACAAACCACTAATCCTCTTGACCAGGCTTCATCATGCAAAAACTCATTAATTTTTTCTACGCATTTTTCCTGTCGTACTGCGTCTAATTCATCCAAGCCATCCAGTAAAGGAATAATTTTTTTTTCCTCAATCCATTGTTTAGCAATATCTTTATCTACTTTAAATCTAGGTTTATCTTCAAGTTCAGTCACCATCCAATCTTTAATACTCTGCTTATCCTCTTTCCATGAAGATAGGTTGAAGAAGACCGGAATAGGATTATCTGGATGAGCCTTTGCCTGTTGGACTAACGGCTTTGCCAACTCCAATAACATCGTGGTTTTACCAGCACCAGGCGCACCTAAAATTAATAGTTGTCCAGAAATATATTGACGATAAAATACCTCTTTAATAGGAGTGTTTTTTTGTAGTGGATAACTCGGTTTTTTTCCAATTTTGACATCAATTTCACAAGGATCTTGAATTTGCTCTGTATTCTCTTCTTTGTCTAAAACAATGTAAACTCTATCATGGAGAGATTGTGTGAGGCGGCTTTCAACTTCAATTTCTACCGCTCGCAGTAGTTGTTGTTGAGCCGAATCTCGTTCTTTTGGAGATTCTGATGGAGTATTTGAATAATTATTAACAATTAAATTTCCAACAAGTTTTCCAACCACTCCATTAACGGCAGCAAAAAAATTCATCTGTGATTCGGGAGATTCAGAGTTTTTTGGAGACATCAGAATTAATTAATGATATTGGTTCATGAAGTTTTAATTTGATGCACCCTCTGACATTAGATTTTTACGCTTATGGATTTCGCCACCCTTCGTAAGTTGCAACTAAAATATTAACATAGGGATTATTCGTTAATTCTTTCAACGCTTCCTTACTTCCTGATTCTAAAGCACTAATTAAACGCTGCTTCAAAGCTGGGTCTTTTTCAATTTGGTTAACAGCAAACTCAATTTCAGCTTGAGTATCAGTGGGTAAATTACTCGGATAGGAATGATCTAGAATTTGTAAGAGTTGCTGGACTTCAATTGCAAAATCCGCTAAGTTCTGTTTAGGGTTAACAATCATATCTCCCTCAACTTTTCCAGCCGCGCCAGTCACTTGGCTATGAAAGTTCATTTCAACTTCTACATTCTTCGTGGACTTTTCTACATTAGGTTCATTGCTGGTCATATAGTTTACCTCAATCAGTTAACTTGCTAATAGTTTCGTTATTTCTATGATATCTTCACTTATTCAATTGTCATTTTCCGATACTTTGGCAAGGACACAAGCCTGTGAGTCTAGCTGTCCCCGATGCTGAATTGTTCATTTGTATCCGACAATACTGGCAAATTTTAGAGAAAATCGATATCCTGTAAGGTAAGTTGGGCTAGGTTTGTTTACTTAGTTCTCAACTCTATTCCATCACCCCATATTGATTTAGTGCATTCAGGCGTTCTCTCTCAGAACGTCTTTGTCGTAACAGAGACAATTCCACTGTTAACCTTATAATATTTTCAGTTAGACTTTCATGCTGGATTTCAATTCAACTCAAGTGAACGCAGATTCTCAAACCCTTTCCTCAAAAGCAAACACAGAAAACAAACCTCAGTCTTTGTCTAAAGAGGAGATGGGTACTGTATCGTTACCTGTAGCAGACTGTTTTATTCACCGCCATCTGGGTTCTGAAGCGAATGAAATTCAACAAATGTTGGATGTTCTGGGTATTAATAGTTTAGATCAACTCATCGACAAAACGGTTCCTGCTGCCATTCGTTTAAAACAGCCGCTGAATTTACCTCAACCGTTAACTGAAGCGGCTGCCTTGGCTTACCTAAAAGATATCGCTTCAAAAAATAGTATTTTTCGGTCATATATTGGCATGGGTTATTCGGACTGTATCACGCCACCTGTGATTCAGCGTAATATTCTCGAAAATCCGGGTTGGTATACGGCTTATACCCCTTATCAAGCTGAAATTGCCCAGGGACGTTTAGAAGCCTTGCTGAATTTCCAAACTCTGATTATTGATTTAACGGGGATGGAAATAGCCAATGCGTCTTTATTGGATGAAGCAACTGCCGCCGCAGAAGCGATGAGTATGAGTCAGGGTTTATGCAAAACTAAAGCAACGGCTTTCTTTGTTTCAGAAGATTGTCATCCGCAAACGATTGATGTTATCCAAACGCGGGCAAATCCTCTAGATATTGAAGTAATTATCGGAGATTATCGTACTTTTGACTTTAATACACCGATTTTCGGCGCGTTACTCCAATATCCTGCCACTGACGGCAAAATTAACGACTATCAAGAATTTATTGAAAAAGCCCACGAAAATAAAGCTATTGTTACGGTTGCGGCGGATATTTTAAGCTTAACGCTGTTAACGCCACCGGGAGAATTTGGCGCTGATATTGTTGTCGGCAGTACGCAACGGTTTGGTGTACCTTTAGGATATGGTGGCCCCCACGCGGCTTATTTTGCCACCAAAGAAGCGTTTAAACGGCAAGTCCCCGGACGTATTGTAGGAATGTCTCAAGATGCCCAAGGTAAACCCGCGTTACGTTTAGCATTACAAACTCGTGAACAACATATTCGCCGGGATAAAGCCACCAGTAATATTTGTACTGCCCAGGTATTGCTTGCAGTGATAGCGAGTATGTATGCAGTTTATCACGGGCCGCAAGGACTGAAACAAATTAGCCAACGCATTCATCAGTTAACGGTAATATTGGCATCGGGGTTAAAACAGTTGGGTTATACTCTCGGCGAGGACGCTTTCTTTGATACCCTCAAGATTGAGTTAGGGGATAAATCTTTAGCAGATATCCAAGATGGGGCAATATCACGACAAATTAATCTGCGAATTATTGATAATCATACCGTTGGCATTAGTTTAGATGAAACGACCACAATTAGTGATTTAGTTGATTTATTGCAGATATTTGCTGGAAGCGAGAAGTTACCGTTTGAGATTGATAAACTATCTACAGACTCGCCCATTCCAACCGCGTTACAACGGACTTCTGACTATCTGACTCATCCCGTTTTCAATAGCTATCATTGCGAAACGGAATTAATGCGTTATCTGCATCGGCTGGAAACAAAAGATTTATCCTTAACCACTTCAATGATACCGTTGGGTTCCTGTACGATGAAATTAAATGCAGCGGCGGAAATGATGCCTGTCACCTGGCCAGAATTTGGTAAATTGCATCCCTTTGCCCCCACTTCTCAAACTCAAGGATATCAAATTCTCTTCCAACAATTAGAAGAATGGTTAGCTGAAATTACCGGATTTTCTGGAATTTCTCTACAACCCAATGCCGGGTCTCAAGGAGAATATGCCGGATTATTAGTGATTCGAGATTATCATAACTCTCGCGGCGAAGATCATCGTAAAATTTGTTTAATCCCGGAATCGGCTCATGGTACAAACCCGGCAAGTGCAGTCATGGCAGGAATGAAAGTCGTTGCGGTTAAATGCGATAAACAAGGAAATATTGATGTTGCTGACCTGCAAACCAAAGCTGAAAAACATAGCGATAATTTAGCGGCGTTGATGGTGACCTATCCTTCGACTCACGGCGTATTTGAAGAAAGTATTGCTGAAATTTGCGATATTATCCATAACCACGGCGGTCAAGTTTATATGGACGGGGCCAATATGAACGCCCAAGTTGGGTTATGTCGTCCCGGAGACTACGGCGCAGATGTCTGTCACCTGAATTTACATAAAACCTTCTGTATCCCCCACGGTGGCGGCGGCCCAGGCATGGGGCCAATTGGGGTTCAGTCTCATTTAATCCCGTTTTTACCGGGTCATCCCGTTGTAAGCATAAAAGAGGAAAAAAGTCAAGTTACCGGAGCGGTTTCTGCTGCCCCTTGGGGAAGTCCCAGTATTTTGGTGATTTCCTGGATGTATATTGCCATGATGGGGACTATAGGCTTAACGGAAGCAACAAAATTAGCGATTTTGAATGCCAATTATATGGCGCATCAGTTAAAAGATTCTTATCCCATTCTGTATAAAGGTCAACATGGATTAATTGCCCATGAATGTATTCTAGACCTACGAGGATTGAAAAAATCCGCTAATATTGAAGTGGATGATATCGCTAAACGGTTGATGGATTATGGGTTTCATGCCCCAACGATTTCTTGGCCAGTTGCCGGGACGATGATGGTTGAACCGACTGAAAGTGAATCTAAAGCGGAATTAGACCGTTTTTGCGAAGCGATGATTTTGATTCGTCAAGAAATAGCGACCATTGAAGCCGGAGACATGGACGGGACAGATAACGTCTTAAAAAATGCTCCTCACACAGCAGAGGTATTAATTGTAGATGAATGGAATCATCCCTATTCTCGCCAACAGGCTGCTTATCCGGCATCCTGGACAAAAGAACATAAATTCTGGCCGTCTGTGGGACGAGTGAATAATGCTTTTGGCGATCGCAATTTTGTTTGTTCTTGTTTGCCGATGGAGGCTTATAATTAGAATGTAAAAGATCTGATTAAAGCGGAGAAACAATATAGCCACTGCAATTGCTGACAGTGGCAAACCCCAAGGGGGTGATGGAAACAAGCCAAGACTTGAATAAAAGCTTATACCATTTTTCTGTCATCATGCACAATCCATTGCCCCCTGTAGTTCTCTCCTCCCCTCTTTATAAGGGAGGATATAGGGGGGTGGGGGATGGCAACAGCCGGGGGTTTATAAAGGGCAATATTTTAAAGAATTAGTATTAGAATATACCCGAATTCTAGACAGTATTGCCGCCAATGCAGTTGAAGCAGTTAATCATAACGTAGTATTCAATCAAAAATCCGATTGCTCTAGTTTCTCTGCTTCTTCTATAGCCACATCAGCATTGCGCTGATATAAGGCTGCTCGATTTTGAGCCGTGGTATAACGGTCGTAATCTGAAGAAACTTGACTCATCAATCCGGATGCTTCCTGCCATTTTTCAGCAATTGCACGCCATTGTTGAGAAGTTTGAGCCTCTTCTCCTTCTAAAACAGCAGCAGTCGCCAGTCGTACTGCCTGATTAAACGCTTCTTTATCGGATTGAGGGGATAAAACTTGTTGAGGTGGATTTTCGCCTGTATTCGTCGTTTCTGGGGTCGGCATCAAACGGGGTTCAAAGGTAGGAAACCCAGATTGAGTGGTAAACCAGTGGTATAAGCCCACCGCCAGCAACATTGCCCCCACTCCTAAACTCACCCCACCAATTAACCCTTTTTGAAATTGACGCTGCTCTCGTATTTGAAAGACATCCGGACTTTTAGACTTAACCGGAAAATGGGCTTGCGTCCAATAATCTTGAATTTCGTCTATCAGTTGTTGAAATAAGTTAGGCTGATTTAAGGTAATATCTTCGTACCATAGCAATTGACGCTCTGGGTCTTGATTAATATCATCAAACCACAGTAGTTGTTGTTCTTGGACTAAACGACTATTAATTCGCACCCGATGAACATGACGAGGCGAGATAGATTCTAAAATATTTTGTACCTGTTCTACAACATGAGATTGTTCTAGTTGTTCAGCTTGAGTCGCTTCGCACAGCAGTTGTAATACCCCATCAACAAAGATAGCTCGAGTCCGCACCCCGATTTCAGCTAGCCGTAGATTCAGCACCTGAATAATGGCAGCGATACTGCCTTTGTGAGCTTGTTGGGTAATATCATCCACTAATCCTGACATTTTAGTTGGTCTTTGCCATTAAGTGTTTATATTAGGTGGCTTCTGACACACCAAGTAAGAAGCACAGTATGGTAGTAGCTGCTCGCTCGCGGCTAGCTCATCCTCGGAAAAAAAGTCCCTAACCCTTATTAACCGAAGTTTGAACTTAAAAACCGGATATTTTACGACTTCTTCATCCTATCAGAAACTGAGAACCAATCGTTTTGGTAATAGGGGGCAGGAGTAGATAACAGGCGCTATTGCTGTAGGGACCAGAATTGAGTCTTGAGTCGGGGTTTTCGGTAATGAGGAAAAGAGAGATGATTATAGTCAGAGGTTTATAACTCATCACTCCTATCATGTCCGTTAAATTAAGCGGTATTAAAAATACTATTGCTGTGTCGTGCTAATCATTACAGAGATTTCGTTGACTCTCTTCTAATGTCTGATTCGTTTTCAGATAATCTCCAACCCAATCACAGGCTAAATTTAATAAATCAGAGTTGAGAATGGAGTCAATATCCCACATCACAACCTCTCCATTACGACTGCCAGAGACTAACTGATTCCCTTGTGGATTAAAATCGATTTGAGTTAATTGGGTATGATGAGTATGCAGGGTTTGCAGTAACTGCCCCTGGGGGTTGAAAAGCTGAATGGCTGTTGGGGAATGAGTATCAACGATGGCTATTACTTGAGCATTATGATTGATTGCCAAATCAATGACTGCTTTAGCCTCAGTTTGAATCCTATGTAATAATGTACCATCTAGGCTCCATAGCTTGATTTCACCTAATGTATTAACTGCCCCGATGGTTTGACTATCTCCACTAAAACGCCAAGCTTGAATCTTCTCTTCAGGACTGACTAACTTTCGACGAAATTGACCTTCTAAATCCCAAAGTTCAATTTTATGATTGTTACTAAACCCCAGAAGTTTACCATCCGGACTAAATGCCATTTCGAGAATCTCTGTTTGCTTGGGATAAATTTCCTGTTGTAATTCTCCTTTAGAATTCCAAATCCTAATTTTATTGTCTGAATTATAGGTAGCAATCCAACGATTTTGAGGAGAAACTGCAACAGCTTTAATCCGAGAGGTTTTACTGTTTATACGATTAATCAAAGCGGGGTTAAGTGTCCAGGTGATTGATAGGGGATCAGCTTGACTGAGTAAATTTAATAAACGTCTACTGTCAGGATTACTCTGTTTTAGATGATTCAGAGAAAATGTTTTTAATAGGGTTCCGTCCTGTTGCCAGTGTTTGATGATGCCCTGATGAGAAAATGTAGCAAACTGTTGATTTTCTGGACTAAATTTTATCGCTTTAATCAGATCTTCATGTGCTTTAAAACTCTGTTTAAGAGAATGATGCAATTGCCAAAAATGAATACTTCCATCGGTACCACTCGAGGCTAAAGTCTGACCATCCGGACTAAACTGTAAGCCATTGACTTCTAAATGGTGGCCTGTTAAAATCTTCAGCAAATTTCCAGTACGATTCCAGATTTGAATCGTATTATTTAAGCCACCTACTGCCAGAGTTTGACTATCTGGACTAAAAACAATACTATTAATTACAGATTGATTAGTTTTGAACGTTGTTAATAGGGTTCCTTTTATATTATAAAGCTTAACTCTACTTTCAGTATCAGCCACTGCAATCAATTGATTATCTGGACTGAAATTAATCGTTTGTTGACTATTCACTACCGAGGGATTATAACCGGATAAAGTCTTAAGTAAGTTGCCTTGACGATCCCAAATTTTGACTTGGTTATCTTCTCCGCCAGTGGCTAAAATCTCACCATTTTGAGAAATTGCTAAACTATGAATGATGCCTTGATTGGGTTGTAAAGTAGCTATAATAATTCCGTCTTGAGTCCATAATTCTACTATATTCTGACCACTCACCGCCGCTAAAGTTTTTTGATTACAACTCAAAGCAACTTGTGTAACACTAGATTTTTGAGTAATAATTTTCTTCAAGATTTCTCCATTATAATTGTAGAGTTTAATCACATTCGTTTGATCTCCTACAGCAAACAGTTCACTATCCGGACTAAATGCAACGGCTTGTAAAGTCTCATTATGAATTAATGTTCTCAGCAACTGTCCCTGTCGATTCCATCGCTTAATTGTTTGATCTTTACTGGCAGAGATAAAGGTTTCTAGAGGTTCCCCTTCTTGAGCAAAAGATATTGCTAAAATAGCCTGCTTATGACCTGATAAATGATTATATTTATTGATATTAAAAATTGCTTTTTCTAATACTGTTTCTACTCGCTGCTGAAGAGAAGAATCACTAAATTTAAGAGATTTTAAGTTTTTATTGGCTTGGATAGCAGTGATTAAAGCCTCTAAGTTTTGATGAGAAGCCAACAATGCTTCTGAAGAAGAAGTCAGTGCTTCAACTTCACGCTTGCTAGATGTTATGGATATATTTAATACTTTTAAATATTGTAATAATATAATCAATAATAAAGCTGATAGAGTTACTAATGTCCCACAAATAGCCTTTGTATATCGCTGTTTTAATCGATATATTTCTTGTTCTTTAATTCGTTTATCCTGCTCATTAATCAACCGAATCTCAATATCTTTTCTAACTTTATCCAGAAAAAATTGCTGAACTTTTACTATTTTTTTTTCTTCTAATAAACGAGCCTCTACTTCTTTAGCTCGTTCTGCTTGTAAGTTTTTACGAATTTCTTGATCTTCATATTTCTGAGAAGCACTTAAAAAACGATGATCCAGATCGCTCAGACTTTTTCCTTCTGCCCACTGTTGTGCTTCTTTTAAATATTTTCCTCGTAATAAGCGAGAATCATCTTGATAGTTAGATCGTTTCCAGGTTTCTATCAGCTGAGAATAAGGACGAATTTTATTGAGTTGATATTGAATCCATTTTAAGTCAAATATAGCTGCATAAATAGGATTTTTAATCACTAAACATCCCCGACTTTTAATCACTAATCCACTTAAAATAAGTTCGAGTTTTTCTCTAGAATTATCTACTTTAATTTGAGAGGATGGCTTTGTGCCTGAGCTAGTTAAAATATTTTGATGAATTTCAAGTATTTTACCTAAATAATGAGTATTATTTAAAATCCGATCTTGAATCGTTTTAAGGTGTTCAGGTTCGTCTTGAGCTTCCCAATTCTCTAAAATATGCTGCCGAACTAATTCCTTGACCCATTCCTTCTCATGATTTGCTGCGATTTCGAGCGTATTTTGATCGGAACTAAGAGACAACTTCACCACTAAATCACAAAGCTTTTGAGTCAAAAAAGGTTGACCCCCTGTCCAGTATAAAATTTCTTTTAAAACAGCATCTGGACATCCTGATTTAATTATAAAGTTCTGAGAAAGCAGCTTAGCTTCATCCTCTGTAAACCCTGTTAATTCTATCGCTTTTCCAATATTAAAAGGAGTTCTTGTTTTGTCTTGAATTAAATCACTCGGTGTGGCGACACCAAAAATTGTAAAACAAATTCGTTGATAAATTGGATGAGTTGCCCGCTTATTATAAAAAGAACGAATCAGTGCAAAAAAATCATCAACAGAAAAATCCAAATGAAGAATACTATCAACTTCATCAATAAAAATATAAATCGGTTCTTGATTTAAATATTCTTTAAGTAATAAGTCAATAAATCGGCTAAATCGTTGAATAAAAGAGAGATCTGCTTCTGCTTTCCACCAAGACTTTAAGTGAAATTCTCCTAAAATATCAAACTCTAAAGACAAACTTGTAATCATGCCTTTGTACCACTGTAACGGAGTAATTTCTTCACTACCAATTACACTTAAATCAATAGCAGCACAACGACAGCCTTCCTGTTGTAAACGATGTTGTGTCCTCACCATTAGGGATGATTTTCCCATCTGGCGTGCATTGAGAACATAACAAAACTCACCCCGTTTTAAAGCCTGGTACAAATCATCATCGGCTTGTCGTTTAACGTAAGTCGGGGCATCCCTACTCAGGCTTCCCCCAACTTGATAATAGGATTGAATCATGTATAATCAGTGATGAGTTCTGAGTGATTCGTCATGACCTCAACGCTCAGCATTTGTATTCACCTTGGGCAACTGACGGAACAGGTAGGCTGCTTATCGTCATTAGCTAACCAGTACGCTCTTGACAAATGACAAGGGAGGAATAACTAACGACATAGGGCTGCTAATACTAATGTTAAATCATCATCGGTTCGTTGGCTGACCCGGGGCGATCGCAAAAATGAAACCAACTGTTCTTTTGCCATCATCTCATCTTCCGCCGTGGCAACAAATCGAAATAGAGGGGAGAAAAAGGGTTGATGAGGAGTGCCATCGGGCATTTTTAGCCCCAACATTTGCAGTCCATCAGAGAACACAGCCAGATGCATCGGTTGGCCTTGCCAAATCTTAATCTGAGCCGTTTCAACAGCATCGGCACAAATCAAAAATTTAGTTTCATTCAGATACTCACCCTGTTCAGGAAGGGTCAAAGCTTCAAGAATATTTCCTTCTGTTTCCACTACTGCCGCCCCATCCCCTACTTGAGCCACAGCCACCTGTTGGGCGCTAGCAACGACGACAATCAAAGTTGTGGCTAAATCTCTAGGTTCAGCCGCTTGACGTTCTGCTTCGGCTATAACGGCCTCCTGAGCCGCTGTTAATGCCTGCTTGAGAACATCTTCCCCAGCTTCTGATGACACCATAGCCGTATATTGTTGACGGATGACTTCAATCGCAGTTTGAACAGCCACTTGAGCCCCTTCGGCTGATAGTTTAGCTGACCCTGCCCCGTCTGCCACCGCCACCACCAAGGTATCTGAAGATAACACTTCCCAAATATGAGCATCCTGACAGGGAAGATTTCGTTTTTCATGACCTTTCCCCGTCACCGATGCAGAAATAATTTGCCAGTTTGACTCCATTAAGGTCATACAGTTCTCAGATTGAACCTCTAAAACCGAATTGGAGATTACGGTTTTAGATTCTCAGGAAATGTTTCCAAATCCTGCATTCGATTTTCAGGCTCGATCGCCTTAACTGTCGATTCCCGGACTGATCGTACATTAACAATCATTTCTCCTCTAGGAAAATGTTTGGCGCGCGCGCCAACTTTCCGTAAAACCTGTTACTTCAGGTTGGGGCGTAACTTTCTGGCTGACCGCCAGTAGATCCTTTGCATGAGGATAAAAGCATGATAACACAAACCCTGACCTCAATTCCCCCATTCACCCCGCTTTGCTATAATCCCAGGACCGTTGAGGCAGTGTGATGGTTCGTCATGGGTGATTGGACTTGACAACAAATGACTGTCACGGTTGCTTGTGGGAAAGGTGATGCGATCGCCAATAATCATCTTCATCCTGTCACAAATCCCTCTAAACAGTGCCCCATCCGGGTGGCGGTAGAGCAACTTGTTCATCCAGTTTGGAGTGGGATACAGCTTGCATACTGGCCGATAACCACATAAACATCTCCCGAAAGTCCAATCCTTTTAATTTTAGAGGAGTACGGGACACCATCATACTTAAGCGTTCCATATTTGCCCCTTCAACACCCACAGCAAAGAAAGCCACTTGTTTATTGGCTTCTTCTTCGCTAATGCGTTGGGCTGCTTGTTCGGCCATCCGGTCTGACTCCCCTTGGGGTTCTCCATCTGTAATCATAAACACCCAAGGACGATAATAGGCAATACCATTATTGCGATATTCTGCTTTACGAGCGGCGACTAAATCTAACGCTTGGTGGATAGCAGTGCCCATGAAGGTTTGTCCTTGAGCCGTCAGTAACGGGGGTTCAAACTGATCGGCCGTGACAAAATCTTGAACTATTTTAACTTGATTGTCAAAGGAGATCACTGCAACTTCAACGCGCTTTTTGGCGAGTTCATCTCGAATTAAATCCTGTCTGAAGGTGTTGAGTCCATCATTAAGCGCATCAATCGGAATCCCTTGCATCGATGCAGAGGTATCTAATACCAAGACACAAGGACAACGGGGTTCAGGATTTTCAGCAAATTCTACAGCTTCTTCAAGTCTCATGAGCGAATATAAACCGGGCTGTTATTCAGCATATCTGATGTTAGGTCTGATTGTATTGTGCCTCAAATTTATTCTAAAAGAGAAAACTCAGCAACACAATGGGTTAGGCATCTGAATGCTGAGTTTTGTCTCAAACGATTGCAACTCGCAATAATAGGTGAAGATGAAGATTAACGTGAGTTTCTGTTCAACTGCTGAATTGAATAACTTGTTGAGGGGAATGCAGAAACTTGAGTAGGAGAATAGTGTACAATCACCAACAATGGTATGACTAACGTTAGGAGTGCAATCATTGCACCGAGGAAGTCCGCGAAGGTAGAAGAGGGAGAATTCAACGGTCTAGGAGGTTTACTGTCAGATTCCATAAAAATTGTAGCGAGATCGCCAGTGCAGTAATCAGAATATCACTAAGTATTTAGGCTTCTTAGTATAACATAATACTCTCAACAGGTTGTTACGCCTTAACCCTTGCAATCACTGACAATAAATTTTTCAATTGAATGATTTGGCTTCTCGACCGCCTCACTCAGCCCATCGAGATTCTTAATTAAATTTTAAGGATTAGGGGGAGTGATGAAGCTGATGATAGAGATCTTGAGCTTGATCGAGTAAAGTTAGGATACTTTGCCATTGAGAGGCTTGAGGATTGACACTGCTAAGTTGTTCTGCTTTAATTTCTTGTTGAACTTGAGCAAAAAGCGTGTCTAGGGGAGCCGACTGACCCGAATGCTCTGTTTCATTCATAGCGCTGTCTTTCTCCGCCACTTCTTGGATATCCTGAGCCGTTTCTGCTAAGGTCAATGTGCTGTGAGCAATATTGTCTGGAAGTTTGGGAGACTCAGACAGAGAAATACGAGACAAATCCAGCAACAGTTGACGAACGTCCTCTATCCATTGACTTTGCTGAAATTGCCAGGTTGAAGCGTCTGATGCGATCGCTGTTTTTTCCTGGATCACTTGTGCTTGTTGAGCCAGGGGTAAGGCATCGGTTGAAACCTGTTTGGGAAGTCGGGGAATATCTGTCAAAGATGCACGAGCAACTTCAATCAGCAGGCTACGAACCTGTTTGATCCATTGTAAATCTGAAGCTTGTGAATTTAACTGAGTCATCTTTTATACAAATTGTCCCTGAGCCTACAGACTATCAGACTAATGAGTCTGTGAAAAATTTTATCAAAAGTGGGGTAACGGATCGAGTTGACTTCTCTATCAGCTAAGATCTATGTAAATTTTAGGGTGACGAACTGATCAAGAAGTTTTTTATCCCTGTCTTTCGCTAAGCTGCCTTTACTATATCAGTGAGTGACAACAGCAAAAAGGGTGCTAACTTTAGGTTTTCCCGGGTTATAGCAACATTACAGTCAGGCGTTTGACCCAACTCTCGCTCCAGCTCGTCGGTGCAACCCATAAACTCAGGGATGATTGCAAAATAAATATTAACCACCACCCCACTCTATTTCCGTCATAACGCTTTATCCCTGAGTCATACGGTGATCTGCATCACAAACCTAGGGATCTCTCCTGAGCTGAAAGTTAAGAAATATAGCAGTAAACGATTCAGGTGACGAACTTAAATCCAAGTATCAGCTAGTTGATCTCAACATAGTCGAGTATATTATTGTGAGGCAACACTCTCAAACCGCAAGCTGATTTGGTGTGAAGGAGAAACAACGTGGTTCAAAATAATATCTTTATTCGCCGTCAACAAAAAATTTCGATTCTGGCTCTGCTGGCTGCTTTGGGAAGCTTTGCTACAGGAGTGATGTTACCTTGGAATCTTCAGGTGAGCCGTCCATTGACGGCAGATCCAGCCCCAGCTCCCGCTCCTGATGTTTCAAATCCCCAACTGGCTCCGACACAACCCACTGAAAAGCAACAGCCCTCCTCTTCGAGTCCAACCTCGGCGGTCCCGCCGGCTCAATTACAATCGACTCAAACAACGACTTTAGCCTCAGTTAACCTCCCGATCGCGTCGGCTGATCTTAGTGGCAGTGCTCTTAAAGTTGAGACGGCAATTGGCCAACGGCTCAAACAGATGCAAACGAAACTGATCAAATTGGAAAAACAACGCTTCCGTTACCCAGTGCCTCAGCAGTTTCAAGGGAAGAAAGTTGAGAAAGTGACGTTAAAGAATAATCAACGGGTGGTTGCTTTAACGTTTGATGACGGGCCTTGGCCAGAAACAACTGAACAAATTTTAGAGATTTTACAAAAAAATAAGATCAAGGCTACTTTTTTTTGGGTGGGGGCCGCCTTAAAAAATCACTCTGAAATTGCTAAAAAAGTTGCACAAGCCGGTCATGAAATCGCGAATCATACCTGGAGTCACAATTATGCAAAAATGAGTCAAGAAACCGCTGCCTGGGAAATTGACCAAACCGATGCATTAATTGAAGAATTAACAGGGATTAAAACGACTTTATTTCGTCCTCCCGGTGGAGTGCAGGATAATGGCTTAGTAGACTACGTCTATAGTAAAAACTACGTGAATGTGATGTGGTCTTCGGATTCTTTTGATTGGAATGACTCGGCTCAACAAATTGTGGATAATGTGATACAAACCACTTCACCCGGTGGTATTGTGCTGATGCATGACGGCGGAGGGAATCGATCTGCGACGGTAGAAGCCTTGCCCGAAATTATTGATCACCTGAAAGAAGAAGGTTATCGATTCGTGACCGTGAATGAACTTTTACATTTGGCTGAAGATGAGCAAAATTTAGATGAGTTGGATGATCAACAATCTAACGCACTTCAACAAGCTTCTCGTCCCGAGTCATGATACAGATGATCTTCAGTTTTTTCTGATGATTCATCAAGATTGCCGCCCATCATTACCCTTTCAACAGCCATGACGGTTACCCCAACGACTTCAACCCCCAGCCAATCTCAAAATGATTTTGCTATTTGCTTAGCCCCCTTATTAATTGAGGAGGTGTATCGTTTAGTTGATACCCCTGCTAATGGGGCTGTGGTGGTCATGAGTGGTATGGTGCGTAATCAAACGGAGGGAAAACCGGTCATTGCTCTAGAATACCAAGCTTACCAGCCGATGGCGCTGGAGGTATTTAAACAAATTGCCGCGAGAATTCGACAGCAATGGCCCCAGGTTACCCAAATTGCAATTCATCATCGCATTGGCCGCTTACAAATAGGTGAAATTAGTGTGTTAGTTGCAGTGGGTTGTCCTCATCGTCGAGAAGCTTTTGAAGCTTGTCAATATGGCATTGATACCCTGAAACATAACGCACCAATATGGAAGAAAGAACATTGGGCAGATGGATCGAGTAGTTGGGTCAGTATTGGGGCTTGTGAGCAAGAACATGAGTAAAATTATAGACTTTTTCTGCTTAGCTAGAGTTTCAACTCTAGAGTCAAGTCAGAATTAGGTTTTATTCATTAAGAGGCATCAGGAAAGCTTGTAATTTCTGCATCTGCTTCTATCGTTAATTTGCCCAGATTTACATTTAGTTTTCTGACTCTCAATGACATTTCATCTAACTCAAAATTTCGTAAATCTAGTATTTCTTCAGCGCTATCAATAATTGCTTGAGCTACCTCTGTGTTGTATTCAGCATCTTGCAAATATTCAACAGACTCTAATTTTATACGATTACCCGTACTATTAATTTCAGGAATAGCCGTTAAGCTAATTTTTTCATTTTGCTGTTTTTCTACTAAATAAATATCAGCGTCTAACTTTACTTTTCTGACTTCAGATAAAATAAACTTGATCTGCTCAATTTTGACTGTAACTTTCTCTCCTTTATAATCAATTTTTAAACTTTGCAATTTATCTTTTACATATTCACAGTTGAAAGCGTTTTGGATATCTTCTTCTTTTAAGACAACCAACATTCTCGCCTCAGTCGGTTGAATTAGCTCAATATTACCCATAGCAGCTTTAATAGAATCAATAGCAATACTATTTGTTTCTACTCTAAGTTTTTCGGCTCGTAATTCTTTTTGCATGACTAACCCATCGCCTTTAACACTGACTGATTCTATTTTTCCCTGCATTAAATCTAAAGGGTCAGTACGAAGATTGACATCTAATTCTTCCACTTCATCTAGCTGAGTTTCTATTCCAGCTTTAGCCATCTCATCAATTGCATTTTCGCCCATGTCTGATAAATTCATTTTGTCTAATATTCCGAAATTTTTAAGATGCTTTCATTGTAATGAATTACTCATAAGAGGAAGTCACTCTAAAGTTATAAAAAAAATATTTGTGAATAATCACTTGTCCTAACTTATTTATGCTCAACGGATGAAGAGGGTGAGAGATAAAACTATAATCTAACTAAGTTGTTGAGTTACCTCACTAATTTACCGATTAGTCTACTGATGATAGGCTGAGTTATTAATCAGTCTAAAGTTACACCTATGAATTGAGCGACTCTATCTTTATACTTAGACTTCTGGAAAGAATCGAACTAACAATCTCTATCAGTACTTACTTATTACCCTTTTCATTATTTAGGAGCCTATAAACTTTTACGATCGCCGAACTATCGCCGAACTTTATTTCTGTATAAATATCTAGTGTAGGAGTCTTAAATATACGCGATCGCACAAACACAACTATCTTGATCAATATCTATATTTCTCAGGATAGTAAAAACTAATTTATTCCCTATAGCAAGATTGCCTAATTTTTAGATTAGACCTCAAAAGCCATTAAAAAAAGTCATCAATTAGTAGTACTTTTTATCTCCATTCTTTCCAACAGATCCGGTGATCCGCAGATCCGCGCTTTCCCGACAACTGCGGCTCAGTCTATTAAGTATATCTAACTATTACGCAGAACGATTGAGTATATCTAACTATTACGCAGAACGATTGAGTATATCTAACTATTGCGTAGAGCTATTGAGTATATCTAACTATTGCGTAGAGCTATTGAGTATATCTAACTATTGCGTAGAACGATTAGACCTCAAGAGCCATTAAAAAAGTCATCAATTAGTAGTACTTTTTATCTCCATTGTTTCCAACTTCGCCGCTGTTGCCCGATCCGCTACGCGCTATAATCTTTTTTGCCAATCCTGTGATAAACTAGCTCTATAGATTTTAAATAATGTAATAAAATGAATTCAAATCTCCTATTAAACTGATGTGTAAAAAGAGGTGAAGGATGATAGAGTAAGCACTATTCCCTCGAATAATAGATAATTAAGGAGTTGATATTCATGGTTGCGATCGCGATAGATCATCAATTGACGACTGTGATTAGTCTTTATTCAGTTAGTCCTGAACGTCAATCTAAATTAGTAGAGAAATTAGTTGACTATTTACAGCTCACTCAACAACAGCAGGGATTTGTTTCAGCAAGTATTCATAAAAGTTTAGATGGGAAAAAAGTGGCGAATTATATGCAGTGGGAAACTCAAGCTGATTATGAAGCTTTTGCCAATAATTCGGGGATTCAAGGGCAATTCAAAAACCAAGATTTACTAATGTTTGGAGAAATTGATACTCATATTTATGAAATAGTGGCTTCTCAGTCAAAAGTAGATTCTCCTCAGATTAAACAAGGAGAATATATTGTTCATTTTGCTGAATTTCGGATGGCTCCTGAACATCAACCTCGGATGGTGGAGTTGGCGAAAGAACATATTACCCCAGCAATGGAGTTGGAAGGGTTAATTTCAGCAAATTTTCATCGCAGTTTAGATGAGACTCGTGTGATTAATTATGGGCAATGGCGCGATCAAAAAACTATTGAAGAGTTACGAGAAAAGCCCGGATTTGGTTCAGAAAAACCCTATTGGGAGGGACTTGCAGAAAATGAATATCATTTATATGAGGTAGTTTTTATCGTTGAAGTTTGAAATAAAAGCTCAGTCCTAAGGTGAGTTTGACGTGAAAGACTTACTCTATCTCTAGAGATGAAGATGAATCACTATAGCAATTCATTTATGATTTGTGAGAAACCTCAACATCTGTAAAAATTCCAAAATGCTTAATTCTGTTCCCTGTTCCGGTGATCCGCTGTTCCCTTTTACAGTAAGATTTTCTGACGACTCAGATGAGATTGCTATAGATTTAATTATGTTTTTATAGCGCTCTCAAAGTTAGGGTGTCAAATATGGCTTGAGTTACGTTTAACCAACATTCTTTACTGATAAAATGATAGAGACGGTAGAGCAAAATTATGATGAAAATAAAGTAGAATTATATCGAAAAAAGCGCTGAAATTGAGCCTATATTTAATAGATTTGAGGCTAATGGAAATAGTGTTTTGATTAGCGAATAACTGGTTATCGTAATCAGCGCTAATCTGTTTAGACCTGAGTTGTGCGTGGTGCGTTATTAACGCACCCTACTTCGACAATATGACTGTCACGCTTAATTTACAACGAATTAAATCCAGTTTAGAAACGTTGCGATCGCTATCATTAGACACGATCTATAATTCTGAAATTATGGCAAGGGATATTCAGATATTTGAGAGTGTATTTTCAACCAATCAAACCGTGTGGGAGTTACAGCAACAGGAGAAAAAATCAGCAACTGTTGCGATCGCCACTCAACAAACCGCTGGCCGAGGTCAATGGGGACGACAATGGCAGTCTACACCAGGCGGATTATATCTTTCAATGGGAGTTAATTTCAACTTTGCTATTGCTCAACCGGCTCAACTGACAATGGCAACAGCTTGGGGAATTGCCAGCCTATTGAGAGAATACAGCATTCCGGCACAACTCAAATGGCCGAATGATTTAATTCTCAATAAACGGAAATTGGGGGGTATCCTGACAGAAACAAAGGTTTGTCAACAGCAGATTATTCAAGCCGTCATCGGGGTTGGCATCAACTGGAATAATACTGTCCCAGATACAGGAATTAACTTACAACAGTTTTTGAACCAATCTGCTGATGTGGCAAAAGTGCAATCCTTAGAATTGTTAGCCGCTTTAGTGATTCGAGGGATTGAATTGGGACTACAACTGTGTTTACAGGGTAGAATGGATCATCTACTAAAAAGTTATACCAAACTCCTCAACAGCTTAGGTCGCCGAGTCGAGATTGATGGTAACCTGGGTACTGTTATTGGGGTAACTGAATCAGGAGAATTGAGGGTGCAGCTAAATTCAACAACAGGCGAGGTTTTCCACCGGGAAATTTGCATTAAACCCGGTACAATATCTCTGGGTTATGATAGCGATTGGTGAATTTAGCATCAATCTTAGGTTATAGAATTTTGCAGTTGCAGTGTGAGGAAATGACTGAATCGAACGACTTGAATCAACCTCTCCAGTCCTTTTGTGCCCATAAATCACAGGACAATCCTTTCAACGTCTATCCAACCCAAACAGCCGTGAGTGTGTCTCAAGGGTCTTTGGTGGTTGGATTAAGTTGTCTAACGGGTTTCGGACTTCTCTGTCGTCCAGTTACGGCTTATGAAGAATTTTCAATTCCCATCGACCCTCATATCTATGAGTCAGTGCCGGCTGAAACGGCTGAACCGAATTGGGGTACATCGGCTTATGATAGTTGGGATCCCTCACCCGCTGCGGTGGATACTTACGAAACCGAGTCCTATTCTGCACCAGCGGAAGATTATTACTATAGCGAACCTCAAACCGAGTCCTATTCTGCGCCAGCGGAAGATTATTACTATAGCGAACCTCAAACCGAGTCCTATTCTGCGCCAGCGGAAGATTATTA
>CAYNXM010000319.1:0-47681 GCA_964401105.1 uncultured Lyngbya sp. | reverse complement strand
TAATACCATTTCTCTGTAATCATGCACTCAATCCATTACCCCCTGTAGTCCCCCTCCTCCCCCCTTTATAAGGGGGGACACAGGGGGGTGGGGGAGGCGAGCTGCCGGGGGTTTATAAATCGACGGGTTGGCTATCTTGACGGGTTGGCGCGCGCGCCAAACATTTTCCGTCAAGGGCAGTATTTTAAAGAATTGGTATAAATTACAAAATTATCCTGTTTTCATGGTAAACTGATTGAATACAATCAGCAAAGACTTTAACCGGATTAATCTTAAATTTGTTGCAATATTCCAGGGGTTTTTAAAGCGGATAAATTGGCACTGCCGGTACAAAATAAAGTTGTTGTCAGTTCAGCGATTAAAAATTCAACCAATTCTTCGACAGCAGCTTCAGACTCAACGGCAGCCTCTAGAAATGGTCGTGCTAGCCCTCCTAAATCCGCCCCTAAAGCAATTGCCTTTGCAACATCTAAGCCATTTTTTAGCCCCCCAGAAGCTATCAGGGGAATATCCGGGGCAACCCCTCGAATGGAGGTAATACATTCAGCCGTTGGCATCCCCCAATCTGCAAAGATTTGTCCTAAACGACGTTGCTTGTTATCCGTTGCCCGTTGACTCTCAACTTTCGCCCAGGATGTCCCCCCAGCGCCCGCCACATCGAGGGCACTCACCCCAGCATCAATTAATTGTTGGGCCATCACAGCAGAAATACCATTGCCGACTTCTTTGACAATGACAGGAATCGGTAATTGCTGAGTCAGTTGGGCAATTTTGTGTAAAAGTCCGCTAAAGTTGGTATCACCCCGAGACTGAACACATTCTTGCAGGGGATTTAAATGAAGAATGAGGGCATCGGCTTCGAGTAACTCCACCAGATGTAAACATTCCGTCAAGCCACAGCCATAATTGAGTTGAACCGCACCCAAATTCGCCAATAGCAGGATATCTGGCGCAACGGAACGCACGGCAAAGGTGGGGGCGAGATGGGGTTGTTCGAGGGCGATTCGCTGTGAACCGACTCCCATCGCCAGACGATGGTTTTGCGCCACGGTTGCCAATCGAGTATTGACTAAATGAGCTAATTCGGTGCCGCCTGTCATTGAGGAGATTAACAGGGGTGCATTGAGAGATTTTCCTAAAAAGCGGGTTTGCAGATTGATGTGATTGTAATCCAGTTCAGGTAGGCAGCAATGGGTAAATCGATACTGTTCTAACCCACTGGTGACTTGGCGAAATTGTACATCTTCTTCCAAACAAACACGCAGATGGTCGGCTTTTCGAGTTTCGATTTCGGTGGTTGTCTCTCGGGAGGAGCTGATGGTCATAGGGATGAGGTTGATGGGGATTAGGAGAAGCTCTTCTACGCTAAACAGTATAAAATATCAATTCCTATTTATCTGTTAACAATCATCTCAATCAGATTATCAATTAAACGTTCTGACTCCATTGGCATCAGTTTATTACCTTGTAAGAGTTCTTGAACCATCATAAAATGAATCAGTGCCCCTACAAAAATACGAGCCGTTGCTTCTGGGTCTTTAATTTGAAGTTGTTCGCAGGTTTTGAGATATTGGGTGAGATGGGTGATGGCAGGCTGAACTAAGTTGGTGAGAAACACTTCGCACAAGTCAGGGCGTTTTCCAGATTCTGCGGTAATGAGTCGAATAAAGCAAAGGTAATCTGGATCGTTAATATTATGTAACACTCGTTGCGCCAAACTTCGGAGGACTACATCCGGTTTTCCCTGTAGGGGTTGAGACCAAACAATCCTAAACTTTTCGGAAGCAATGCGTTCCACTAAAGCGGTAAACAGTCCATCTTTATCACAAAAATGACTGTAGAGGGTTTGTTTAGAAACTCCAGCAGATTTCGCGATTTTGTCCATACTGGTGCAATCATAACCATGGCTGAGAAACTCTGGTCTGGCACCATTGAGAATCTGTTCGGCTTTATTGACCGTACCTTGATCTTGTTGGCTATTTTTGATTTTAGTCATATTCAGTCTCCTATCAATCTATATTTGTATATTTTATAACAGTACAAGATGAATTTTTGTCACTACAGTTTTTCTGACGAATTGAAGCTAGCTTAGCACTAAATTTAGCCAATAGGAAGTACTGATTTGATTAAAATTGAAGAGCAATTACTGTTCGGCAAAGTGAGTCCGAGTAATATGAGCAACCGTGATATTATTCAGAATAGCGAGTGTTTGATTATTCAACTGAATCAAGCTATTATCTCCCGCTTGAGTCAAAGTCAAATATTCAAAAGTTAATCCTCCATCCAAAACCAATATATCTTCTCCAATTTGAAAGTCTATAATCGTATTAATTCCTATAGTTTGAGTCACAACAAATTGGTCACTTCCTTCTCCTCCGATTAAGGTATCATTACCGCTTGCTCCCAGCAATAGGTCATTACCATCACCACCGTTAAGGCTATCATTTTCTTCTCCTCCATCCAGAATATCATTACCAGTACCTCCATTGAGTGTATCTTCTCCGATATTACCATCCAGTAAATCTGCTCCTTTATCTCCATTAATCAAATCATTGCCTGCATTACCGGATAAAATATCATTATCTTGACCGCCGAATAAACTGTCATCACCCAGATTACCTTCTAAACGATCTTCTCCGATATTTCCATATAGTTGATCGTTTCCTACTTCCCCGCTCAAAGTATCATTATTTTTACCACCAAATACTGTATCATTTCCAGTTCCTGCTATTAAAAAGTCATCATTTTGATTGCCATTCATCCAATCATTACCCGCTTCTGCCTCAATGGTATCATTGCCTAAATTTCCAAAAATAGAATCATTGCCATTACTGCCTTGAATTTGATCATTTCCTTGACCCCCATAAACAGTATCGGCGCTATTTTCTCCCTGAATATAATCTGCTCCTTTTTGACCTAAAATAATATTATTGCCACCGTTACCGAAAATATTATCATTGCCATCACTACCTATTGTGACTCTAGAATTTAATTGAATATTAATTGTTTTCTCGGGATTAGGGTGGGGTTCAATTGTGGGTAGAGTAATCAGTGGAATCCGAGTACTTGGATCGATTGTGACGGCTAAATGCAGAGTATCTTGAACTGTTAATTCGTTAGAATTTCCTTCAATAATAATTTCAGATAAACCAAATTTATTTTCATTTAAACTGAGACTGAGTAGATTATTATTTAAATTAGCAGTAACTAATTCTGTATTATTATTACTCAATAGAGTTAAAGTGACTGGGTTATTATCGGAGGAAGTAAATAGGCTGGAAAGATCGAGAATTAAATTATCCGTATTTTCAGGAACTGTTGGCGGAGTTTGAGATGTTCCTATGAGATTTTGGAAGAGTTGATTGAGAGAAGTATTAAGGGTAAGGGGATTTGTTTCTGCTGGGGTTTCAACTCCGACAATTGTAATATTAATCGTTGCATCGGCTGTGCTGCCATATTCGTCTTCAATCGTGTAATTGAGGCTATCAGTAGCGGTATCTCCCGGCGCAAGACTGCTAAATAAATTACCAGGGTCATAAAAAATACTACTGAAATTGTTAATAATAGCAGTCCCTAAAGTATTAGTAGTGTCGAGACTGAGAATACTGAAAAAATCATTATCTGGGTCGCTATCATTGAGCAAAACATCTTCAACTAGGGAAGTATCAGCAAACACACTAATATTATCTTCAACTGCAATAGGCGGGTTATTAGCCCGTTCAAAAGCGCCAATATCAATGGATAACCGTTCTAGGCGAGGTTCCCCTCGTTGGTCTGTTGTCAGTGCTTCTGGGTTGCTGCCTGCGTCTATGGCAGGACTATCGGGTAACAAAGCATGGGTTAATGTCGAGCCACCGTTATCAGCTAATGGTTCAAGTTGAGGATCTATAATATTAATTTGGTCGGTATTTTCAGAGAAATTATTAACAGCATTTCCTGTACCAATCAGATTATTTCCTTCACTAATAAAAGAATTAATTTCACCAAATACAAAATCAATATCTGAGTTAGTATTACCCGCAATAATACTAGAAATAACTTCAGTTTGAGTATATCGATCTCCAATACTGGAAATTCCACTCCCTTTATTGACGACTATTTCTGTCTCAAATACACCAGATTTATTATTAGTAATTGTGCTGTTACTGACGCGAATCGCTCCAATTGCGTTATGAATTCCGCCGCCATACCCCATTGAAAAGACACCAGCCGCAAAGTTACCACTAATCGTACTATTTGTAAGACTTGTGGTGCTTTCACTATTAATAATTCCACCGCCAAATCCACTCCCACCACCACCGGCAATATTATTGCTAATATTACTATTACTAATCGTCGCAGTACTTTGACCAATAGAAATCCCGCCGCCAAATCCTGAAGTCCGAGTACCACCGGATGCATTATTATCACTCACTGTACTCTGAGTCAGAGTTAAGAGACTACTTCCTACAAAAATTCCTCCACCTTTAGCTGCAGAATTATTACTAATGGTACTGTTTGTAATATTAACAGTACTACTAGAAGCAGACACTCCTCCTCCACTCCCTGTACGACCAAAAATATCACTAGTAGCTGAAAGATTTCCTGTAATGACACTGCTTGTAACAGTTAGTATTCCATTCTTACTATCAATACCACCTCCACTAATTCTAGATGTATTTTCACTGACGATACTGTCATCAACTCTGAGGATTCCTGAGGTATATATTCCTCCTCCTGAACCATCGCTATATTCATAACGAAAGTAGTCTCTATCTTCTTTTGCAATATTGCCAGTAATCGTACTATTACGGATAGTTAAATCTTCTGTATTATAAATTCCACCGCCATCAATTTCTTCACCCCCTGTAATGGTTAAGCCTGAAATTTCGACAAATTGATCGACAATATTATTACCATCATCAATCTTAAAAACACGAGAATTACCGTTAGCATCGATAGTAATATTTCGCGTTTCTAAATCTGCGTCTGTATCCCCTTCTATGGTTAAATTTTTATCGATTACTAATTCCCCTTTCGTCAGGGTGATGGTGCCATTGGCAATACTGATATCAAATAGAATTTGATCGTTAGGGTTGGCATCCGCGATCGCATCTCGAAGAGATATCCCCCCAATATCAATCCCATTGTTTTGATCAATCAGGGTATTTACAATAATATTAGCCATGATAATACCTGCCAAATCATTTTTGACTGAGTTCTCAATAGCCCTAAAGTTGAATTGAAGTTATGACATGATAGAACAAATTAATTTTATTTTACTATGGTTGCTCAATCTCTAATCATTAAGAACTATAAACCCAAATGCTAGTATTGATCCGTGACACAAAATCAGTTATTCTAGGGAACATAATCTTAAATTTTCCAAAGCCGTTTGAGTCGCCGCCTGGTTTTCTTGCTTTTGGTGATTCAGATACTGACTTTGCAAATAATCGCTTAACCACTGACAATTTTGCTGAATTTGATGATTGAGTTCAATGCCGTTTGTATCCCATAAAATCACCGATCCATTATTTTGAGCGATCGCTAACAAATCACCGGTGGGATGAAAACCTACACTATTAACTAAAATATCCTGATTGATGGTATAAAACGGTTGTAAAGGGGCGGCATCCGGTGGACAATCCTGACGCGGCCACAGGGCTGGTTCAATGTCTGAATTAATCCGCCACAGGCGCACTTTCTTATCATCACTGGCGGTGGCGAGGGTTTGGCTATCGGGATCAAAACTCAGACTCCTGACGGTTGCCTCGTGTTGGAGTGGACAAGACTTACCCCGCTGTGGATTCCAAAAAATCACGCTTTGATCGACTGCGATCGCAAAAACATCCAGTGAAGCAATAAAATCAATTGTATTCACACTCCGACTTGAGAAGGATAAAACCCCTGTCGATTCCCAACTGTCTCCTTGTTGCTGCCACAACTGGACTAATCCTAAAGGGGGTGGATTGCGTTTTGTTTTTGTCGAGGCAGAGGGGACGCTGGTTGTGGTGGTTACGGCTAACAGATTCCCTTGAGGATTAAATCGCAAATCCACAATTTGCCCGTCGTGGGTCAAGGTTTGGATCAAACGACCGTCTGGAGTCCACAGCTTCACGGTTTTGTCGTCACTGCCAGAAGCAATATATTCTCCATCTTGCCGCCAGTCTAGGGCAGTCACTCTATTTTCATGGGACTCAAAGGCTTGTATTAACTCCCCAGATCGATTCCAGATGCGTAATTGAGGATCGTCACTGGCAGTGGCCAGCCATTCACCATCGGGGCTAAATTCAACGCGGTTGACTTCCGCCGAATGGCGTAAAATTGTTGGAGTTTGTGCCAACTCTCCCGCTTCTATCTGCCACAGTCGCACTGTTTGATCGTCACTGGCGGTAGCAATGCGATCGCCACTCGGACTTAAACTCACATCCCAAACCGCTCGGTCGTGTCCCTGTAAAATGGTATCAAGAGGATTACGATGACGCGCCCACAGTCGCACGGTATTATCTTCACTAGCCGAAGCGATTATCTGACTATCTGGACTAAATTGAACTGCCCGTACGTTGTTGCGGTGTCCGCTAAAGGTCTTAAGTAAAGTTCCGCTGGTGGTCCACAGTTTCACGGTTTGATCTTGACTGCCACTGGCAATCAGGGTGCCATCTGGGCTAAAATTCACACTTAATACGGAGTCATTGTGTCCTTTGAGGCTAAAGCGTTCTGTTCCTTTTTGCCAATTCCATAATTTGACAGCGCGATCGCCACTGGCGGTGGCAAGGGTTTTGCCATCGGGACTAAAGCTAATATCGTAGACAAAACAGTCAAACTCTGGGCTGGAAGAACAGTCAGAGACTTTGAGGGTTCTAATTAATTTACCGTTTGTCCGCCATAGTTTCACTGTACCATCAGCACTGGCGCTGGCTAACACTTCTCCTCCCGGATGATATTCCACATCGAGGACGGTATCACGATGACCATTGAGGGTGTTTACAACTTCCCCTTCCCATGTCCAAATTTTAAGGGTTTGATCGTAACTGCCACTGGCGATCTGATTTTTGCTGGGATGAAAACTGACGCTGGTGACCGCATCATCATGAGTCATGGTGGCGTGATTGAGGCGATCGCCATATTTGTCCCACAGCAGTACTTTATTATTGTCCATATCGTTGGGATCGGCGGTGGTGGTGGCAATCATCTCCCCAGTGGGACTAAAACGAATACTGGTAACAGCGGCATTGTGAACCAGATCTTGCAGGTAAACCCCATCGGCCTGCCACAGTTTCACGGTTTGGTCGATACTAGCGGTGGCAATGCGTTCTCCATCGGGACTAAAACTGACATCTAAAACCCCATTTTGATGGTCTAACAAACGATTAATTTCTTGAATATGGGAAATTAACGGTCTCAGTCCGGCGGCGATATTGTTGCGAGTGGCTGGGGTGGCGTTGGTATCTTGAATATTGCGACCAATTTCAACCCCTGCTTGTAATATGCCTAATTGATCCTGTTGCTCGGCAACGACTAAAGCATCTTGAGCCGATTGTACAGCAGAAATTCTTGCTTTGACAGCCTGTTGTCGTTGCCAAAATGCCAACCCTGCAAAACTAGCGATCGCTAACCCAATTAAAGCACCTAAAAAGCGTTCAAGTTGACGACTACGATTTTCAGCTTGATGCTGTTTTGCTTGGGCTTCCACTAACGCCTTGCTCATTTCGGCTTGGCGCTGAAGTTCGACATTTTCCTGTTGTAATTTCTCAAATTGGGCAACCCATTCATTTTGATGTTGCTGACGAATAAAACCCACTAGATAATCATGTACCAGTTGATAAAATTCCGCCCCGACACTCACTTCCCGAGACACTAATCCCGATTTTTCTAGAATATAAAGCACTAAATCTAACTGATTAGGATCGATATCAATTTCTAATTTTTCTTGCAGGTCATCTGCTAATTCTGTTCGAGTTTTTAGCGGACGAGTATTATTCTCATTTGTGAGTAAATACAACACCGATTTCGCGGCTCGTTCATTTTCTTTACCACAATCGCGAATCGTTTCCCCTAAGAAACGCTGAACTAATGCAGATTTCGGGCCTTTTCTTTGGTAAGTCTCTAATGTTGTAATCTGTTCCGTTTGGAGTTGTGCCCCAACCACTTGTAGCTCAATCGGTCGCACTTCTCCTAAATCATTCGTTAGATCTTCTACTAACTTTTGAATCAATCTATCTTCTAAATAAAAATGGGATTGATTACTTAAACTTTTAATCACATTAAAAGCTTCTTTTTGCTTCAAATTGTCTAGATAAAATAAAATATTTTGGCTGAGAATATCATTATTAATGGCTTCTAGATCGACGGAGCGAACACAGTCTAATAGTAAGTGTAGACAATCATCTCGCAAAGACAGCACGACTTTGACAAAAGGTAAATTCAAGCAGTGATTCAAAAAATAAAAAAAGACCTGACGTGTTTTAGGTTCTTTATATAAAAAGAAAAAGTCTTCAAATTGATCGAAGATTAGAACCACTAATTGATTTTTAGCTGTATTTTTTTTTATTAAATTTAGAACATTTTCTAAAACATCTGCTTGACTTCGTGCCTGGGGTTTAGAAGCAGATGATTTGATAATAATTTTAATCGAGGTTTGAGGTTGAACCGTCTGCTGTTCTTCTCCTAAATCCAATTTTTTTTCTAACTCTCGCTCATACCCATTGTAGGTTCTAATAACGATTGGCAGTACATGACGGGCATCAATACTTTGTTGTTGTAATGCGGGGACTAAAGCGACTCGAATTAAAGAGCTTTTCCCAACTCCCGACTCTCCATAAATGACAGTCAGTTTGTATTGAGCACTAGACAGCCTTTGTAATAATTGATTAACTGCTACTTCCCGGCCTGAAATATTTAACTCATCTACAATATTATCCGATTTTGCAATCGTTCCTAAACTGGGATCAATGGCAATTTCTCGCGGTTGTAATCGACCGGCACCAATAAAAGCCGTGTAACCAAAAATAGTGGATTGATTTCGAGATTCTTTTTTAACATCAAAGGCTTTCTTATATTGCTGTTTATTAAAATAAAATTGTTGTAACTGCTTTAAGATTTTAAGATATAATTGCGGAGCATATTTAGGATAAGTTTCCTGATGAGCTAATTCCAGTTGATCAATTGCTGCATCTGTTTCTCCTAACTTTCCTAACGCTTGTGCCAAGAGTAAACGATATAAACCTCGGTGTTGATTTTTAACTGGGTTATCTATCCCCACACTCAACATTTCCAAAGCAACTGTAGCCAGTTCTTGGGTCTGTTGAAACTGTCCTCGATGTAGTGCTACTTCTGCTAAAAAACCATAATCTTGGGCTTTTTGTAGGGGATTTAAGTTCTCGTTATCTTGATGAATTTGTCGAGATTCAAGTGCCAACGCCTCTAGCGCGTCCCAATCTTGTAAATGACGTAGAACTTCTCCCAGTTTATTAATAAATTTCCCGACTAAATCTGGACGATTTGCAGCGGCAAATTGCTCAATACATTGTTGCAGATTAACTCGTGCTTTTTCCCAATCTGCATAACCGCTATGTTGTAAATGTTGTTCTGCCTGATAGAAATAACATAACCCAACATGAAAACGCAGTAAGCCAAGCCATTCTAAAGGGGTTAATGTAAATTTTGTATTTTGAATCCCAATTGCAGAAGCAATAGTTTCTTCAGTTTGCCAAAATTGTAGGGCAACTTGATACTGTTCCAGAGCCTGACTAATTTGTTGATGAGTATAATGGTAGCGTCCAAAAATTAACCGTAAACTCGCTTCCAAGGTATATAATATTGTCGGATCAAATTGTTTTAAATCTTGGTAAGCCGACTGAAGTTCTGCCGCCGATTGTGCCCCTAGTATTTGAGCGTTAGAGATAAACTGACTTGCTCCTACCTCTAAAATATTGACTAATATTTGTTCAATTTTTTCCGAGAGAAACTCAACTAACTCATCAATACTGAGGAGAAATTCATAAGTGGTTCCCCAACTGGTAAAATCAGGTGCGCGTCGATTTAATTTATGCCACAGTTTATCATCAATCCAAATAATCAGCGGAAAATCAAAATTACGAAACGCTTCTCGTGCCAGGTTAGCCGCGTGTAAAATATCATCAATCGCTTCTACTGTTTCTAAGCCAAAAACAATCACAACTTCTGGACTTTCTTCACCCAATTCTGTTTGAATTGCGCCATACAGCACTTGACTTGAAACGGGAAGCTGTACGGAGTGAATCTTAAACTGACACTGCTGTTGAAGTTGCCGGGAAATTGAGACCCGTAAACGGGCATAGTTGCATCGCGCAAATAACAGAGAAAATTGTCCTTGCGATAAACGAATCGTTCTGGATAATGCATTGAGTTGAGTCAGGTTACTCGTTGCAATGTCATTTTCAGAGTCTAGATTCATGAGCTTGCTAAGTCTTATTCAAATATTAAGTGAGCATTCAGTCAGTGGGGTGGCAACTGTTGGATATTTTGAGCCTCAGTGGAGGAGATAGGAAGAAAAGTTAAGAATATGTAATATACCTTGGGGAAGATTTTTGATAAACCATCATAGTGTAGCGTAGAAACATTGTGAATAACATAAAATAAAAAATTATGAATTCAACTGATATTTCTCAGGATAATCAAGCTTTCTTAGAAAAGGTACAAGCCAAAGCCAGGTTAAGTGACCTTTATGAGGCTCGGGATTTGGCTGAGGTTGTTTTTCGGACAATGCGAGATTTAATGACGACAGAAGCCTCTGAGAGAGTCGCTTCTGAACTGCACCAAGAATCTCAGCCTACCCAGGAAAAAGCGCTACAAAACGAAATTTCTCAGTTGTGGAAAGATACCAATCCTATTGTAGCTTGGCTCAGTCGAGTTCGTCCCCCATTATCTTTTGACGATCAAACATTTATACGACGGATTGAGCAAGAAGGTTCTGTCCCTCGAGGCATTAGCGGTGAAACAGTGATTGCAGCAGTGTTTGCCGCCACAAAAACAGAACTGTCTAATGACCGAGTCCAAGAAATTGCCTCATTTCTCCCCGGTCAAATTCAACAAATTTGGCAGCAAGCCTAACAGGTTACAAACAACAAACTCGACATCTGATATTCGGGGGAATATTAAGCCTAAAGCTTCATCTCTTGAAATTCAATGGCGATCGCTTCAGGAATGCACCCTATCAAGCAGCCTGAAGGATCGTTATTAGTATAGTAATTAATTTTATTATTTTTAAATCAAAAAATACTTCTTAAGGTAGATGAATATAGATCAATACTTTATTTATCATCTATAGAGTTTACATTAAGCTTAAGAGGTAATATTTGATGAAACTGACCTTATCTAAAATTTTTAATCTTCGTCCAGTGCGCTTTGTAGTTGCGGCTTTCTTCGGTGCTTTATTGTTGTTTTCTAACGCTTTGCCAACTTTAGCAGTCAGTAGTAGTCCGACAAGTGGAGAAGATCAACTACAGAAAATTGAACAGAAATCAGAAGACGTTTTAAAATCTAATCCTCGTTCTTTAGAAGAAGTTCAAGCAGATGCTGAAAATGGGCTAAACACTGTTCAAGGAGAAGCGAATAAGAATAAAATGAAAAATCCTGGGAATACAAGCGCCATGTCAGTTGAAGAACAGATTGATATGAAATTAAAGGAAGCTGCTAAATAATTGAGTGATTCAGAAAATCATAGATCGCTTTAGATTCTCATAAATACAGTGCGTCGCTGAATCAAGCGGCGCTTTTCAATCTTATTTCATTCAAGAATTAGATTAAACATCAAAGTTTTATATTAAGCTATTTATTAAAATTATTTTTTTTACATAAAATGATCGGGTTTCGTCAAAAGTCAAGCCTAATTTTAAGTCTACTTGGATCGGGTTTAATTTTCACGTCCACTAGCTTAGCCCAAGAATTACCACCGCCGACTCCAACCTCACCAAATCCTCCAGTTTCTTCATCTGCTTCACCCCTCAACGAACTATATTTTGCTGATATTATTGTTCGAGGCAGACCCGTTTTTCAAGTTGGGGGTTTAGCAGATATTAGTGCCAGTAAACGAGCACAAATTATTAATCGTCGGATTGCTAGTTTATTGTCTCAATCTGATACAATCGAAGCCGTCACCATCCAACCTGATAATCCTCGGAATATTGCCACCCTGAGAGTCAACAACCGAGTGATTATGACCATTACAGATCAAGATGCTCAAGACTTTGGTTTAGGCTTAGAAGCCTTAGCCGAAAGGTGGGCAACTCTTCTGAATCAAGCAATAGACAAGCCTCCCCTATTTATTGATGTTAGTCAACGATTGTATGAAACGGTTCGCAACTTATCTCGTAAGACAATTGAAAATCTTCCCTTATTGATGGGAGCGATTATTGTTGTTTTTTTAACTTGGTTAGTGGCTCGAGGTGTGCGTTATTTAGCCTTTAGTTGGGCACAGCAAACTGAGGGAGATAGTAATACAGAAATTTTAATTGGGAGGCTCAGTTATGGCGGAGTTTGGATTGTTGGAACTGTGATTGCATTAGGGGTTTTAGGGCTAGATTTTGGGGCATTACTCGGAGCATTAGGTTTAACCAGTGTGGCGATTGGTTTTAGTTTAAAAGATGTTTTAAGCAACTATATTTCAGGGGTAATTTTACTGGCTGCTCGACCCTTTAAAATTAACGATCAAGTGGTAATTAAGGATTATGAAGGAACTATTACTCAAATTCAGCTTCGGGCAACGACTCTACGAACTTATGATGGTCGTTTAGTTTATATTCCCAATCAAGAAGTGTTTCAAACGAGTATTACCAATAATACCGCTTCACCCCGTCGCCGCAGTTCTGTGATTGTTGGCATTGACTATGAAGCTAATATTAGTCATGCAAAAACGATTATTTTAGCAACTTTAAAATCGATGAAGCAAGTTGAGCAAAATCCACAATCTGAAGTGTTAGTTCAAGAACTCGCTGCCAGTACTGTTAACTTAGAAGTTCGCTTTTGGGTAGATTCTAGACGGGCGGGTTTTCTCACGACAACGTCTTTAGTTGCTCAGGGGATTAAAGAAGCACTAGAAAATGAAAATATTGAGATGCCAACCGATATTTATACTCTAGTTTTTCGGAATTCTCCTCTACCTACAGTTGATATTACGGCTGAGTAGACTTTTATCTGACAATAGATGTTTTTCTGGGAATTATCATCTATCCTAAAATGGCTCATATCGAATGTATCAAACCCATCAAAAAACAGGTCAATTGATCTTTATCATCTTTTGACCCGGTTTAGATAGTTTGTGAGTTCTATAGGCTAGTTAAGTGGTCTGTTTGACTGCGAACTTTAAGAACTTGGTATTAGTAAGTTCCTTCACCAGCACGTTCGGCTTGTTTTGTAATTACCCAAATAGCATGAATTGAACCCGGTAACCAACCGAGTAAAGTCAGTAAGATATTAATGAAAAATGCAGAACTAATTCCACTCGTGAGAAATACGCCCAATGGTGGAACAACAATACCCAGTAAAATCCTTAGAAGATTCATAATTATAATTATCCTTTTTTTAATTTATAGTAATTTTATTATCCTGCACAATTCTTTCTTTGACCTCTATCTGAGGAAATATTCTCATTCAGTTAAGTGAGTCAGAACAATTATTTAATTCGACTCAAACTCGATCGCAATCTTAAATAATACCGGATTAAATTTATCGCACTCAGGCCGCTTTGTGGTTTACACCGTTTGTGGGTGCTGGGGGACTTGAAGCATCCTAGGATCCTATAATTCTCGATCGCAATAGAAATAATTGCTTATTGAAACCAATAGCAGTGAAGGCAGTTTGTGGTTTACACCTTAGCCCAGCTATCGCTATAATTCTCGATCGCAATAGAAATAATTGCTTATTGAAATTTGATATATTCTTCCCTTTTTATTCCCATAGTCGCCGCCGAGGCTTTCCATTCAACCGTTGATGGCTATCGCGCAATAGTTTAGGAATGTCTAACGCTTGCGGACAGCGAGGTAAACACTCACCACAGTCTGTACAACGGTTGCCTTTACGTCCCGCAAACCAGTGTCCGGCATTCTCAAACATCTGGTAACGATATTGAGCAAATTGAGTCATATCGTAGGCAACAGCTAAGTTTCTTAACCGCAACACTTCAGGAATATTGATGTTTTCTGGACAGGGTAAACATTGGTAACATTGACTACATTGTTCTGTGCCTAAAGCTTCTACTTTTGCTGTGTCTAAGCGGGCGAAGGCAGTTTGTTCTTCTACAGTTAAAGGATAATCTTGATCGGCTACTTGTAAAGGCCAATCTAATTCCTCTGGGGTGGCTGCCCCTAAACTTAAAGTGGTTATCCTCGGGTCACTCAGCAAAAATCGATAATTTAATTCTAAAGGAGAAAAAGGTTGACACAAGTCTTTCAAGCGTTGTGGGGGAGTATAAAGTTGTCCGCCTTTATCTGCGGGAGAAATAATAAATATCCCTAAATCATTTTTGTGGGCTAATTCAATAGCAGGGGCATTGCGTTGGAAAAAATAGTAATAATGCAGATTGACAAATTCAAAGAATTGTGTGTTAATAGCAGCTACAATCACATCCAACGGCCCGTGAGTAGAAAACCCGAGGTGTCGCACTCGACCGTCTGCGATCGCCCGCTGCGCTCCAGAAATACCTTGAATGGTCTGTTCTAGATGTTGATGGGTGTTAATGCCGTGGATTGCTAGACCATCGAGATAATCTAACTGCAACCGGGTCAAGGAGCGATCGATTAAACCCTCTAGCCGATCGGGATCGGAAGATGGCGTAATCTTGCTGGTAATATAAAGCTGCGTTCGCTTAACCGATAAGTCGCTTGACAAGGCAGCGCCGAGATATTGCTCACTGTTGCCATAGCCTTGAGCCGTTTCAATATGGTTAATCCCTTGGCAGACAGCCTGCTGCACTGTTTGCTGAGCATTGTCCTCAGAAGCGAGATACCGCATTGTGCCGAGGGAAAATACCGAAAGATTGAGATTGGTTTTACCAAATCGTCGATAGCGCATCCCAGTGTTTAATCCCTTAGGCTTGTTGACGGGTGATTATTGGGCTTCATCTTTACGAAAATCAGCCCGACGGATTAGTTCATCGGGGCTAAGATTGGCGATAAATTCCCGAAAGGCTTTGCGCTCTTGCTCATCGGCTTCTCGATCAACTGGGATAGAGGCATCAGCCACCACTTCTTCCATCACCCAAATTGGACTATCTGTCCGCAGAGCAATGGCAATGGCATCACTGGGACGAGCATCGATTTCTTTTTTAAGTTCTCCCTGACGCACCACTAGAACCGCATAGAAGGTGTTATCCTGCAAGGAGTGAATGATCACTCGCTCTAATGTCATTTCCCAAGTTTCGAGGAAATTAACCATTAAATCGTGAGTTAAAGGTCTGGGGGGCCTGTGGTTTTCGAGAGCACCAATAATGGATTTTGCCTGATCCTGACCAATAAAAATCGGTAAGGCACGCCGCTCTGACGCATCTCTGAGTAACACAATTGGATTACGTGTAGCAGCATCGAGTGCAATTCCGGCGACTTTCATTTCAATCATCGACTCAGCCTCTATAAAATACGTTCGGCAATTGAGTGGTTAGACTCAGATACGGAAACTGTTGAATTACCCTATTTCTAATTTATCTTGAATTCCATACTAAAAAAATGCTATGTTCACAGGATTAATTCAAGCTTTAGGAACAATACAGCCTTTGGGGCAGGATCAGTTCCAAATTTCTTGTCAATTGGGTCAAACTGATTCTATTTTAAGGGATTTAGCGCTCGGCGATAGTGTTGCTGTCGATGGAGTCTGTTTAACGGTGGTTGAAATTGTCCCATCTGGGTTTGTGGCAACAGCTTCACCCGAGACCTTATCGCGCACGACTTTAGGCGGTTTATCATCGGGATATTTTAACCTGGAAACCTCTCTGCGAGCGGGAAGTAAGCTAGGGGGACATTTTGTTACAGGTCATGTGGATGGGATCGGTTGTCTCAACTCATCAGTGCAAACGGCTAGTTCTTGGGAAATGCAATTTAGTGCGCCCAGGGGAGGGATGGAAATGTGGCAACGACAAATTGCCCCTTATATTGTGCCAAAAGGTAGTATTGCTATCAATGGAATTAGTCTGACTGTAGCCGATTGTGACCCAGAAGGAAATGGCTTTAAGGTGGCAGTCATTCCCCACACTTACGAGGAAACCAACCTCAAGCACCTCAAACCGGGGAGTGGGGTGAATATTGAAGCGGATATTTTAGGGAAATATGTGGCTAAGTTTTTGCGATCGCAGTTCAATCCTTCGTTAGAATCAATTCCAGGGTTAGATCAAGCGACTTCTATTTCTAGCTTAGAACAAATTACCCCTGAATTTTTAGCTGAACATGGATATTGAGGGGAAATGAGATTAAAGATGATTAAACCAGGATTGTTTGATTTCAACAACTTCTATAGTTTTTGTCTCAATTCCCAGTTGTAAATCTTTAAGAATATGACACAATTGTTCCCCATCAATTAAGTCGAGTGCAGGCGCACCATCTCGTGTGGCTTCTATTTTGGCTGCACTGGTAAAAGTTCCTGTGGTGATAAATAATCCTTTATCCGTTCTCCCCACCATTGCCCCTCGAAAATCCCGAATTTCTGAGGCTCCCACAGAACCAGTATAACGCTTACATTGAAATAAGACTGGAAAGCTTAAAAGGGAAATTTTCAACACCCCAATTCCATCAATTCCTCCATCTCCTTTGCGTCCGGTGACTTCAACTTTAATAAATCCAGATTCTCGTAAAATTCGCTGACATAATCGTTCAAAAGCATCCGGAGGTATTTGCTGAAGAATTGATAATAATTGCTCAATCCAATATTCTGAATCTACAGGAATTTGCTCAGTTTCAAAAGTACTATCTAAATTTTCATTATTTTCTATTTCAATATTATCATATAATTCATTATTCAAAGCATTGGGGTTACTCTTTTGCCTGACAAATTGTTTAACTGCTGTTTTATCTATTTCTTTTAATTCCTTTCCTTTTTGAGTTAAGACCCAAACCCCTCTACCAATATTATCAATCGCGCCGTACTTCTTAAGATAAGTTCTTGCCCAACTGAGCCGATCGGCAACTATAGTTTGTGGCTTATTTTCATAAGAAATAGCTTGCTGTTCATTCGATAAATTCTCTAATTCACAAACCTGTTGATAAATTTCCTGTACAGTGCCCGATCCCCCTAAATTCTTCAGGGCTTGAAGTGTGGGCTGGAAAAAGTCATCATAGGAAGGAATAAAAAGATTTGAATTCATGAAATCACTTTTAAGATTATAGAGTACATCAAATTCCGTACCCTACAATCTTAAATATAAGTATTGAGATTTAATTTAGTTTAACATTGATGAAACCCGGACTATTGAGTCTCTACAATGTTTACCTTTTTTGTCTCAATACCTGATTTTAAATCTATAGTAACTTAGACTTACTTACAGATTAAGCGCCCTTCAATTTGACGGTCTAAAAGTTGATGAGCCACTAAGTATTCTTCAAGCACATTTTGAGCCGATGTTGTGATCACTTTTAAATCACCAAATTGAGTTAATTCTTCAGGAGTTAGATCTAAACTCAATTGACAATTTTTGTAATGATACTCCTGTAAAGCTACAGTATATTTGGCATCATCTTCTACCGGTTGACCTTTAATAGTCAAAGACTCTAGTTTTTCCTCGGCATCATTGTAAACCGCTTTCACACCTTGATTAATTTGGAAATAATTACTTTCACCCGGAATTCGGTTTTCTGCCCTCATAATATAACCAAAGATCTGCTTCAGTTTTTCTCCGGTTACCACTACTTTATACAAGGCACCATCATAGGGATATACTTTTTTCAGATCCGCTAATGTGACAACCGGGCCTAATTCTGTACCGCGAATTGAACCACTTCCAATTAAGACTATATCAATCATTCCTTGTTCGGCAAAAATATCACAAATTAAGTTACCTAATTCGGTTTCCACCTCACGTTTCGGATGAGTCAGTTGACGGGATAAACGACTAATAATCCGATTATATTTCCGATCTACTGCCTCTTTGAATGTATCAATAAACTTTGTCAAATCAACATCGGGTTCAGCTAGATTTTGATCAACTGGAAGCAATTTCCACTTCCATTCAACAATACTATTAGTATCATCATCGACGACAATATCAAACCGTCCAATTTGATCGCTTCCCACTCCCGCTTGAGTAATTAAAATATCATTAACGGTTGCAGGTTGTTCTAAAATTGTGTGGGAATGTCCGCCAATGATCATATCGACTCCCCATTCTTTATCTAGCATGGCAGCGAGTTTTTTATCCTCCTCAAAACCAATATGAGTTAACAGAATGGTTAAATCAATATCTTCCGTTTTGTAAGCATTACAAATCTTTCCAACTTCCGCCGCAGCATCTTCTAAATCGACAAATGTACCAATACTGGTATCCAATTTAAGAGATTTAAGGACTTCTTCAGTGACGATCCCAATGAACATAATATCAAATCCATCAACATTGAGGATTAGATAAGGATTCATCAATCTTTTATTATATTTTTTAATGTATAAGTTGGCATTGACAATGGGGAAGTTTGCCATCTTTTCTAAAAATAGTAAATGAGGAAAACCATAATCTAATTCATGGTTGCCCAAAGTTACTACATCCGGCGCTAAGTAATTCATTAATTCTATGGTTGAAAGGCCTTTATACTCGGCATCAATCATAGATCCTTGCAGCATATCACCTGAGATGACAAAAAGAGTATTTTTCTCTTCTTGACGCACCTTATTAATATATCCTGAAAGCAGAGATAATCCACCAATTAAATTACCTTCTCCACTTTTAGCTTCGGCTAAAAAGTCCCCATGCAAATCGTTTTAATGCAAAATTGTAAACTTTTTATAGCGTTCTGTGGCCTGCATAAATTTAAGTTCCTTATCGTGAGTATTATCGCATTTATAATATGACCTAATATACTGTAGATGACAATACAGTCGAAATAAAAATTCACAAAAAATTATAGCTTCGATCCCTGAGGTGGCTCACTAAAGATGATTTCGATAACTGAGACTCAATTAAAGTCGAACTGAGTTTGACTTTAGCTTTTTTCCTAAACTTAATAAATATTGTTCAGTCTGGGGTAGTAAAATCCTTAGTAAACTTTTTAATAATAAAACGACAATCAACTTAAACTGATTAACTTTATAAGGTTCATACCCAGCATATTTTATAGAAAACTGTAAGGCTTGTAAGCCATTTTTACGACTAGCCGGTAACGCTAAGGCTCGACAAGATAAATATTTATAAAGGTTTTTCAAACTATCAGATTTCAAATCCTGTAATTCAGGAGGTACTCGCTCAAAATTACGGTTCATCACTTGTAAAACTTGCTGTTCTTGGCGCGATAGATTAGAAGAAATTGAACCGATTGAAACCCGATAATAAATTTGCACTTGAGGAACAGCAATAAATGAATAATTAGCAGCTAATTTAAGATAAAGATCCCAATCCTGACCTCCTGATAAAGATTCATCAAAACCACCCACATCAATAAAAGCCTGACGTTTTATTAATGGATTTGAACCATTTTCTAAAAAATTCCGAACTAAAAGCTTAGAGTAAACCTCTCCATTCAGAGTGAGATAACTTCCTGAATTAAGTTTGCTTCCAGCCTCATCAATATAGTCTGTCCAGCTATAAGCAACTGCCGCTGAGGGATGATCTTTTAACGCCCTCAGTTGACTTTCAAGTTTATCTGGAGTCCACAAGTCATCGGCATCTAAAAAAGCAATATATTCCCCCGTAGATTTTTTAAATCCTAAGTTCCGACTGACAGAAGCACCTTGATGAGAATAGCTGAAAATTTGAAGACGATAATCTTGATATTGACTGACTATTTCTAAGGTGTTATCAGTAGAACTATCATTAATTACAATGATTTCAAAATCGGGAAACGTTTGCTGCAAAACGGAGTCAAGGGTTGCCTGAATCGTTTTTTCAGCATTATGAGCGGGAATAATGACAGAAATTAAAGCCATAGCTGATATCTATTTTAATTAAGTCAGGGGTAATAATTAGAGTAAAAGAAAGTGAATCCGTAATTTTACGGAAATGTAGTGTTTTCCACAGCAAATGTATTAATGTTTCGGTTTCTCTCTATCTGGCTTAAGAAAGCCTATCACCCTGAAAAAAGATACAAAAATCACTTAAATTCTGCGATCGCTCAGTCACTACTGCCTTTAAGTCACTGGCATTTTATAATCAGTAAGCTATATTGGGATTGAAAATAAACCTCAGGTGAACTCAATCCTTTTCACCCTAGGTGACAACGGCTCAATCATGAAGTATGCTAGACTTTACTGTTGCAATTCCAACCTATAATGGGGCACAGGGATTATCAGGATTACTGGAAAAATTGCGATCACAAACGAGGGTAGAGGGTCTTTGTTGGGAAGTGGTTGTTGTAGACAATAACAGCAACGATCGCACCGCTGAAGTGGTACAACAATACCAACAAAATTGGATAACGGGCGTTCCGTTAAGATACTGTTTTGAACCCGAACAAGGCTTAGCCTTTGCCCGTCAACGCGCCATTACAGAGGCGAAGGGAAAATTCGTAGGCTTCTTAGACGATGATAACCGTCCTGCCCCAGAATGGCTAGCGGCAGCTTACAAGTTTGGCAAAAATCATCCTCAGGTGGGGGCTTACGGCAGTCGAATTTTAGGAGAATTTGAAGTCAATCCCCCCGAAAATTTTGAACGGATTGCACCGTTGCTGGCATTAACAGATCGAGGGGACCAGCCGCTGTATTATCAACCTCACAAGAAGTTATTGCCACCGGGGGCAGGTTTAGTCGTGCGGCGAGAAGCTTGGTTAAAACAGGTTCCGGCGCGGTTAGTCCTGATTGGTCGTGTGAGGGGGCAAATGCTGGCTAGTGAGGAATTTGAGGCGCTGCTTTACATTCAAAATGCCGGTTGGCAAATTTGGTACAATCCTGAGATGATAGTGTATCATTGTATACCTCGCCAGCGCTTGGAACGAAGCTATCTTATAGGGTTATGTCGGGGAATTGGTTTGAGTCGTTATCGGACTCGGATGTTAAGTATTCCGACATGGCAAAAACCCTTAGCATTACCGGCTTATATGCTCAATGATTTACGGAAAATTGTTCGTCATCTGATTAAATATAGAACCAGCATTAAAACGGATTTAGTTGCGGCTTGTGAACTAGAATTATATCTTTCTTGTTTAAAAAGTCCTTTTTTCTTTTGGCGTTCTAATTTGCATCAGTCACTGCAAACTCGATAATTTCAATTATTCTTCCATTTGAAAAAAATACTGTGGATTTAACTATTGCTATTTGCACCTATAATGGTGAAAATCGGATTCCTGAGGTACTTGAATGTTTGCAGCAGCAAGTTCAGACAAAAGGAATCAGTTGGGAAGTTTTAGTAATTGATAATAATAGTAGCGATCAAACAGCTAAGGTTGTTGATCAATTTACTCAAAATTGGCAAACTCACAGCAAAATTCGATATATTTTTGAACCGACTCAAGGCACAACCTACGCCCGAAAGCGAGGGATTAAAGAAGCAAAAAGTGAGTTAGTTGCATTTTTAGATGACGATAATCTCCCGAGTCAAAACTGGGTCTTTGAAGTTTATCAATTTAGCAAAGAACATCCAGAAGCTGGGGCTTATGGCGGCAATATTCACGGGAAGTTAGACCAAGTCCCTCCTGCTTATTTTGAGCAAATTCAACTGTTATTAGCGGTTTATAATCGCGGCGATCAACCGTTTTGTTATGCCCGTTCTGCCAAGCCTCGAAAGATTCCGGCTGCGCCCGGTTCTGTGGTTCGCAAACAAGCCTGGAAACAGGCAGTGCCTGCCGATTTATTATTACAAGGTCGAGATGAGAAAAATCAAACTTTACTGGGGGCTTGTGAAGATTTAGAAGTGATGTATTATATCCAAAATAGCGATTGGGAAATTTGGCATAATCCCAAAATGGAAGTCTGGCATCATATTCCCAATTATCGACTTAAACCCGAATATTTATTAAAAATTTCTCGGACTTCCGGTTATTCTAATCATGCCCTTCGGTTAGCTAGAATTACAGGATGGCAGCGTCATTTAATTCCCGTTTTAACAGGATTGTATCTCATGTCAGATGCTTATAAACTCGCTAGTTTTTGGTTAAAAAATAATCAAGTATTGAGTCAAGAAATTGATAAAGGCTGTGAATATCAATCCCGAATCGGTCGGTTGTTAAGTCCGTTTATCTTATGGAAAAGTATAAAAGGGAGAAAATAATATGAAAATTGCTTATGTCACAGTTTATGATGTTCTCAATCAAAACAAATGGCCGAAAACTCAACTGGGTTTATGTCAAGCTGGGTATACTATTGCAAAAACCTTAGAAAGCCAGTCTGCAACCTTAGAATATATTGGAAGTTTAAAAAAGAAAACCTCTTTAATAACTCGCGCAAAATGGGAATTTTACCATCATTTTTATCAAAAAGATTATTATCGTTGGGCAGAACCTTTAATTGTTCAAGATTATGCTCAGCAAGTTCAAAAACAACTGTCTGAAATTGATTATGATGTGATTTTATGTCCAGAAAATGTTATTCCAATATCTCAATTAAATTCTAAAAAGCCTATCGTTTTATGGACAGATGCCCCCCTTTGTGCATTGATAGATTTTTATCCTTATTTAAGTAATTTGTGTCAAGAAACTTTGGAGAATATTTATTATTTTGAAAAAGAGGCTCTAGAGAAATGTACATTAGCTATCTATGCTTCAGACTGGGGTGCTGAAAAAGCCATTCATCAGTATAATGTTGACCCTGCAAAAGTTAAAGTTATTCCTTGGGGTGCTAATTTAGAAGAAAATAGAACAATAGAAGATATTCATCAAATTATAGTATCTCGTCCGGTAGAACCTTGCAAACTTTTACATTTAGGGGTGGAATGGTTTAGAAAAGGAGGAGATATTGCTCTTGAAGTGACTAAAATATTAAATGAAAGAGGTTTAAAAACCGAACTTATTATTGCAGGCAACCCTCCTATTACTTCAGAATCGCTTCCAAGTTACGTTAAGTATTTTGGATATCTAAAAAAGTCTATAAAAGATGAAAGGGAGAAACTCAATCACTTAATGGCAAATTCTCATTTTTTAATTCTTCCGTCTAAAGCAGATTGTTCTCCTCATGTTTTGTGTGAAGCTAATGCTTTTGGCTTACCCTGTTTAACGACTGATGTTGGCGGAATTTCTACAATTATAAAAGAGGGATTAAACGGTAAAAAATTTGCACTTGAGGCTTCTCTTTCACAGTATTGTGATTATATTATCGAGTTAATGAATCATTACGATCAATACCAAAGTTTAGCTTTATCTTCTTTTCGAGAATATCAGTCTCGCTTAAATTGGAATGTAGCCTGTCAGCAACTACAACATTTAATCGACTTAATCATATAAGGCTCGAAAAAATCAGCCGTATTTCAGTTTATTTTTGTTTTAATATACCCTAAAAGTGTTGTATGATCGGTAAGAGATTTAAATCGACTGAAACATAACGCCGCCAGCCGAGATGGAAATGCTAGGATAATGATCGTTCGGATAATGACTTTAAAAAAAGCTTTTTTATAAATTAACTTAGGATCATATTTGACAGTGTAGTAAAAAAATCGAAATGCAGTCAAACAGTTTCGTTTTCTAGGAATTCCTGTTAAAGCTTTCCAAGTTAAGTATTTGTATAAATTAGCAAATATGATAGGATGTAAATTTTCTAATAATTCAGAACGATAAGTTAAAGCATTTTTGAGTAGCTTTATACTAGAAGATTCCATCTTCAATACATTAGAAGAAGCAGAATTAGAAGATTGTCGATATAAAACTTGGGGAGATTTTACAACAACAAAATGATAGTGATTGGCGAGTTTTAACCACATATCCCAATCTTCAGCAGGTGGAAGTAACTCATCAAACCCACCCACTTCAATTAATGCCTGATGACGAATTAAGGGATTAGAACCATTCACTAAAAAGTTAGTGAGTAAAAGCGGTTGAAACACATCTCCCTCAAACTGAGGACGAGGACCTTTGCTATGAAAATCACCAGATTCATCAATGCTATCTGTCCAACTGTAAGCCACAGCAGCATCAGAATGTTTTTCTAATGCTTGAAGTTGCATTTCTAACTTATCCGGTGTCCAGATATCATCTGCATCTAAAAAAGCAATATATTCACCTGATGCATGAATAAGGCCACGATTACGACTAGCACCTTGACCTGCATTAGGATAGGAAAATACTTTTAAGCGTGAATCTTTAATTGTGGAAAGAACTTCTAGGGTAGTATCAGTTGACCCATCATTAATCACAATCAGTTCAAAATCTGAGAAAGTTTGGTCAATCACAGATTCAATCGTTTTTGAAATAGTATCTTCCCCATTGAAAACGGGTATAATTACGGATATTTTTGGCATATTTTTTACCTTTATTGCATTCTATATTGAACAGCTTACTGTCTAAAATTGAGATGCTATAATACTATATTAAGATATAAATATTAATTTGACGATTAAGATGATGAGAATCTCTATCTTGATTCCAGTCCGAAATAGAAAGTTAATGACTTATAGTATTTTACAGCAACTTCATCAGCAGAGTACTCAGGTAAAATCATCAGACGATTTAATTGATATTGTGGTTGTTGATGATGGTTCTACTGATGGCACTGTAGAAATGATTCAGCAGCAGTTTCCTCAGGTTATACTCATTCAAGGAGATGGTAATCTTTGGTGGACAGGTGCAATTCACAAGGGAATGGAGTATATTATGGAGCATTTCGATTCAGATTATATTATTTGGCTAAACGATGATATTTTTCTAGAGAATAATTTTATCGTAAAAGCAATTGAAATCTGTCATATTGAGTCTACAAACAATAGTATAGTTGGAGGAATTGTCACATCAAAATATTATCCAGATTGGATTGTATTTGGTGGCTTTCGCCAAGGAGAACAAGTGTGTAATTTCAGTGATTTTTCAGAAAGCAGTATGCTCGAAGTCGATGCAGTGAATGGTAATATGACAATTATCCCTCGCAAAATTATCAATACAATTGGACTACCGAATATTAAAAAATATCAGCATTATGGCGGAGATTATGAATTTGGAATTAGAGCGATAAAAGCGGGCTTCAAAGTGATGTTATCTAGTCAAATTAAAGCTACAGCAGATTATCAGATTGAGGATTTTATTCGTTATATGCCACCTTTGTTACAATGGTATCTTAAGCCAAATTTAAAAGATAGAATTAAAATTATAAAGGGATTAACTTCCCTCAAAGCTCACTATAATATTTGGCATTTTGTTAATATGATTCATTTCGATGTCGATCAAATTCCTTTGAAAAAATACTTGGGTTACTATTATCGTGAAATTCGCAAACTTTTAATTTGTGACTCTCAATTGAGGCAAAAGTGTGAGCAAGATTTAAACCATTATATTCAGCAGCGTCAAGCGCCATCAGAAATGGCTGAAGCTGTGCTAAGTATGAGAAATTAATTCGGGATTCGTTTTCATGTGCATTAAGAGAGTTTTAATATCTAAAAAATTACTAAACTTTTTTAAAATATGCTGTGATTTTTCAGAGGGAAGTAACAAAAAAATTAAAATTTTCATACTGGCTTTCCAAAAGACTCGCTTTTGAATTAGAGAAATATCATTTCTTAATGCGACTCCTAGAAAACGAAGCCCCAGCAAACCTTGATTCTGTTTTGACTCTCCCTGTAGTGCTTTATAGGTAAGATACTTATAACGATTAGCTAAACAATGAGATTTCAGATGTTCAATTGGTTGAGGAGATTGAAGGATGGCTTTGTCAATGACTTGTAAACTGGATTTTTCCATCTGCAAAACGTTACAAGAAGCAGATTGATGAGAAATTCGATATAAAATTTGAGTGCGAGGAACGACTACAAATTGATATTGCGCTGCTAATCTTAACCACATTTCCCAATCTTCTGAAAAATTGACAGTTTCATCAAAAATACCGACTTTATCTAATGCTGATTTACGAATTAATACATTCGATCCCCCTTCAATAAAATCACCTAAAAAAAGATGTGCATAAACATCTCCAGAAATCTGATGATGACCCCCTCCATAAATCACTTCACCTGATTCATTAATCCAATCTGTCCAACTATAAGCCACTGCGGCTTGAGGATTTTCTTGTAGTGCGTTGAATTGAGCCTCTAGTTTATCTGGAATCCATAAATCATCAGCATCAATAAAAGAAATATATTCACCTTTAGCCAATGCAATTCCACGATTTCGACTCGTAGAAACTCCAGTATTGGGATAAGAGAAAACTTTTATATTAGAATTGGGTATACTAGAGATTACTTCTAGTGTCGAATCTGTAGAACCATCGTTAATAATGATTATTTCAAGGTTTTTATATGTTTGATTCAAAACCGAGTAGATTGTTTCTCGAATTGTTTTTTCTCCGTTATAAACGGGAATTATAATAGAGATTAATGACATATTTGTTTAACAAGAGTGCTAATTCAATCTTAACATAATCCATATGAAATTCAAGTCAAACTCTCCTATTTTTCTGATGGGATGTCCTCGCTCAGGTACAACTCTACTTCAGAGTCTTTTATCTGCTCATCCTCAGATTGCATCATTTCCAGAATCAAAATTTTTCCAATGTTTACCCCCAGCAGAAAACTCTCGAAGACGTAAACTAGGAATCATTGCTCATCAGTTAAAACCTTGGTTAGAAACTTATTTTAAAGATGATCTAAAACGTCCTGAAATGCTACGTTATTTACCTAATATTCCTCTAAAAAAGTTATATACTCAACAATTTTTTAAAATTTTATCAATTTTAGCGGATGAACAAGGAAAAGATATTGTACTTGAAAAAACACCCCAGCATATTTTTTACTTAAACGAAATTATTACTTATTGTCCCCAATCTCAAATTATTCATTTAATTCGTCAAGGTGAAGATGTTGTGGCTTCTTTGTATGAAGCAACTCATCGATATCCCCAATATTGGGATGGCATTTGGGAACTCGATCAATGTATTGATTGGTGGAATAGAGCAGTTTATATTAGTCAGCAATATGCTGACTATCCTAATCATATATTAGTCAGTTATGAACAGCTACTTGAAAATCCAGAAAGAGTTTTAAAAAATATCTGTAATTTTATTAAAATAGAATATGATTTTAAAATGATACACAACTATGGAAAGGCATCCCAATCTTTAATATTAGATGAAGCCGGGAGAAGTGTTAACCGTTCTCAAATCAAATCTTCTAATTCCAATAAATTTAATAAAACTTTTACAGAGGAACAGCGAAGTTATGTGTTATCAAAATTAGAAAAAATTGAAATTAATTTTTATCAGGGTTAAAATAATGAATCAGTCAATTATCCGTAAACTCAGAAATATTTACCCAATTAGTTACATCATCCATCAGAGAAATCTAAGAAGACAATTTCAACCAGAAATTCTTAGATTAGCCAATCGAGATATGCCTAAAAATAGTCAGGCTCAAAGTCTCTTATTTTTCACGGCTCATAAATGTGCTTCTGTTTACGTGAATGAAATTCTGAGAAAGATCGTTCAAGATGCGGGAATTATTCCAATTGATTTTGCGAAATATTTTTGGCAAGATGGACGATCTATTAAACAGATTTTAGCCTCTCCCCAAAAAGCAAAAAAAGCTTTTAAATCACAGGGATACTATTATGGTTCTTTTCGGGAATTTCAACCCATTCCAAATTTAGAGCAATATCAAATTATCCTAATGTTAAGAGATCCAAGAGATGTTTTAACTTCTTTATATTTTTCTCATGCTTATAGCCATGAAAAACCGAGTTACTTACTGGGAAAACAGCCAGAATGGAGAACTAAAGCCCTGAGTCAAACTTTAGATGAATTTGTCATTGATCATCTTCAGACTTATCAATATCGTTACTCTGAATATACACAGCAACTGTTGGGCAAATCTCATGTTTTATTTCTGCAATATGAAGAGATGGTAGGGAATTTTGAGACCTGGTTGAGTCGTTTAGTTGATTTTATTTCAATTGAAATTAATCCGGATATTATTCAAGAAATTACAGAGAAAGCTAAGTTAAACGTCAAAAAAGAAAATGTTTATGCTCACAAACGCCAAGTGACTCCAGGAGATTATCAACGAAAATTGCAGCCGGAAACCATTGCATTATTAAACTCAGAATTAAAAACAATTCTTAAACAACTGGATTATCACTGAAGATACGGATATCCGAATAAACTTTTGACGGTGATCCCATTCACACTCTGGGTCGGCGATCGCACACAATCATAAGATGACGACCTATGAGAACCGTAAGATCAATTATGACCGTACTTGAACAGGGAACGATTACGATACATACCGAGAATATTTTCCCGATTATCAAGAAGTCCCTCTACACCGATCATGAGGTCTTCTTCCGGGAATTAGTTTCTAACGCCGTCGATGCGATTTCTAAAATGAGTATGATTGCCCGGTCGGGCGAATATTCAGGAGAGGTCGGGGAAGCTGAAATCACCATTTCTATCGACCAAGACGAGAACACCCTTTCCATTACCGATAACGGCATTGGAATGACGGATGAAGAGATCAAAAAATATATTAATCAAGTTGCTTTTTCCAGCGCAGAAGAGTTTATTGAGAAGTATAAATCCAATAGCGATGATAGTATTATTGGTCACTTTGGTTTAGGGTTTTATTCCTCCTTTATGGTGGCCACAAAAGTAGACATTGATACTTTATCTTACCAAGAAGGAGCACAAGCAGTTCACTGGAGTTGTGACGGTTCCCCTCAATTTCAACTGGAAGACTCTGCCCGCACTCAACGGGGTACCACCATCACATTAACGTTGATGGAGGAAGAAAAAGAGTATCTTGAAGCCTCCCGAATTCAGCAGTTAGTCAAAACCTACTGCGATTTTATGCCTGTTTCCATCAAAATGGATGGAGAAACCCTCAACCGTCAAACTGCACCCTGGAGAGACTCTCCCAGCAACCTGACGGATGATGATTATCTGGAGTTGTACCGTTATCTTTATCCCTTCCAGGAAGAACCTTTACTCTGGGTTCATCTCAATACTGACTATCCATTTGTGGTGAATGGGATTCTTTATTTCCCCAAACTGAAGCCCGATGTTGATGTCAGTCAAGGCAATATTAAGCTATTTTCTAATCAGGTTTTTGTTAGCGATCATTGTGAAGAAATTATCCCTAAATTCTTGATGCCATTACGGGGGGTAATTGACAGTACAGATATTCCGTTAAATATCTCCCGTAGCGCGCTACAAACTAATCGAACTGTTCGTAAAATTGCCGATTATGTTGCCAAGAAAGTAGCGGGTCGCCTCAAAGAACTGTACAAAGAAAATCCGAAAGAATATATTCGCTGTTGGCAGGATGTCGGTACATTTGTTAAGTTTGGCGCACTGAATGATGAGAAGTTCAAAAAACAAGTTGAAGAGATCTTAATTTTCCGAACCACTTATAAACCGACTGAAACAGAAGAAACTCCAGCGGTTCAAGTCCAAACAGAAGAAGGGGATGCTTGGCAAGAAGTGGCGACTGAAAATACCCCGAGTGTGGATGAAAAAGGGTATTACTATACGACTTTGAGTCAATACCTAGAACGCAATAAAGAACGTCATGAAAATCGGGTATTTTATTGCAATGATGAAGCGGCTCAAGCCACTTATGTTGAGCTACATAAAAGCCAAGGTTTAGAAGTATTATTCCTCGACTCTTTCATCGATACTCACTTTATTAGTTTTCTTGAAAGAGAACATTCCGATGTAAAATTCTCACGGGTTGATTCTGAACTGGATGACACTTTAATTGATCGGGAAAACGAGACAGAAATCGTCGATCCTAATACCAATAAAACCCGTAGCGAACAAATTAAAGAACTGTTTGAAAAGACTCTCAATAACCCGAAAATTAACATTCGTACCGAGTCTCTCAAATCAGAAAATACACCGCCTGCCATGGTATTGTTACCCGAAGCGATGCGGCGTTTACAAGATATGACAGCCGTGTTGCAACAGCAGAAAGCTGATTTCCCAGAAGATCATGTTTTACTGATTAATACGGCTCATCCTTTGATTCAAAATCTCTCGAATTTAAGTCAAGGTAGTATTATTCAAGAAGGGGGAAGCTCTCCATCTGCTGAACTGGCAACACAAATTTGTCATCATGTTTATGACTTAGCATTAATGGCACAAAAAGGATTTGATGCTCAAGGAATGAAAGCCTTTGTTGAACGTTCAAATCAAGTCTTAACTCAGTTAACTCAACGCGCCATGTAAGCTTGAACTCAAATTAACATTTCTTCACCCGGATTCTTTAATGAGTCCGGTTTTTTTTGAGCTATAATATTACTGTCTAATCTAAGATTAACGTCCCATTGTTATCAATTTTTTCAATAGCACTAAAACTTTGGAAATATTGACGAACTGGAGACGGAAAATCAGGAAAATCAAACTCTGCATCTCCCCCAGCAATATCTGCCCAAAAGTTGCGTAAATCTGGGGCCAATTGTTCTGCTTCACTGACCGGTAAACACAGGGGGGGTGTGGTTAATAATTTAACCATGAATGGAAATGAGCGATCGCTCATCCACTGCCGTGAGACATCCGGTAAATTCGGCCATCCGGGAACAGAAGTAATTTGATCCGATTCAATATTGAGTAGAAGTTGACCCAGGTTATTGTAGCGCACCTGAATCACTCGGTAAGGATGGGGATAACTCACCAGCGAACCCGTTGTAATTTCGTAAATCCCCTGCCATTGTGCGATATCCTGAACGTGAAGATGTCCTGTAAAAATCAGCCGGACTCCAGCTTGCTGCAACAGTTTCAGCAGTTGAGGGGCATTATCCAACATATAACGCCGCCCTAGGGGGTTGCTGGCTTGACCGGGGAGATGCTCAATCACGTTATGATGAATCATCACCAAAACCAGTTCATCTTCCAGATTAGCCAAAACCTGCTGTAGCCAGTTTAACTGTTGCCGATCGATACAGCCAATTTGACATCCGGTTTCGTCAAAAATATTTGAATTTAATCCAATTAACCGCACACCCGGTAACAGTTCATGGGTATAATAGGGTTGATTTGGATTGGTATAGCCGAATTGTTGGTAATATTGGGGAAAATCGGCTAGGCCTACAACTTTTTCAGTTCCCTTTGGGTAGATGACATCATGATTTCCGGGGACCACATACACGGGGTAGGGGAGTTGGCTTAGGCGTTGACTCAGCCACAGATGGTTATCCACTTCCCCATCTTGAGTCAGATCGCCGGGAAGTAACAAAAAATCTAAATCCAGTGTCGCCAGCCTTTCTAAGATTAACTCCAACGCCGGGATACTCACTTCTACCAGATGGAAGCGTTTTGGTGAGTCTCCAATAGTATGAGACAGAGCGATATGAAGGTCGCTAGCAACTGCGAATCGAAAGTTAACATCCATATCGTCACTGTAGCATTCTAAGCGCCCGTTTAGGGCAATTGCACCTGAGTAGAACTGCTAAAATGATTAATCACTTACTGAGGAAACAGTGAGGTTTGGTTAAGATAACAAGAGCGAATTTGTTCGAGAGATTCTTGCTTCACTCGATTATCCATCACAGCCCATTGTAAGTTCATGAAGGCTTTGAAATCATCCAAATCATATTTTTGGGCAAGCAGCGATCGCAATTTGCGTTCATCGTCTAAACTAAGATAGCCCTTAACAATGACTTGTTGAGCAATGTCACGAATCCGAGTCATGTTCGTTTTCTCCTAGAGATCAAGTAGTGGGATGGAATTTGTCAAAATTAATCACTCGTAAACTGAATACTTTGGTTTACGAATAGCTGGGATACCCATGTTCTAGAATCAATACCTGGGTTGAGGTGAGACTAGATTGCTTCAAACCCAAAAAATAACCCTGACGGAAAATGTTTGGCGCGCGCGCCAACCCGTCAGTTATTGAGTTATCGGTAAATTCACGGTGGGTTCTTCAAAACTTTACAAAACTTTACAAAGTAATGGTAAAGCAAACTAGGAGATTTGCTGATAGCAAGGATCATCCCCATAATCCTCAAATCACGAGTAAAGCTGCATCACATCCTCAAGGGGCATTCTAGAATAAGTTCCTAGAGTGATTTTAGAAGTGTGGCCTCGGTTCAGATGGTCTGCGGCGGCACAGCCAATCATCGCGGCATTATCCGTGCAATATTTTAACGGTGGAAAGACAACTTGAAGGTTGTGAGACAGAGCAGCTTGTTGTAGATGATAGCGTAAGCCACTGTTAGCTGCCACACCACCGCCAATGGCAATGGTTTCTAACCCATATTCTAAAGCACAGGCGATCGCCCGCTTTGTTAAGCTTTTAGCCACAGTATATTGAAAGCTAGCCGCAATATCATTGATGGGGATTTCCGTTATGGGTTGTTGAAACTGTTGCACCAGACGTAACACTGCCGTCTTCAAGCCGCTAAAACTGGAGTCATAAGGATGATACCCTCCTGTGGGTAAGGAAATTCTACCTTCAGGCAACCGAAAGGCTTGAGGATTGCCATCTTGAGCCAGTCGATCAATAATCGGGCCACCGGGATAACCCAGTTGTAATAACCGGGCCACCTTATCAAACGCCTCTCCGGCGGCATCATCTCGGGTTTTGCCTAAAGTTTGATATCCACCGCAATCTTTAACGTGAATCAAACTGGTATGACCGCCAGAAACCAGTAAGCATAAAAAGGGGGGTTGTAACTCAGGCTGGCTGAGGTAGGTGGCGTAAATATGACCTTCCAGGTGATGTACCCCCAGAAAAGGTTTTTGATGAACTAATGCCAGGGTTTTAGCGGCAGTAATTCCCACAAATAAAGCACCCACTAATCCGGGGGCACAAGTTGCCGCAATACCATCAATCTCATCCCAATCCAATTCAGCCGCTTTTAAGGCTTCAGTAATTAAAGGATTAATCGTTTCCAGGTGTTGACGGGAGGCAATCTCCGGTACAACCCCCCCATATTGGCGGTGTAAATCGATTTGAGAGGCAACGATATTGCTGTAAACGTTACGGTTCTTTACAATCGCTACCCCAGTTTCGTCACAACTTGTTTCAATTGCTAAAACCGTTGCCATTGACTGATAAATTTTATGAAGTGATTAACTTACCCCTTGTAGTTTAATCTAAATATCAAGCCGATTGATCCCCTGTGGGACATAAACGAAAAAACATCAGTCAATTTTGCTGCTTTTTTGCTGCTTTACTCAACCCCTTGGAAAAGTAAAGTTGCAAGCCAAGGCTCAAAAAAAAACCCCGCTCAACTATAGCTGAGTCGGCGGAGGTGACAAATCACGAGAATGTCTTGCGTTATGTTCGGCTAATACAAGATGGTCATTTAAAAACACCATCTGAACTGATTGTACAAAAAACTTATTGTTTTGTAACAAAAGGAAACAATTCTATGAGACGATTGTTCGCTCTTGTTCTGGCAGTTACCCTGTGGATGAGCTTTGTTCCCACAGCTTCCGCCTATAACCTAACCCCTTGTTCAGACTCCGCAGCTTTCCAGCAACGGGCTGAAGCCTCTCTGGCTGTGACTAAAAATCCTGAACAAACAAAAGCTCGGTTTGAGCGTTATTCTCAAGCGCTCTGTGGCGAAGACGGTTTACCTCACTTAATTGTGGATGGTAACTTAGCCCACGCAGGTGAGTTCCTGATTCCGAGCATACTATTCTTGTATATTGCAGGATGGATTGGTTGGGTTGGTCGGGCTTACATCCAAGAAATTAAAAAAGAGAAGAAAGCCACCGAAAAAGAGATCATCATCGATGTACCGATGGCGGTTAAATATATGTTGGGTGGCTTCCTCTGGCCGTTAGCGGCTGTGAAAGAAATGACTTCTGGAGAAATGTTCGCGCCTGATAACGAAATCACTGTTTCTCCCCGCTAATTGCAGATCCCTCAGCAATTAAGCTGACTATATTTTGATTTGAAAGGAGATATCATTCCATGCAAAACTTTCTGAAATATCTGTCTACCGCACCGGTTTTAGCCGCTGCTTGGTTTGTGATTACCGCCGGAATTTTGATCGAATTTAACCGCTTTTTCCCCGATCTTCTGTTCCATCCGCTCTAAGATAAAATAGAAACAATCTAAGTCGAGAGGGCAGATTATCTCCTGGGCTGCGATTTATCCCTTGGGCTGCAATCGCCTCTCGACTTCTCAGTTCAGTTTGATTTAATGCCAGAATTTTAGTTTTCTTCAACTGTGACCTGTATGAGATCCTATATTGCTGCCGCCATTCAATTAACCAGTTTTCCTCAGCTTGAAAAAAACTTAGCAGAAGCGGAGGAACTAATTGACTTAGCAGTACGCCGGGGAGCAGAATTAATTAGTTTGCCGGAAAACTTTTCGTTTATGGGCGACGAGCAAGAAAAGTTAGCGCAAGCCCAGGACATTTCTCAGAAAACAGAAGCATTTCTCAAAACTGTTGCTCAACGATTTCAAGTTACCTTGTTAGCGGGGGGTTTTCCGGTTCCCACTAGCAACGGTCGAGTTTACAATACAGCTTTATTGATTGATCCGGGCGGCCATGAACTGGCTCGATATCAAAAAATGCATCTATTTGATGTTAACTTACCCGATGGCAATACCTATCGAGAATCCAACACCGTTGAAGCCGGTCAAACCTTGCCTCAAGTTTACGCTTCAGAAGACTTTGGCAACTTAGGATTATCCGTTTGTTATGATGTTCGCTTTCCAGAATTATATCGTCATTTAGCCAACCAAGGAGCGCAAGTCTTATTAGTTCCAGCCGCATTTACAGCTTATACCGGTAAAGATCATTGGGAAGTATTGCTCAGAGCTAGAGCAATAGAAAACACCTGTTATGTGATTGCCCCAGCTCAAACGGGGTGTCATTACGGACGACGACGTACCCATGGCCACGCCATGATTATCGATCCTTGGGGTGTTATCCTCGACGATGCCGGAGAGCAACCGGGTGTAGCAGTTGCAGAAATCACACCGTCTCGCTTAGAACAGGTTCGTGTACAAATGCCTAGTCTTAAGCACCGTGTATTTGTTAATTAAACCCAGAATATCATGAAAAGATTGCTGATCGGATTTATTCGAGGCTATAAACTGTTAATTTCTCCCCTATTACCTGCGGCTTGCCGATTTCATCCCACTTGTTCGGTATACGCTATTGAAGCAATTGAACGATTTGGCATATTTCGCGGCGGATGGCTAGCGGTGCGTCGGATTTTACGCTGTCATCCGTTTCATCCGGGGGGTTACGATCCGGTTCCTTCAAAAGGTGATATTTCGTGAGGGGAGTGTCAAATCTACCCTCCTATAGAAAAAAATTGAGAGATTCCTAAGATAGTATAATCAATATAAAATACCATACTTTGCAATACAAAATAATTAATTTCGATAACAGCTTTCTCCATCACTTTCAGCTTCCGATAGATCTTCTGCAGTTCGTAATGCACCGATGAGGGTAGATACAATCACACATTGTCTTCGTTCTCCTAAATGTTGATGTTTGAGTGTGATTCTACCTTTAGCTCTTAAACTGGTTTGAGTACATTCATCAGTGGCATCGTAAACAGGACAGCCTTTGTAGTTGAAGATAGCGCGATAATATCCAGTATCCGATCTTTTGACATTATTGGTAATTGGATCAACGTTTAAAATAGTGGTTTGAGCGACATCTACCTCAATCCCATCTGCTAAATATTGCCATACTGATTCTGATAGATTGATGGGTAATATATTGACTGAATGAATAGCATATTGCAGCCGCTCATTCTCTTGATTTATTCTAAAAGTGGCTTGCCAACTACGACGTTTTGCCCTCGCCATGCTACGAGCATTTTGCATCGCCCAATAGATTTTGTTTGTAGAAGTCCGAAGCTGTTGCCGACCGATAAAGCCTAACCAAGCAGGTGAAACAATTGCCATCAAAATTCCAATAATAGCAATAATAGAGACCATTTCTATTAATGTAAATCCCTGCTCTTTTTTCATTTAAATTATTTAAGATATTCAAGTTCAATAAATAGAGAATAATATACAGCTACTTAAGGGTTGTTATAAATAGATTTACCTTGAGTAAAAATTCTGCATAAAATCCTACTTAGGATCCAGCCTATCATTTTAAAAAGCTAAGAATATCCGTTAAATTACTGTTTTTATGAACAGCCAATAAAACCAATAAAATAGTTAAATTTAGGTATAATATTTGACAAATTAACCTTTCGCTTCTTCTTCACAGTGTTTCATTTCTATAACTAGAGGAGGAAGATAGTCTGTTGTAGGACTCTCAAGTTTTACCCAATATCTGACCGGAAAATTATCAACTTCGGAAACCTCTTCAGCATCGCCTAAGCGGAATTTGATCGTGCCCCTAGAGTCCGTTTCTCTGTTATATTAGGCTTTGCTATGATTTCAGTATTAATTAAGGTTGTAGTGATACCTATATCAAGCTTGAACTTGAATTTTTCATAATGCTTTGTTATTTGAAGTTATTGAAACTTGGACTCAACACTCAATTAGGGGATGTACTTATTGTGTTCATCCCCTCAATGGCATGAGTGATCAAACACTTCCGATTAATCAGCGCGAAGCCGAATCTCGCCGAATTGAACGGTTTAAGCCACAGGGTCGTACAGCAGGTCAAATTCAATCACCCACCTGTGCGCCCTCACCTTGAATATCCGTTAACCTTAGATTTACGACGAGTGCCTCCATTAAATTAATGTGATCCTTGTATTTTAGGAACTTGGCTGAGTTGCGAATCATCCACTTCAATATCATCTAACCAAATCACCTGTCGTTGTCCGGGTGCCACTTGATTGGTATGTTCTTGCATAATACTTTGAGCTTGTTGAGGGTCGAAATTACGGCTAAAATTCGCTTTTTGATGTTCAACCCGTTGCTGTGTGAGTTGAACTTCTGACTGGATTTGATTTAATTTTTCCTGACTGGCGCGATATTGGGGCACAATTTGCCATAAAGCCGAGAGAGTTACCCCCGATAGCACCAAATGGGTTGCTAATTTAACTGTGGTTTCAATGGTCAGGGTACGGATTTGTTGTTGGTGTCGCTGCTGGATATTCTGACGAGAATTATGTCGGCGCGGTTGACGAGATTGAACGGGGGGTTGAGATTGAGGGGATTGAACAGGCTGAACGGCGTGCATGATTAAACTAACCTTATTGAGAACAGGATCGGGCAATTAATACTAAAGATAGAACAATTCTCTTTCATGTATCAATCTAGTCTATGAGTTCAACACCTGCAAGTGCTGCTCGAATCAATGTCTCATCTTGAGATAGAGTGATTTGGGACTCGGGCTTGATAGAATGGTAAAAACTATTACAAGAGTATGCCTTACCCACTCAGGAGACAATGTCAGACGAACAAGAATTGATTCTTAGCCAAGTTGATAATGCGATCGCTTTATTCGATTCTCAACATAATCTGATTATTTTTAATTCAAAGTTAACTCAGCTTTGGGGCTTATCTCCTGAATTATTAAAAAATCATCCTCATATTGAACAGGTTAGCGATCTTTTACGAGAGAAAGGCGCTTGGTCACAGTTGCAGTGCCACCACTTTAAAAGTTGTGTCTTGAATCGATTCAATTACGATCTGCATTATTGTTTGGAACAAACCGATCAGGTCAGTTTAGAAATAAGCTGTAAACTCACTCAACAAAAAAATCGGTTATTTATTCTTCGAGATATTACTGAGCGTCGCAGGACTCAAGTCAGCTTCAACACAGAAGTCCGACGGTTAAAATTTCTCTTGGGTTTGAATGAACGACTGCAAACCCTTGATAACGTTAGAGAAATTGCTCAGTTTGCCCTCCATTATTTAGTGCAGGTGATGGGGGCTGCCTTTGGGGATGTAAAGGTGATTCAAGGAGAAGGTCAACAGCGACAAGCTGGAACCCTCTACAACCAAGTTCAAGGTCAGTTTATCGCCACCTATGGTCAACCGGCTGTGGCTAAACTGCAAGAACGCTTGCAGCAAGGAATTCCTTATGGTCAAGGATTGCTGTGGCAAGTCGTAGAAACGGGTGAACCAGCTTTTGTCGAGGACTACGCCAATCATCCCAACGCAGTGACTGAGTTTCGCAGCGCAGCAATTGGTAAATTGGGAATTTTTCCCATTCCCGGAAATGCTGGCAAAATTATTGGAGTTCTCACCCTGGAGTCACGAGATCTAGAGCAAATGCAAGAATATCCTCAGCGCGATATGCTAGATGCGGCTTGCCGTGCCTTGGGGGCAGCGATTGAACGCAGTCAAGCTCAGGAACAATTGCGTCGGATGAACCAGGAGTTAATTCAGGCTTCTCAACTGAAATCAGAGTTTTTAACCTCCATGTCCCATGAACTACGAACCCCCCTCAATAGTATTCTGGGATTCTCAGATTTATTGCAACGTCAAGCTTTTGGTAACCTCAACCCCCAACAATTGCAATCGGTTGAACTGGTTCGTAAAAGTGGTCAACATTTATTAGACCTGATTAACGATATTCTGGATTTATCAAAGATTGAGGCTGGGAAAGTTGATTTAAGTTTGCAGTCTGTTAATGTTCATGGTTTATGCAATGAATGTTTAACGATGATCCAACCTCGGGCAGATAAGAAACGCCTCACCCTTTCCTTAGAATTGGATTATCGCATTAGTCAGGCAGCATTGGATGAGCGGCGAATTCGGCAGATTATTATTAACTTACTCTCCAATGCAGTGAAGTTCACACCAGAGGGGGGAAAGGTGAAATTAGGGGGGTATTTAGCCTACGGAAATCACCTAATCTGTGATTATCGCCCGGATGATTCTCCGATTAACCTCAGCACACCTTATCTCTGCCTGATGGTAGAAGATTCAGGAATTGGTATCCCAAAAGACCGCTGGCCCCTGTTATTTAATCCTTTTCAGCAGGTGGATTCATCTTTAAGCCGGCGACATGAAGGCACAGGACTGGGTTTAGCCTTAACTAAGCGCTTAGCCGAACTGCATGGGGGTACTGTTTCTCTTGATTCTCAGGTCAATCAAGGGAGTACATTTAAGGTGTGGTTGCCTTTAACAGAAATGCGCCAGCAGCTTAAACAACTTAACCTGCATCATTGTTCTCAATCTTCTGTAGAATTAACTCAGGGTGCAACTCAAAATACTCTTTCTAATTCACAACAAAACTATAAAATTTTGGTGGTTGAAGATCAACCTATTAACCAACAATTGATTAGTGAAGTGTTAGAATTGGAAGGATATCAAGTCGAATTAATTAGTGAAGGCATAGTCTTACAAAATCGAATAGAGTCTCCAGTTATTAGTGCTAAGTCTTTACCCGATTTGATTTTAATGGATATTCAATTACCTGAGGTGGATGGATTTCAGCTAATGCATCAGTTGAAAGCTCATCCCCAATGGCAGTCTATTCCAATTATCGCGGTGACAGCCTTGGCAATGCCGGGCGATCGCGATCGCTGTTTAGCAGCCGGTGCATCAGATTATTTAAGTAAACCGATTGATCTGGATCAATGTATAGAACAGGTGAGGTTACTACTCGATCAATCTGATTCAAACCATCCCTAAGATTAGGTTGATCTAAAAGTGAATTAAGCGGAATGAATTAAAACGAGTTATTCATTCAATTTAATGTAAAATTTATTTATCCCTTTAGCAATTCCTTTAATGGATACATGTCTGTTAGATTCCCTCATTTCTATGTCTGATCAACAATCTTATATTTTACTTGTTGATGATGAGCCTAATAATTTATTACTACTTGAAAGCCTTTTAGCTCTTCAAGAATATAATACAAAATCTGCATCATCTGGACAAGAAGCCCTAAATATTGCTCAATCTTCTCAGCCGGATTTAATTCTACTCGATGTGATGATGTCGGGTATGGATGGATTTGAAGTCTGTCATTGTTTGAGACAGCAGGAACATTTAAAAACGGTTCCGATTATTTTTTTAACAGCTTTAGATGACGAAGAATCTCGTCTACAAGGTATAGAAATGATGGCAGATGACTACATTACTAAACCATTTGATAGTCAATTATTACTGGCTAAAGTTAAAAGTATTTTGCATCTCAGCCAAATGCGAATGAACACAGTTCAAACTCAAACTCGTCAGATTGTACAAGAGCAAACTCAGCAGAAGAGGTCAACTGAGGGGCAAAGAGGTGAACAATTATCTGAAAAATTTACTTCTTTTATCCCGACACAATTTTTAAAACGAATTTCTCCCAATGGGATAGAATCTATTCATTTAGGAAATAAAACAGAAGTAGAATTGAGTATCTTATTTTGTGATATTCGGGCTTTCACGACTATAGCTGAATCTCAAGAATCTTCTCAAACTTTTGAATGGTTAAGTTATTTTTTAAATCAAATGAGTTCATGTATTGCCAAATATCATGGATTTATTGATAAATATTTAGGAGATGCTATTCTTGCTGTTTTTGATCGTCAGGATATTCATTGTCTGGATGCGATCTTAGCAGCAATTGAGATGCAAAATAGTTCAAAAGAAATGAATTTGAGTTCTGACTTGATTGATCTAAAAACTATAAAAATGGGAGTGGGAATTGATACAGGTATCGCAACCATCGGTGTTTTAGGAACTTCTCAACGGATGGAAACTACTGTGATTGGTGATGTCGTAAATACAGCCTCTCGTTTAGAAGAGTTGACGAAAACTTATCAATGCGACATTGTCGCCAGCGAATCTACAATTTATCATTTATCTCAGGTCAATCCCACCTTAACTGAATCTGATAAAAATATAGCATTTAATTACGATTTAATCGATCGAGTTATTCCTCGAAATAAACAAAAAGCAATTGATATCTATAAAATTTCAAGTTGTTAATTGATATTTCTACTCAATATCATATCCAGCCTGAGCAACACTTAAAATTTAATCTTTTATTCCCTGCCTCTATTTTTATCCTTATAAATAAAAGTCAATTAACTTTATTTAAAATTCAATCCCTGCTTGTGCTTTCACCCCTTGCTCTCTGAATGGATGTTTCACTAAAGTCATTTCTGTGACTAAATCAGCCCGCTCAATTAAGGCTGGCGGCGCACCTCGACCTGTTAAAATGACATGGGAATCTTCCGGTTTTTCTTCCAACCCCGCTAATACCGTTTCAACTGATAAATAACCCAACTTCAAGGCAATATTCACTTCATCTAATAACACTAATTGATAGTCTGGGTTACGAATAGAACTGAGTGCGGTTTCCCAAGCTTTCCCCGCCATCTCGATATCGCGGTCGCGGTCTTGGGTTTCCCAGGTAAAGCCTTCTCCCATAGCATGAAACACCAGTTGATCTGGCCATTGACCCAATACAGCTTTTTCCGCCGGTTCCCAAGCCCCTTTGATAAACTGAATAATCGCCACTTTATAACCATGACCGAGCGATCGCATCACCATTCCCAAGGCTGCGGTAGTTTTGCCTTTACCATTGCCAGTATTGACAATAATTAATCCTTTTTTGCTAACAGATTTTGCCAGTCGCTGATCTTGAACTTCCTTGCGTCGCTGCATTTTACGACGATATTGTTCTGGGGTGAGGCGGTTTTCTGTATTCGGGCTAGGTTCCATGTTGGGTTGTATTTGAATTCACTCAGACTATCATATCGCTTCGGGGGAACCCAGATACTACACTTTTTTCGTCACAGACAAAATTATTCTACAGGCAGATCTTGCATAAAATACTTTTAATCCCAAGAAATCACCTTGACATCATAGAGCGTTTCAATCCAAACTTTTGCACCACACACGGGATTATCGGGACGTAGACGGAGACGGAGACAGAAAATGTTTGGGCGTGACGGAGACGGAGACGGAGACGGAAAATGTTTGGGCGCCAGCCCAACCCGTCGTAAAATGTTTGGGCGTGACGGGAAATGTTTGGCGTGACGGGAAATGTTTGGGCGATAGCCCAACCCGTCAAGATAGCCAACCCGTCGATAGCCCAACCCGTCGATAGCCCAACCCGTCGTAAAATGTTTGGGCGCCAGCCCAACCCGTCGATAAAATTTTGGCTGCCTCTGTGGTATCGACTATCATTGAATTATCCTGGCATCGCAATAGTTTTAAGTTAAACAGAAGCGGAGATACTTTAACTGGCATTCTCCACTCCTATCATATTGTAATTGAACCAGTTAGGGTTTGCGTAGCGTGGGCTTGCCCGTATTGCCTCAGGGATAGTTAATTTTTCTCAAGCAAGAAATTGAGATTTATTCGTCGAGCTCAATTTCTTTTTTCTGCTCAAGTTCAGCACAATGATCCCATTCATCCTGCCAGCGAGCGCTATGAGTTGATCGACACGCTCAAGAGACCACTTTATAGAAAATTTAAACGTAAAAAATTCCAAATATAGATATAAATTTTACACCTATAAATTTGTCTTTTATATAAGATATTGCCGACTTTTTTATCTATAATTTTAGGCTGATGTTATTTATAATATCCTGGTATGAACTGGTAATATAATGGGTAAATTAAGTTAAATTTTACGCAACTCATAGTAATTGGGTAAAGCTGATAAGCTTCACGATTAGTATATGATAATGATTTAGAGAATATTGGCTGAAGATGAAAAAATCAAAAATTGAACAATTAGAAAATCCAACAACAACTGAAAAAGCCCTGCAACTGTTCGATAGCCTTGAACCTATTAACTTAGATTTTATGAAAGGTCGTTGGCAAGGTTCTGGACTATATACAAATCATCCTTTAGATGGCTTACTAGAACTCTCTAGTTGGTACGGAAAAGAATTTATAGATCTTGAAAATGTCCACCCATTATTATTCCTAGACAATCGAGAAAATCTATTTAAAATTGCACCGCCCGCCATCTCAATAAACTGGATTTTTAAAATTGCAAGATTAAAAAATCAAGCTTTAAAACCTTTAATCAGGATGACAATTTCCTTACTTAAAACAGAAACTAGTCAAGCCAGACTCAGAATGGTAGAATATCGCGGAAAAGTGAGCGCTACAATGATTTATGATTATTTACCTATTAATGATATTTTTAGGAAAATAGACGATAACACTATATTAGGACTAATGAATTGTAAAAATTTATCCCAACCCTTCTTCTTTATTCTTAAACGAGACAGTTAATCAAAAATTATAAGGAGACAAATAACAAGTGAATAGTAATCAAAAACTAATGACTCTTTCTTTGTGTCCTTCGTGTCTTTATAGTTTGAAAACTACGCTGCCTCTAATTCTGTTAACTGAACTTCATCCATTGTCTCTGTAGGTGCACCATCCTGAACTAAATTTCTTGTTTCTCCATTTCGTTCAATAAAATTACCCACCATTGCCCATAAAGCCTCAACTTTTCGAGTCCGCCATTGATCAATAACCGTTGTCGCTTCTGCTGGGGATAAACGTCGATGTAAAGCTTCATACAAATAGCTAGCGTGACGAGTTTCATCTTGGGCAACACTCAAAATTCCCTTTTTCACACTACTTAAAACGAGATCTTTATCCGGTAAGACATTTGCCATGCGTTGGAAATCTTTACTGGCATCCAATTCTAGAATATAAGTACTGCCAATAAACACAACCCAATCAATATTTTCTGCTTTTAAATCTGTTTGGGTATAGCCTTTAAAATAAGCATCAAAAAACGGACTTTTACGATCTGCTTTTCCCGTGTTTTTCGCTTCAGCTTCCTCGGATAACTTTTTCAAGTCAATCACTTGCTTATTATGCCGTTTCAAAGCTTGGGCAAAAATTTGTCCATGACGACGTTCATCGGCTGCATGACGGTCTAGTTTTTCTGCTAGCCAACTGTCCCCTTCTGCAACTGCGCGATACGAGCAAACTCACGCTACGCGATCGCGTAATTTTTCGAGGAAAGGAACTGATCCTGACTCTGCCATCTGAAACCCAGCCAGTACATTCGGACGGGTTTGAGCATCTCGAATGTTCCGCGATCAAATATAAGCACTCGCGCCATTACCGACAATATGAAGCATTTGGGTGAGAAGATTCATCTGTACAATATATAAATGAACAAAGCTATATTTTACAGAATTTAATATGGTACAGACACCCGCTTCCGCAGAAATTGAAACATTATTGATTCAAATCCCCCAGAGTCTTAAACTATTAGTTACTCAAAAACAGTTTGCCGCCTTAGCCGCAGTTAACCGGGAGTTAAGACTAGAAAGAACATCATTGGGAGAATTAATTGTGAACCCACCCACTGGCTGGGAAACCGGAAAGCGGAATTGGAGTATTTCAGGAGAGTTGTATCTCTGGTGGCGTAATGCTGGGGAACCGGGTGAAGCATTTGACTCTTCTACAGGTTTTACTTTACCCAATGATGCCATCCTTTCCCCAGATGCGTCTTGGATTTATCAACAACGTTGGGATACATTAACCGCTGAAGAAAAAGGAACATTCCCCAATATTTGTCCGGATTTTGTTGTAGAATTACGTTCTAAATCGGATAGCTTAAAATATTTGCAAGCTAAGATGAAAGAATATATTGAGAATGGCGCACAATTGGGTTGGTTGATCGATCCAAAACCTCGTAAAGTAGAAATTTATCGACCTCAAACCCCTGTAGAAGTATTAGAAAATCCGACAGAATTATCCGGTGAAAAAGTCTTACCGAATTTTGTATTAAATTTACATCGGATCTGGAATTAATTGATTTACACGGGTTTTGCGGTTAACAATAACCAGAATACCGCTAAAATTAAAACCAATATCCAATAGATGATTGAATTCATTGGTTTATTCTAGCTGAATATTTCCTGACTTCTGTAGAGACGTTACATGTAACGTCTCTACTTCTGGCTTCTGGCTGACCAATCTTTCCCTATTCTCAAGGTTAATTCTGAACCAATTGCACCAATAGAAGCGGCTTCTATTTGACCAAATTCTAATAACTCTTGTAGTAATTCTGCGCTTTTTAAATCCCCCTGCTGTGCAATAATTTGAGTTTGTTGTTGTTCGTCCGGCCAATCCGAAACCAAATAAGCATTATAAAATCCTTTGCGATTAAAATAGTCTAAAATTTGTTGGTCAGCGTTAGCATTTCCAGAAGCATTCTGAATCGCAATTTTAAGATTAAATGGAAACTCTGGATCGCTAGATTCTAATGTACTTAAAAGATAATCTTTTGAATCTTGTTGAAAATATTGATGCATGATGCGATCGCGTTCCAACTCATCAATCACCCAATAACTGGTATAGTTTTCATCTAAGTTATTACCTTCTCCTGGCAACATCACCATTTTTACCTGATTTTCTTCTAGCTTTAAGCCAAAACTCGCCATTGTCATTAGTTCTTCAAAGCTTAAATTTGTATCTATATATTTTTGCATCACCCGAATAATTTGAGGTAAACGAGGTAAAACAGTCGGATGATTTAACCGTTCTTGAATCGCTTGTAGTAACGCTTGTTGACGTTGAACTCGACCAATATCACCATCACCATCACCCCGAAAACGCACAAATTGATCCGCTTGTTCTCCATCTATAGTTTGCCATCCCGGAGATAAATCTATTTTTAACTGTTGGGTTTTGTCAATATAAGACATGGCTTGAGGCACAAAAACTTCAACACCGCCCAATAAATTTACCAGTTCTTTAAACGCACCACTACTCACACGAATATAACGATCAATAGGTACTTGATTGAGATTTTCTTGAATCACCTGAGTGGCTAATTCTACCCCACCCCAATAATTAGCTTCATTAATTTTTCCCCAACCGACACCGGGGATTTCAACCTGTGTATCTCGAGGAATCGATAAGACATTAATTGATTCAGCCATTTTGTCAAATCGAACTAATAATAATGTATCGCTACGACCTTTAAACAATTCTTCTGAGGTCGAGGTGGCATTTGGAATCGGATCAATTCCCATGACTAAAATGTTAACAGGACGAGACAGATCGTAAGCCAAGCGATCGCGCCAAAATTGGTTTAATACAGTTGATTCTGTCTCCGCTTCTTTTTGAGACTTCCAAGCCATTAGTGTCCCCAAGGCGGCCGTTCCCCCGGCTATCAAAATAATCAATCCTAAAATTAGCCAACGTCGCAACAGAGAAATGGAACGAGATGGAGTTGGAAAAGTCATAGAAAATAAGTGATAGGGTACAAAGGATAAAAAATAGCCAGAGACGGGAATTCTATTAGCAGTAAGTCATGATTTGTTCTCAGAGTGAACTGACAATCAATCCACAGACGACATACAATCAATATCAACGGATGTTACAAAGTTTAAACCGAATGATACCTGTTATTCTCGCTGGTGGTAAAGGTGAACGATTTTGGCCCCTGAGTCGTCGGCACCGGCCCAAACAGTTTCTCAGTTTAGATGGCAGTGGTAAAAGTCTCCTCCAAGCAACAGCAGCCCGTCTTTTGCCCCTGACAAACAGTTGGGATGGGTTATGGGTGGTGACTTCTTCTCTGTTATCGTCAGGGGTACAGCAGCAACTGCCCCAGTTACCGACTGAGAATTTGTTAGCCGAACCCGAAGGTCGCGATACCGCCCCGGCTGTAGCTTGGACAGTGATTGAAATTGCCCGACGTTATGGGGAAGATGCTGTTATTGGGTTTTTCCCGGCTGACCATTGGATCAAAGAACCTCAAAAGTTTCAGGAGACTTTAGCAGCAGCGGCTAAACTGGCAACTGAGAAAGAAGCCATTGTTACATTAGGGGTTAAACCCACCTATGCTTCAACCGGATATGGCTATATCGAACAAGGGGACACTGTTGCAGGAGAGGGGGAGTTTCCTGCCTATAAAGTTGTTCGGTTTACCGAAAAACCCGACTTAGAAACCGCAAAACAGTTTGTCGAAACGGGCCGTTTTAGTTGGAATGGTGGTATTTTTGTGTTTCGTTCTGGTGTGATGTTGCAGGAGTTTCGGACTTATGCCCCAGAGTTAATCACGGCATTAGAAACAAAAGGGGTTGAGGCTTATCCAGAATTGGATAAAATTAGTTTAGATTATGCCGTAATGGAAAAGACCGAAAAAGCTTATGTCATTCCGGTTGATTTTGGTTGGGATGACTTAGGAGATTGGAATTCTTTAGAACGGTTATCGGGCAATGGCAAACCAAATGTAGAATTACTCAAACACGTTGGGCATGATACCACAGGGGCTATTTTATATGGTTCTGAAGATGATGTGGTTGTCACTATCGGTATAGAAGACGTAGTCGTTGTTCGTGATGGCAACGTCACTTTAATTGTGAAAAAAGACCGCACTCAAGAAATTAAGCAAATGTTGAAAAAGTTAGGTGACGATCCCGAGTTAAATCAACTGTTGTAAAAAACCTCACCCCATGCCCCTCTCCTAATAGGGTGAGGGCTAGGGAGAGGTGAGGGGTTAGGGGAGGTCTCAAGCGCCTGAGGCTATACAATAAGAGAATCATCCATCACTTGTAAATCTTCTGGGGTAACTCCTTTCAAAATCGCTAATAAATCATCAGTATCTGGTTGATAGATTTCAGTATCAGCCAGTTGCTGGACAAAATCAAGATTTTCAAAG
>CAYNXM010000318.1:0-4908 GCA_964401105.1 uncultured Lyngbya sp. | reverse complement strand
ACTCAACTCTCACCCGCTTTTGAGCAGAGTATGGCAGAAACGCAACAGATGTTTCAAATGTTGTCTGTGGTTTCACGCTTGGGATTATTGCGCCTGTCAATGCAACTTCTCGGCACTCGGGTGGCTCCCGATTTTGTCCAGCAGTTACCCCCTGAGGTTCAGCCTCTAATTTTAGCCAATTTCTCATCAAAAACCTTTAATACTGCGATCGCTGAAAATCAGTTAATGTCGCGCAGTGCCGATCTCGTTGACCACAGCCCATTGCCCGACCATTTACCTTTGGTGGTTCTCTCTCACGGTGTGAATATGTTCTCCAGTTTACCCCCCGCACAAGCTGAAAAAGCAGGACAAGTTTGGCAAGATTTGCAAGCCGAAACCGCACAGCTTTCGACAAACGGTACGCTGAAAATTGCTCAAAACAGTGGTCACAATATCCACATCGATCAACCTCAATTAGTGATTGATTCGATTCGTCAAATGGTTGAGCAAGTTAGATAACAATCAAATTGAGATTATACAGCCAGGATTTATCTATCTATTCTATTCATTCCTAAGCTCTAAGGAGCAATTGTCTAATAAAAGTGATTAATTTGGAGGATATTTAATGAAATCACAGCTCTTTTTTACTCCCATTGGTTTGGGAACTTCTGCATTCATCGTGACGGCTGCTTTAGCCACCGGATCGATGACCACTTATGGTATTTTACAGCAGCATCAATCCAATACTTCTTTCGCCACCACAACCATTTCAGAGGAGCCTCCTCTCACCCTCAATACTGTTGCGGCGATCGGCTATTTGGAACCGAAAGGGGAAGTGATTCAAGTCTCGGCACCCGCCTTTGCAGAAGGGGCGCGAGTCGATCAACTCTTAGTCCAACGGGGCGATCGCGTTGAAGCGGGACAAGTAATTGCGGTTTTGGATAGTCAAGGTCGCCTCTCTGCCGCGTTAGACCAGGCACAGTCTCAAGTACAGGTGGCGCGGGCTCGTTTAGACCAGGTAAAGGCTGGGGCGAAGCAGGGAGCCATTGATGCTCAATCTGCAACGGTTGAACGGCTGAAAGCGGAGTTAGAAGGGCAAATTAGCGCTCAGAAAGCCAGTATTGGCCGTTTGCAGGCTCAAATGACGGGAGAACAACTGGCTCAGGAAGCGGCGATTGAACGGTTACAAGCTCAACTGTCTGGGGAACGACAGGCCCAGAATGCCACGATTGAACGGTTAAAAGCTCAGGTCAACAATGCTGAAACTGATTGTAGACGATTTGAGATGTTGTATCAAGATGGGGCGATTTCTGCCTCTCAGCGAGAGGATCAATGTTTGGAGGCAGAAACGGTTCGGAAGCAGTTAAATGAAGCTGAAGCTAATTTAATCCGAATTATCACGACTCAAAATGCTCAAATTCAAGAAGCACAAGCGAACTTAAACCGAATTGTTAGCACTTTATCGGAACAAATTCAAGAGGCTCAAGCTAACTTAAATCGCACGATTCTCACCTTACAAAAACAACGGGCTGAAGCGATCGCAACCCAGGCTGAAATTGCGGAAGTTCGTCCGGTAGATGTGGCTGTGGCGGCGGCGGAATTGGCGACAGCAAAAGCATCTGTACAACAAGCGCAAGCTAATTTAGATTTGGCTTATGTGCGATCGCCTCGTTCGGGTCAGGTGTTAAAAGTTCAAACTTGGCCGGGTGAAATTGTTAGCAATAATGGCATTATTGAAATCGGTCAAACCGATCAAATGTATGTGACGGCAGAGGTTTATGAAACGGATATTCATCAAGTTAATCCGGGTCAAACGGCGAAGATTTTAAGTGATGGTGTTGTGGGTGATTTAACTGGAATTGTGGATGAAGTGGGCTTACAAATTGGTACAAAAGATGTATTAGGAACAGACCCGGTAGCCGATGCTGATGCTAGAGTTGTTGAAGTTAAAATTCGCCTCAATTCTGAAGATAGTCAGCGAGTTGCGGGGTTGACCAATTTACAGGTAAATGTGGTGATTGATACGGCTTCGCAAGTTTCAGAATTGAGTCAATAAAACCTAAGATTTTAAGTCTGATGATAGGAGAACATCATGTTTCAAAAACTGCCGACTGCTTGGTTACAACTGAGACATCAAAAGATTCGTTTATTAGTGGCTTTGTCTGGCGTTATTTTTTCGGTTGTGATTGTTTTTATGCAACTGGGAATTCGAGATGCGTTATTTGATAGTTCAGTCCGGTTTCATCAAGGACTTGAAGGTGATGTATTTTTAATTAGTCCCCGTTCGACTTCATTAATTGCAATGGAAAGTTTTCCAGAACGGCGTTTATCTCAGGCTTTAGCATTTGATGAAGTCCAGTTAGTCAGTCCAATTTATCTCGATTTTGGACAGTGGAAAAATCCGGAAACTAGAGACTATTGGCGTAATATTTTTGTGATTGGATTTGATTTAAGACATCGAGTATTGAATTATCCGGGAATTGAGGAAAATATCGACCCACTAAAAATTCCTAATCAGGTCTTATTTGATCGAGGTTCTCGTGCTGAATTTGGCTCAATCGCGACTACTTTTGAACAAGGACAAAGGATTATTACAGAAGTCGGCAATGGTGGTATTAATCGTAAAGTTAAAGTTGCTGGATTATTTGATTTAGGGACTTCTTTTGGTTCAGATGGTAACCTAATCACAAGTCATCTCAACTTTCTGAGAATATTTAGTAATCGTGATAAAGGATTAATTGATATTGGTTTAATTCAGTTAAAGTCAGGAACGAATACAGAGGGTTTTATTACTAAACTGAAAAGCCAGTTATCCAAAGATGTTAAAATTTTATCTAAACAAGAATTTGTAGAATTTGAAAAAAATTATTGGCAAAGTAGTACAGCGATTGGCTTTATTTTTAACTTAGGTGTGAGCTTAGGTATTATTGTTGGAATTGTTGTCGTTTATCAAATTCTCTATACCAATGTTTCTGAACATTTAGCGGTATATGCAACCCTAAAAGCGATTGGCTATCGACATCAATATTTATTGTCTATTGTATTGCAGCAAGCTATTTTTATTGCCATCATGGGATATATTCCAGGCTTTTTAATTTCAATTATTCAATATTATTTTATGAAACAGGCAACGTTACTACCCGTAATCATGACCTCTAATCGAGCGATATTTGTTTTGGTTGCCACTGTTTTAATGTGTTTTATTTCGGGTGCAACGGCTGTCAATAAGTTAAAAGCAGCCGATCCGGCTGATATTTTTTAGGAGCTATTTTTCTATGATTTCTGTTATTTCAATTCGTGATTTGAATCATTACTTTGGCAGCAATCCCCTCAAAAAACAGGTTTTATTTGATATCAATCTCGAGATTCATTCAGGGGAAATTGTCATTTTAACAGGCCCTTCCGGTTCCGGAAAAACCACCTTACTCTCCTTAATTGGTGGATTAAGATCGGTTCAGTCAGGTCACTTGCGAAGCTTAAAATTTGAATTAAATCAAGCAAACGAAGCGAAGTTATCTCAAGTTCGTCGTCATATTGGCTATATTTTTCAGGCTCATAATTTACTCCCCTTCATGACAGCAGTACAAAATGTACAAATGTCGATTGAACTCCATCACAATATTAGTAAAAAACAGGCAAAAACTCAGTCTGAAAACCTCTTAAAACAAGTGGGTTTAGCAGAACGAATTCATTATTATCCGGATAATCTTTCCGGCGGACAAAAACAACGAGTTGCCATCGCCCGCGCTTTAGTCACTCATCCCAAATTAGTTCTAGCTGATGAACCAACAGCCGCATTAGATAGTAAATCGGGTCGAGATGTGGTTAACTTAATGCAAGATTTAGCGAAAAAACAAGGATGTACTATTTTACTGGTCACCCATGATAATCGAATTTTAGATGTTGCCGATCGGATTATTAACATGGAAGATGGAAAACTGAAATAAATTAATCATTTTTAAGAAGTTGCAGGTAGCGATCGGATAGAAATTACATCTTCATAATTTTCATCTTCATCGTCTTCTATTTCTTTAACCGTTGAAGGGATAAAAACAGTAAATTCTGAACCGACACCTGGCTCACTTTTCACCGTAATTTTTCCACCCATCATTTTACAAAAACGTTGACTAATTGAAAGTCCGAGTCCTGTGCCCCCATACTTTCGAGTGGTGGAATTATCAGCTTGGATAAACGGATCGAAGACTTTCGCAACTTGTTCAGGTGTCATCCCAATTCCTGTATCTAATACACTAAAAATTACCCAACTTTCCTCATTCTCTTGAAAACCATTATTCTCGATTTCAAGCTGTTGATGGCTCAAGTGAGACTGACCGTTTTTAGGAATAGCCTCAATCGGGTTACTTCGCAGAACTTTTAAGGTGACTGATCCATTCTGGGTAAATTTAGCAGCATTACTCAGTAAATTCAATAAGATTTGTTTGATTTTAGTGCGATCGCCCGTCATTGAGCCGATATTCGGCTCGCAGGTAATTTCAAAGGTATTCTGATTTTTTTGAGTCAACGGTTGCACCAAAGCCTTAACTTCATCAATCAAAATGGTTAAATCAAAGACTTCTAAATATAAAGACATCTCCCCAGACTCTAATTTAGAGATATCCAAAATATCCTGAATTAGGGTTAATAAATGCATCCCTGATTTTTTAATTAGATCCAAATCATCACCAAAAGATTCAGGACAATTGAACTCTTCAGCCTCCTCTTTGAGCAAATCACTATACCCGATAATGGCATTTAAAGGCGTGCGTAATTCATGACTCATACTCGCCAGAAACTCACTTTTAGCATGATTGGCGGCTTCTGCGGCTTCTTTAGCTTGCTGTAGCTCAATTTGAGCTAACTTACTGTCGGTAATATCCCGAACAATTGCCAACACTTCATCATCGCCACTAACAACAATTCGAGCTTCAA
>CAYNXM010000317.1:0-8885 GCA_964401105.1 uncultured Lyngbya sp. | reverse complement strand
ATATAGCACTACATCGTATCATATTTGACAATTCTACATCCTCAAACCCGAGCGCGATCGCGCTCGGTAGAGACGTTATATATAACCTCTCTACACCCCATATATAACCTCTCTACACCCCATATATAACCTCTCTACACCCCCCGTCAGAGTAAAAACCTTTGACGACAATTATAAATCCCACTCAATGGCGAGATGACAAGATTCATACCAAGAGTGCCTATCACCTATAACCTATCACCTAAATAAAATCTACTCCGTTTCCAATATAATATTCCAAGCCTCTAAAGTAGTTCCTATCGTTTGTTCTAAATCTGTTAAAGCGTTTAGATACTCAATTTTAGCATTTAATTCATCATTTCTGGCTTGTCCTAAAGCCTCTTGAAACTGAACTAAATCAACAATTGAAGTATTACTAACCCCTAATTTAACCCGTTGTTCTTGATTGGAAAGTTGTTCTTCTGCTAATTCCGTAGCGCGTCTGGCTAACTCCACTCTACGAAAATTTTCTTGCACCTCTCGAATACTATTTTCCACATCAATTACAATTTGTTGAATTTCTTCATTTAAATTATTTTCTGCTTGTAATAACTCAACTTGGCGCTGTTTAAAATCTCGCTCAAGGCTTCGATCTCCTAAGTTTTTAGTTAAGTTTAATCCGGCTCTAAACTCTGTTCTCTCCTCTATAATATTCGGTGCAGGATCGTGACTAACACTGGCTTCTAAATCAATATTCCATTTCCGTTGATTTTCAGCAACTTTTAAAGCAAATTTTGCCTTTTCAATATTCAGTTTTGCACTGAGATAATCCGGTCTATTTTCTAAGGCTACTTCTTTGATTTCTTCAACTGCAAATAATTGAGGTTCCACCGCCTGAATATCGGAGGCAATAATGATAACGGAAGGATCAATATCGAGTACTTCTAATAAATTAAATTGTCTTTGTCTTAAACTATTTTCTGCTTCTAATAAATTCACTTCTTGATTAGCAACACGAGTTTTTACAGGAATAATATCAACCCTGGCTCTACGACCGGCATCAATCAAAGCCTGAGTATTCTCCACTTGTTGGCGAGCAATTTTTAAAGAACTCATTTCAATCTTTAATCGTTCTTGGGCTTGAATGAGTTGTCGATAAGCAAAAATGGCTGCTGTAATTTGATCGATCAGGGTAGATTTTAAATCTAAAATATTAATCTTATCATCAATTCGAGCAATTTCAATAGAGGCTCTATTCACCTCAATTCCACCATTTCTTAATAGGGGTTGTCGCACAGACAGTTCTAAATTTTGCCTTAACTCGTCGTCATCTGAACCATTAAATCCTGGCCCGTCTCGCTGTTCTCCTCGTCCTTCCCAACCGAAGTTAATTTCACCCCCGGTGGGTAATAACATTACGACTCTAGCGGCTAATGATAAGCCATTGGTGACAGAGGTAATATTTCCCTGTTGTAAATTCTCCCATTCTAAAGATACATTCGGGGTTAAATCGGGAGCAAACTTATCTTCTGCAACAATTAAATCCTGTTTTTGAATAATCCGTTCTAAATATTGATTTTTAATTGTACGATTATTTTCTAATGCTAAAATTACGACTTCTCTCAAAGTTAATTCAATGTCTAAATTGTCCTCATCTGTTATTTCAGCTTTCAGTTGTTCAGCAGTATCCATCGGTTGAATTTCTTCTGCTGAAGTCTGTACATCCCTTAAGACTTCTGGTAGTATATTTGCAGTGGGTAACGGTTCATAAAAGTCTTCAAATTTAACAATATTAACTTGAGATTTAATGGATAGAACGGGTGGATTCTCTATTGGCTTTGTCGGCGGAGGAATAAGCGCAGACGAGGTGTTTTCAACAGTTTGGGGGTTTTGCTTTTCTGGGATAATAGTTATTGGCGTTATTGGCGTTGAAGCAATAGATGGCGGTAAGGAAGGACGCAACGGTGGTGGCACAAACACAGGTTGACGTACCACTTCACCCATAATCGCTTCCGGCTGGGGAGTGGAGTTTTTGATCGGTTGCTGGAGGGGTTTAGCAGGGGAAGAGGGGGCTGTTTCCGGCACTTTTGCCAGCATAGAGGGTTGAGACTGAAGCTGAGTCATTAGGGTCGCCACAGACCCAGAAATCAGTGTCACAATGATACAAAACCGTATCCTCCAAACCCGGTCTGATGGGGGGGAAGTCTGAGAATTGGGGGGTTGAGGTTTAGAATTCTGGGGTGAATGCATTGTCAACCATGATTAGGTTATAGAGAATAGTCGTTTGTTATATTTTATAAAGCCGCGTAGCCTCTTTCAAGCCAGCGATCGCTTTTTCGATAGTTTCTCCTCGGTCGGCTGTCCCCACTTCAGGACATTCAGTCATGTATGTGTCGTCCTCTTTTTGAACCTCCCATCGGCTTCGCCGAGGGATTCCCATGTAGACTCTTAACTAGACTGCAATAGTCCCCGCCAGACCGCCATTACTGGGCTGTTTGTTTAACGTTCACGGGCGCACCGACCGCAAACGGATCTAAATTCTATTGATTTTTTGGCTGTGCTTTTTAAGCTAAACCTAATCTACCAGTCGCGTCACCATTACATTTTCAAGGGCGATATTTGTTCCGACGAGCTGAGGTAAGGGAAGCCAATCCCCTAAATATTTAATGCGCTTTACCGCTGCAAAGTATTATACTACAAAACCAACAAACCCTGTCCAAAATTCATCCCTTCGTGGGACACTATTGTCTTCTTTTGGAAGAAGATAAACAATAACTGTAAAACTGCGAGTTTTCATCTTTTTCTATTTTTGTCTCAATGCTTTAACCGGATCGAGTTGACTGGCCCTCAATGCTGGGAGAAAGCCTGCACCCACACCGACGAGTACAGCCGAACCGAGAGCGATCGCAGCACTGTTTGTGTCAAATTTATAGGGTAACTCAAATTGTTTGGCAACGACAATCGTTAAGCCGTGAACGGTAAGAATGGCGATCGCACCGCCCATGATACTGAGAATAGCGGCCTCTAGGACAAATTGCAGTAAAACATCCATTTGAGTTGCACCAATAGCGCGGCGCAGACCAATTTCGGAGGTACGTTCTATTACGGCGGCGATGGTAATATTGGCAATACCCACACCCCCGACGAGTAAGGCAACAATTCCGACAACGAGTAAGGCTGTTGAAACAGATTCTAATGTTTTTTGTTGTTCTAATATTTCGTCTACATTATTCCTAGCCCAAAAAGAGTGACCTGGAAAACGTTGTTGTAGAAGTTGCTGAGTTTGTTCTTCTAAGGTTTCTAAGTCTTCTAAATTGTAGGGGCGAATTGTAACTGCCCGAATACTCCGTTTTCCAGTTGTAGCACTATGAACAGAAGTAGGCATATAAATTTCTCCTTCGGGTTGCATAACCGCCTGGTCTAAAGGTAAAAGACCGACCACAATATAAGGGCGAAAATCTACATAAATACTCTCACCTAAGGGATCTTGACCTTGGAATAATTCATTACTTAAATATTGATCGATCATCACAACTGGGCGATATTGATCGTAATCGGCTTCTGTGAAATCTCGTCCGGCAATTAATTCTCGACCGAACGTGAGTAGGTAATTCGGGGCAACAGCATAGACCTCTGGGTTAGCGCTACGGTCTTGAAAAACGGTTTCGGGTTGACCCACCCAATTCCAACCACTAATGACTTTAATTTTTGCCAGTCGTTGTTTAAGATAGTCTATATCTTCATGGGTTAATTCTGCCCGTTGTCGGGTTACACGGTTCCATCGGGCAAATAGAGTAATTCTGGGTGCCCCTTGTTGTTCGAGTTGTTGGGTAATCACGGCGCGGCTAATATTACGAACTTGTAGAGTGGCACTGACTGCCGCCACCCCCATAAATACCCCCAAAGTTGTGAGGCTAGACCGCAGGGGGTTTCCCAATAAAGATTTACAACTGAGTCCAATTAAACTAAGTGGTGAAATACCCATTTTTCGGGAGAGATCGTATTAACTTATTCGTTGGTTCCCGTAACAACTGTTCCCGGCTGAATGGATTCATCTGGGGGCGTTTGAATTATTGTATCACCTGGACTTAAACCTGAGGTCACTTCGACTTGAAGTAATCCTTCTAAGCCTAAAGTAATCGGTTGTTTTTGGGCTTTATCATTCTCATCTAATAGCCAAACATAAGTAGATTGATCTTCTCGTTGAATCAATTCAGTATCAACCACAACAACCTCCTGCATTTCTTCGAGGATAATTTCAACACTAACAGGACTGCCTGGAATTAATGTTCCGGTTGGTTTATCGAGTTGAATTGTAGCAGGAACATTCGCTTGATTAGAATCATTATTTTTGCTATCGCTACTGGCTTTTAAATCAATTTGAGTCACACGACCTGTATAAGATTTTGCACCCGGCCCAATAATCTGAACTCTTGCCGGTTGATTCAGGTCTACCCGGACTGCATTCAGGGTAGAGAGGTTTAATTGCACTAATTCTTGATTCGGATCGCCAATTGTAATTAAATCATCACTGCGGTTAACCCCATCACCGGGTTGAACATTAATATTTAAAACAACACCATTCATGGGAGAAGTAATAATATAATCTTCTAATTTTAAAGCCTCTTCTTGATAAGCGATTTTTGCTAATTCTAAATCACTTAAACTTTGCCGTAAATCGGATTCAGCCTGACGCAATTGCACTTCGGCATTAAAAATACCACTACTGACGGGTTCTTCAGGAATCACTTTAACTTCTGCTTGTTCTAAATTAAAAATTGATTGATTTAGTTCTAACTGAGTATTGCGTAAATTAGCCGTTTGACTCCGTACTTGTTGTTCTTGCCGATCAATTTCTTGTCCGGCAATAAATCCCCGTTCTTCTAAATCTTTTAACTTGTCTAATTCCGCTTTTGCAGCCGCTAATTCCGCTTGAGCTTCTACCACTTTTTGGCGATTTCGCTGTACTTGAGAGGCTAGCTTTTCGACTTCAATTTCTTGAGCCGCTATTTCAGCATTTATTCTAATTGCTTCTCGTTCTAAATCCGCTTTTAATTGATTTTGCGCTAATCTTAAACTTTCTTTTGCCTCTTCAACTATCTCTCTATTTCGAGAAGTAAGAATTTCCTGCTCTTGTATTTCTAACTGTTTTTGTGAGAGTATTGTTTCTCTCTGGGGATTGCGTAAACGGATTAATTCTTGTCCGGGAGTAATGCGATCGCCGAGTTGTACCAATACATTTTCAACCGCCCCTTCTTCTGGAGATTTAATCGTTCGTTGTCCGCCTAATTCAACCGTTCCCCCTTCACTAATTTTATTTTCTACACTGCCTAATTTTACCGTAACTAACCGAGCATTAACAGGGGCAGTCGGGCGATTTTCTGCCCAATTATAAGTCATTAATCCGCCTAAACTCACCATTGTTAATAAGCCAGCGCCTACTAGCCATTTAACACCGATTTGATATGCTTTTCGGGCCTGATAATCACCCATGAGTCTAGGATTGAGTAGTGAGTAATGAGTAGAGATGTTGTATGCAACGTCTGTACGGGAGTAGTGAGTAATGAGTATAATTTATGATTTTCGCCCTTGATATATACTTCTTAACTCCATACTTAATTTATTGTTTGTTTTTCAGTTTATTGATTGAAGAGACTAATATTTTAATAATTCTATCATTTTCTTCTATCATTTTCTGGAATACAGATTGTGATACTAAATCTAATTTAATCATGATTTTTATCCAATAAAGAGTTTCATTCTTTTCTTTTAATGCCATAGAATATTTGTTAATAAAATCCTTGCTTGATTGTGGGTATTTAGCCTCTGAACAATTCGCTCCGATTGATGTCCCACTTCGCAAAAATTGTTTTGACAAAACTTTTCCAGCATCATAAAAATGTCTTTTATTCAATTCACAATAAGCCTTAATCGCTCTAACCGCAAAATTTTCCGTTCTTTCTTGAATACTAATACTTTCAACATTTCTGACCCATCACCCCTCACTCCCGTACAGACGTTGCATGCAACGTCTCTACTGATTACTCCTTACTCCTTACTTTCCACCCCTGTTTCACACCATACTGGGAAGTTGAGTGTGCAAATTCACGATATTGCCAATCACAGCGATCGCGGGAGCTTCAAAACCAGTCGCCTCCATCTGTTCTACAATAGTACTGAGAGTTCCTATCAGTTCCGTCTGTTCGGGCCGTGTTCCCCAACGAATGAGGGCAATGGGTGTATCAGGGTTTAAATTGGCTTTGATGCATTCTGAGACAATATTGGGTAGATTATGAATCCCCATATAAACTACAATCGTTTCTGAACCTTTGGCGATCGCATCCCAATTCACCTGAGGTCGATATTTCCCGGTTGATTCATGTCCAGTGACAAAGGTGACGGAAGAGCTATAATTACGGTGAGTCACGGGAATTCCAGCATAAGCCGGGGCAGCTATTCCGGAAGTGATGCCGGGAACAACTTCAACAGAAATACCCGCTTTGACGATATCTTGCATTTCTTCCCCACCCCGACCAAATACAAACGGGTCACCCCCTTTCAAACGCACCACAATCGCCTGTTCTTTGGCTTTATCAATCAATAATTGTGTTGTTTCTTCTTGTTTAAGGGAATGTCGTCCCCGCCGCTTACCCGCACTAATTTTTTCGGCTTCAGGGTTAATCATCGCCACAATGGGCTGACTCACCAAGGCATCATACACCACTACATCGGCACATTGCAGCAATCCTTTGCCTTTGAGGGTCATCAAACCCGGATCGCCAGGGCCTGCACCCACAAGGTATACTTTACCCCAAGGTTGGTGATTTTGCTCAGTTGCGTTGTGTTGGTTCATCTTCGTTTTCTGGATGAAAGACGCTTTGACCCAATAGTATAGCGTCTAATTTAGCCTAGGATATAGTGAATGGCTGCTATTATGGCTACAAATAAACGAAATTTTCTCTCAAGATAGCTAAATCAGCAATAATTCCCAACTGTGATCTGGATGCTGATGCACACAATACACATTCTCAACGCCATACACAAAGCCTTTTTTGAAGTTGAGAAACCTGTACATTTCTGCAACTATAAACACTGCTGTGAATGTGCCCAACACGATCAAACCTTAATTAAATACACTCGCGAAACCATATCATTTGAACAGCTTGGCTACCCTGGTTGGGACCCTGTATGCTTTATCAATACAAATCAGGGTTTTCAATATTATTTGCCTGCCCTGGCTCGTCTTTCACTGCAAACGGGTGATGAATATTATCTTAGTCAGTTCCTGTTTCATTTAAACGATGAACGCATCAACAGCCTTATCACTACTCAACGGGACTTACTGGCTGACTTTCTGGAGACTCTGCTAGATTGGATGCCAGACGAAATTGAGGATCACTTCGATACTGATAATATCTTAGAAAAAATTATGCAACTTAGAGATCATTTTAATTCAATAACTTGATCTGACTGACTCATCCTTCAGTGCTGATAAACAGCAAGTTCTCAATGACTTTAATAACCGCCCAAACTACGAGAATGAATTTCATAAACGAGCTGCCATTCAATTAGTAGAGTTGGTAAAATTACAACCGGGTCAGTCTGTTCTAGATATCGCGACCGGGACAGGTCTGGCTGCTATTGCTGCGGCTGAAATTGTCGGGCCTACTGGCAGGGTTTTAGGGACAGACTTTGCTTGCGGGATGTTGCAGCAAGCCCAACAGAAAGTTAAGGCAAGAGGACTGACAAATATTAAATTTGAGCAGGTAGACGCAGATCAACAACAGTTGCAACAGAGCCAATTTGATGCAATTCTCTGTTCATCTGCAATTGTCTATTTGACAGATATTCCCGCATTACTTTGTCGATGGCACAATGCTTTGAAACCAAAGGGAGTTATAGCCTTTTCCTGCCTTGCTGAAACCTGCTCCATAAAACGTGTACAAAGCGCCACATTGAGATACTTTGCGTGTTTATTTCCTGCTTCAACGGGGGCATCGGAGCGGTTAACCCTCCACAGGCTTACGAGTCGAGCCGTACTCGTTATAAGCTTCTAGGTTCGCGCTAGCATTCCAATCCCGGTCGATTTTGTTCCCGCAGCAATTACATTCATAAATCCTTTGCGATAAAGGCATTGACTGTTGATGACCACAGTTAGAACAGAGCCGGGAACAAGCCGGAATCGATTCCGGCTTGCAAGCCCGGCGCATTCCGCGTTGACTAGAAGGGAAGAACCTGTCTGCAATCACTAACTTTGAACCGTAGCGAACACATTTATAGGTCAATTGCCGTCGGGCTTCATATAGTCCTAAATCACCGATAGCTTTAGCTAACTTGTGGTTAGCCATCATTCCTGAGACGCTTAAATCTTCTATGACAACAGTGCCGTGGTTCTTGGCAATATAAGTTGTCATTTTGTGTATACTATCTTTTCTCAGATTAGCTACCCGGCGGTGAAGTCTTTGGAGGTGAAGCAAAGCTCTTGAGTAATTCTTTGAACCTTTAACCTTTTTAGCTAATTTTCTCTGAACTCTTGCCAGTTTCTTTTGAGTATTACGGTAAGGCTTTAATCCCAGGAACTCCACACCATCACTCAAGACAGCCAGTGTTTTGATCCCAAAGTCTACACCAACACGTTCTCGGGTTTTAGGTGTCGCTTCAAATTCCCGCTCAATTGAAAAGCTGATATACCAATCCCCTGCTTTTTTGTAAATTGTTACTTTTTTAGTCAAGCAATCTGGCAGAGGTTCAAAGGTTTTGACCCATTTAACGAAAGGGGGAGTTTGAGGGGGTCGAAATTCCCCAACATACTTTAAGGTGGGGATTATTGACCCCCTCAATCACTCGATTCAATTACGACCCCCTGATTGTTGTTTGATGTATTCCTTCACTTGATCCAATGGCGC